>NZ_CP046916.1:0-313436 GCF_009789675.1 Paraburkholderia acidisoli | reverse complement strand
AGACCGGCGACGAAGGCCTCCGCGCGCAGCACGTCGAAGCAGCGATGCGCGCCTTCGAAGTCCACCTCGACCGGCTCGCACACCGCGACCTTGCCGCGCAGAAACGCGATCTTGCGGCGGAACACGGCGCGAATCTCGTCGTCCACTTCGCAGACGCCGAAGTCTTCCGTGTAACCGATACGCAAGGCCGAGAGATCCGTGGGCGCGCGGCCTTCCATCGTCGCGCTCATCGCGAACGGATAACCGAGCGGATCGCTGCCCGACTGGCCCACGGTGGCCGCGAGTTGCAGCCACGTGTCCTCCACGGTGCGCCCCATCGGCCCGACCACGGCGATCGGCGTCCAGCCCAGCGGCTTGCGATCGCTCGGCACGAGACCCGGCGAGGTGCGCAGACCCACCACGCCGCATTTCGCCGCGGGAATGCGCAGCGAGCCGCCGGTGTCGGAACCGCTCGCGAGCGGCACGAGGTCGAGCGCGAGCGCCGCCGCCGAACCGCCCGAGGAGCCGCCCGCGTTCAGGCGCGGGTCGAACGGATTGCCCGTCGCGCCCCACACCGGGTTGAAGCTGTTCGCTCCCGCGCCCATTTCCGGCACGTTGGTCTTGCCGACCACGATCGCGCCCGCCGCGCGCACGCGGCGCACCAGCGTGTTGTCCTGCGCGGGCACGTTGGCGCGATAGAGCGGCGAGCCGTACGTGGTCAACAGGCCTTCGGTCTCTTCGAGATCCTTGATGCCGATAGGCAAGCCGTGCAAGATGCCCACGGCCTCGCCACGGGCAACCGCGGCGTCGGCGGCGAGCGCTTCGCGGCGCGCGCGGTCGAAGCTCGTGGCCGTGATGGCGTTGACGTAAGGGTTGAGTGTGTCGATGCGCGCGATGCACGCTTCGAGTAATTCGACGGCGGAAATTTCGCGCGCCTGCAACAACGCGCGCAACGCAACGGCGCTAAGACGAGTGAGTTCGTGACGGTCGTTCATCGAGCAATCCTTTGAGCAACAAGGCAAGAGTTCGCCCAATGTAGACGACGAGAAAAACGACCGCCAGTGACGTTTATCGAACGGTCAATTCACTTTTGCTCAACGCGCGCGGCAGGCGCGAGTTCGTCGCTCAAACGCTCGATGAACGCTTGCAGCATGGGCGGCAACGCGCGCCGCGCGAGCGTTTGAATCTCGATGGCGCGCTCGCTGGTAGTCAGTTCCGGCACGGGCAACGCAACGAGTTCGCCCGAGGCGAGACGCGGGCGCACGAAGAGTTCGCCGCTGAAGGTGACGGCGTCGCTCGCGATCGTGAAGCCGAGCAGCGTTTCGAGCGTCGCGCTGCTGAGCACGCTCTTGCACGCGACGCCTTCGCGGCTGCAATAAATGTCGATGAGTTTGTGCAGCGTGGAATGCACGCCGGGCAAGGCGAGCGGATACGCGAGCAATTCGCGGAACGATACCTGCGTGGACGCCGCCAGCGGATGCGACGACGCCACGATTGCGAACACGGGCGACGGCGCGGAGAACGCCACGTGTATGTCCTTCGCCGGACCGAAGCTGAACGTGAGGCCGATGTCGCATTCGGCTTCGCGCACGCGCTGCGTGACGCCCGCCGCCGTATCGACAACGACTTCGAACGAGGCCGGCGCCACGCTGCGGCGGAATTCGGCCATCGCACGCGGCAGGAACGTGGCCGCGAAGCCTTCCGTGCACGCGATGCGAATCGTGCGTTCGGCTTCGCCGCGCAGCGCGTCGATTTCCAGCGAGATCTGCTCGGCGTCGAGTTGCGAGCGGCGCGCATACGCCGCGAGCATCTCGCCCGCCTTGCTCGGCACCATGCCGCGCGACTGTCGCACGAACAGCGGCGTGCCGAGTTCGCTTTCGAGCCGCGCGATCTGGCGGCTCACGGCGGACGGCACGACGTTCAGGCGACTGGCCGCGTCGGCGACGGAGCCGGTGTTGACGACTTCCAGAAAGTAGCGGACAGCGGCTTCCTGAAGAATGCGGGCGCTCATGATGGACGGACGGGAGGACGCGAAACGCTCCATCATAGCGCCAGTCCGGGTGAAACCGCGATCAGGCTTCCCCCGTCGCGCCGATGCGCGCATCCGCCTCGGGCGAGAGCCGGATCGACAGGCTGGTGACGAGCGCGAATGCCGTGGCCACGATCAGGAAACCGAACACCGCGTTGTAGTTGCCCGTGACCGAGACCAGCACGCCGATCACCGCCGGCGCGACGAAGCCCGCCACCTGACCCCCGAAGTTGACCATGCCCGCGCCCGTGCCAATGAGTTTCTGCGGCAGGAATTTGGCCGGCAGCGCGAAGACGCCCGCGAACACGAACGACTTGAAGAAGTACACGATGGACTGATACGCGATCACGCCCGTGACCGTTTGCGCCGTGTACATCTCGTAGAGGAAGAAGCCGGAGATCGCGCAGCAGGCCGCCATCAGCCACTTCTCGCGGCCGTCGAACCAGCGCGTGAGAATCCAGCCGCCCAGCGCCGTGGAAATACTCGCCGCGACGAACGGCAGCGGCGTGAGCATGCCGACGGCCTTGAGGTCGAGATGACGCTCGGTGAGCAGATACGCGGGCATCCACGCATCGAGTCCCTTGTTGACGATGCCCATGCCGAACCACGTGAGCAGGATCTTCCACATGAGCGGCATCTTCAGCAGCGCGCGCGTGGCCGCGCCGTCGATGCGCGCGGAACGGCCTGCCGAATCGCGCTTCTGATGCGTGTCCTTCACCGCGAACAGATAGAACAGCGCGAACACGAGACCCGCGATACCCGCGACGACGAACGCATGCCGCCAGCCGAGCGTGAGAATGAGCGGCGCGATCACGAGCGGCGCGACGAAGCTGCCCACGTAATTCGACGACATCAGCAGCGCCGACATCTTCGGCCGGTCGGCGCGCGCGCACGATTCGGTCACGCCCTTCACCGCCGCGCCCGGATAACCGCCTTCGCCAAGACCGAAGATGAAGCGGATGGCGATGAGCGAGGCGAGCGACCACGCGAGTCCGGTCATCAGCGTGAACACGGACCAGAACGCCACCGAAACGAAGATGACCTTCTTGCTGCCCCAACGGTCGGCGATCCAGCCGCCGGGAATCTGCATGGCCGCGTAGCTGATATAGAACGTGCTCATGACGACGCCGAGCGCCGCCGAGCCCACATGAAATTCCTTGCCGATGGCGACGAGCGAGAGCGCGATCGCGGAACGGTCGATATAGGAAATGCAATAGCCGAGGTAGAGCAGTACAAATACCGCGAGGCTGGCTCGTCTGCTTTTATTGGGGTCGATCATGCTGGGCATCCGCCGGAGAGAGAAGACCGGGCCCGCGCCGGCTGTGCCGTGCAGTCCCACCGCGACTAGTCGAAACGATCGTAAGTAGCCGTAATTTGGCCGACAAGTGACATATTCAGATCGCTGCGTTCGCGAAAACTCACTGGAGACGCCCGGCGAACCGCGGCTTTGCGCCGCGTATCAGTCCGCCACGGTGAGCGCGAAAGGCCGGAACCCGGCCGCGCGGATCACGTGCGGGACCATCAGCATGAGCGCCTCCGTTGCCTGCGCCGAAGCGATCGCACCCAGATCGAGCATGGCATGGTCGGCCCAGCCCAGCTCGGCAAGCAGCGCCCGCACCTGTGCCTTCGCGGCGCCGTCGTTGCCGCTCAGAAATACCTTGGGCGCGGTCGCGAGACTTTGGGGCGCGGTCATCACGCTGAAGAACATCGTGTTGAGCGACTTCACCACCTGCGTTTCCGGCAGCGCGGCCTGCAAGCGTTCCGCGAGACTGCTGCCCGGATACAGCAGGCCGCCCGGCATGCCGTTGGGCAGGCGCTCGCTCGCATTGGCCACATCGAGCAAGGTCTTGCCGCGCAGCGCGTTGCGCAATGCCGTGAGCGTTTCGAGCGAGCTATCGCCGGGCGTGGCGTTGATGACGAGCGGCGCGGCCGCGACCGCTTGCGCGAGCGTTGCGTGATGGACCGGCGGACCCTGCCAGCGCGCCGCGCCCGCTTGCGGATCGCGATGTCCGAGCGTGACAGTGTGGCCTTTTTCCGCGAACGCGCGCGCCAGCGATGCACCGACGCGTCCCGCGCCAAGAATACCGAGGTTCATGATGAGTGATCTTCCTGATCGAATAAGTGAGTGAGTTTGCGTGGGGTTTCGAATGTGTCGACGGCGGCGCTCAGGCCACCTCGCGCAATGCGTCGACGAATTCACCATGAATGCCGGGTGCGCAGGCGAGAAAGTCGTCGCTGGCGAGCGTCCACGGTTCGCCGCGCAGATCGGTGACGATGCCGCCCGCCTCCGCCACGAGCAGCGCGCCCGCCGCCTGCCCCGAGCGCACGTTGCTGTACTGCCAGAAACCGTCGATCTGGCCCGCGGCGACCTGCGCGAGCTGGAAGGTGGCGGGCACCGTCGCGCGTACCACGAGCGCCGCGCGCAGCATCGCCGTGATCGAGACGCCCAGGCGCCGCCACGTTGCCTCGCTCTCGCCGGGCTTCGCCTGCCCCGTGGCGACGATGGCCGCGCGCAGTTCCGTTTTCGTCGAGGCGCGCATCGGCACGCCGTTGAGCCAGGCCGCGCCGCCGCCGCGCAGCGCGCTGTGGAGGCGTTGCGCGACCGGCTCGTAGATCGCGGTGAGAACCGGCGCGTTGTCGCGGATCAGCGTCGCGCTCACACCCCATTCCGCGAGACCGTGCACGTGGTTGACGTTGCCCTCGACGGCATCCACGAGCCACCACTCGCCCGCGGGTAGCGCGCCGCCCTCGAGTTCGTCCTCGACCCAGCGCGCACCGGGCCGCGCCTGCGTGAGCAGCGGCCGCAGCACGGCCAGCGAGGCGTCGTCGTTGGCGTGAATGGCGCGCACGAGATCGCGCAGATCGTCGGGCGTACGCGTGGCGGTGTCGAAGCGGCGCAGCATCGCGTCGCCCGCCGCGCGCACGGCCACGACGGTCGCGGCGAGCAGCGCGCCGTCGCTGGCAATGAAGGCGGCTTGCTTCGCGAGCCGCGTGGCGGTGTGAGTCTTGAAGTCGTGAGTGTCCATATCGGCCTGGCTTTCGGGAGTGCGCATCAGCGCGAACGGACTTCATTTTTCGGTGCGGCAGACTTAACATCAAGTCAAATCCCGTTACCGCAGAGTTAACCTATATGCAACTCGATATGAACCTGCTCGTCGCGCTCGACGCGTTGCTCGACGAGGGCAGCGTCGGCGGCGCGGCCGCGCGCATGCACGTTAGCTCGCCGGCCATGAGCCGCACGCTCGACCGCATCCGCCACATGACCGGCGACGCGATTCTCGTGCGCGCGGGCCGCACCATGACGCGAACGCCCTATGCCGAATCGGTTCAGGAAGAAGTGCACGCGATCGTGGCGCGGGCGCAGGCAGTACTGGCGCAGCAGCGGCGCTTCGACGTGTCGAAGTTGACGCGCAGTTTCACGATCCAGTGTCACGACGCGCTGGCGTGCGCGCTCGGTCCCGCGCTGGTCGCGCGCGTGCGCGAGGCGGCCCCGCAAGCGAGTTTGCGCGTGCTCGCCGAGGCGGCCGCGGACGCGCCGGAATTGCGGCAGGGGCAGGTCGATCTGCATATCGGCGCGGCCATTCCCGCTCAGGCCGACATTCGCCACACGCTGCTCGGCCACGACACGATGGTGGTCGCGATGCGCGCGGGCCATCCGCTTGCCGCGAACAAACTCACGGCGCGCCGCTACGCTGGCGCCGAGCACGTGATCGTCTCGCGCCGCGGGCGGCTGCGCGATCCGGTCGACGACGCACTGGCCGCGCAATCGCTCGCGCGCCGCGTGGTCGCCGCCGCGCCCACGGCGGCGGCGGCGCTGTGCATGGCGGGCGCGTCGGATTTGCTGGTTGTCGTGCCCACGCGGGCGTGCCACGCGCTGACCCGCGCGTTCGGGCTCGTGACCGCGGCCATGCCGGTGCGCGTGAGCGCGTTGCCGGTGATCGCGTCATGGCATCTGCGTCATGACGGTGATCGCGCGCGTGAATGGCTGCGCGAAACGGTCTTTAGCGCGGCGCAGGCGATGTTCAAGGCGCGTTGATGAGGAGCGGCGGGCGGCTCGCATTCACGCTACATGCCGCGCTGCCCGTGCCTTTCGGAGTCGATCCTGCGTTCGTGCGGCGTTATTGCATAGGCAATGCCGTTTGTAGAATGGACGGTCGACATCGCGATCGCGATTGGCGACAATGCCCCCGGCTGTGAGAAATAAAATGCCGGACCTAAAAACGGGGAAGAGCGAAAACGCTCAATCGCTATGCCAATCAACAGATTGAAAAGTACGCCGGCCTTTCACGCCGACGCGCCGCCGCAAATACGTCATGCCATTACGCTGTTCGCCTTCATGTGGTTTATCTACGCGTTCGGTTGGGTGATGCTGTCGATCGCCGTGTTGCCGAGCATCGTGACACAGCCCAAACATCTCGCGCTCCTCTCGGGCTCGATCGGCTTTCTGGCTTGCTGGCTCGCCATGAATGCCTGCCTCATCGTGGGTCTGTGCCAGCGTCAAAAACTCGCTCGCACCTTGCAACTGGTGCTGACGGTGGGCATGGCGTTCGCGTTGCTTGCGGCAATTGCACAATTTGGCCTGAACTTCTTCGCTGCGAGTTTTCTCGCCAACGCCGTCGCAACCGGGCTGCTATTTCTCCCCGTCTGCTCCAACTGGTTCGACGCCCGCGCCACCTCGCCCGAATAAGGACCCACGGTCCACGCCCTCTCCTCACCCCAGGCCCGCAATCTGCTACACAACACATCCGCCAGCCGTTTGCGGGCTTAGCGGCCAATCACAAGGAGAACACAATGACCTTCCTCATCTATCTGGTCGGGTGGATCATTTTTATCGGCGGCGTCGCCTGGGGATTGATGGCGCTGCACGTCACGCATCACACCATCGCGATCGTCTCGGTGATCCTGCTCGGCATCGCGGTGATCACGGGTGCCACGCGCGCGCGCAGCCGCGACCGGTCGTCGTAGCCGGCGGGTTCGACACGCGCCTGCCGCTCCCCTACGCGACCGGCAGGCGCGCGAATCCTCGCGAGAACCGTTCTCCCCAAGCGTTGAATACAAGCGCGCGGCAAGGGCAAGAGCCGTGCGAAAGCCGCGCTAAAAGCCTGTCCCCCGCCGCGCGCCGCCGAACTGCTGCAACAGATCCACGAACGCGCGCACCTTCGCGCTCAGCAAGCGCCGCGAGCTGTACAGCGCCCAGATTTCCACGGCCGGCCCCGCATCCACGCCGAGCTGCACGAGCCTTCCCGCCTGCACGTCGGTCTCCACCAGCAGCGCGGGCAACAGCGCCACGCCCGCGCCGTCGAGCACGGCCTCGCGCACCATCAGCAACGACGACATCCGCAACACCGGTGCGGGCGCGACCGTGCGCACCGTGCCGTCGCTCATCTCGATCTGCCAGCTGGCGCTGGCGGCGGGCGTGCCGAGTAGCACCGCCGGCAGCGCCAGCGGCTCGCTCACATCGCGCGGCAGCCCCGGCATCGACAATCCCGGCGGCGCGACCAGCACGCGCCGGTCCGTGGCGATACGGCGCCCGACGAGCAGCACGTCCTGCGGCGGGTTGATGCGAATCACGAGATCGAAGCCGTCCTGCACGGGATCGGCAACCCGATCTTCCGCGACGATCTCCAGTTCCACCTGCGGATAAGCCAGCGCGTAACGCGCCGCGAGGCGGCTCAGCACCACATGCCCGTACACCATCGGCGCGCTGATACGCAGCCGTCCGCGCGGCACCGGCGCGCGCGCCGCCACCGCCTCGCCCGCTTCGTCGATTTCCGCGAGCAGGCCGCGTGTGCGCTCATGGAGCGCGTGGCCCTCCTCGGTGAGCCGCAGCGCCCGCGAGCCGCGTTCGACGAGCCGCACGCCCAGCGCCATTTCGAGTTCCGCCACGTGGCGCGAGAGCGTCGCCTTGGGGCGCCCCACGGCGCGGCTGGCCGGTCCGAAACCCCGGTGTTCGGCAACGGCATTGAAATCGGCGAGCGCGGCGAGGTCCATTTAGAACGTTCCATTGATGAGACGACTAGTCTTGATTATCGGCCTTTCGGCACCGTAACGGAACGTTTATCGTTTTACCTACCGGGCCACGCCACGCAGCAACGCCGGCCCTTCATTCACGTATCACCATTCGAGGCAATCATCATGACGATTCTGGTTACGGGCGCCACGGGCGTCGTCGGCACGCAAGTCATCGCGCATCTGCAAAATCACGGCGCCGAAGTGCGCGCGCTCACGCGCTCGCCGGAGAAGGCAGCGTTCGGCGGCAAGGTCACGGCGGTCAAGGGCGAGTTGGGCGATCTCCCGTCGATGCGCGCGGCGCTGCAAGGCGTGAGCACGCTGTTCCTGCTCGCGCCGAACGCCGCCGACGAACTCACGCAGGCCTTGCAGGCGCTGAGCCTCGCGCGTGAAGCGGGCGTCAAGGGCATCGTGTATCTCTCGGTGTTCAAGGGCGCGGACTATGTCGACGTGCCGCACTTCACGAGCAAGCACACGGTCGAGCGCATGATCGAGCAGCTGGATCTGCCCGCCACCGTGCTGCGCCCCGCGTACTTCATCCAGAACGACAGCCGCCAGAAAGAGGCGCTGCTCGGCCACGGCATCTACGGCATGCCGGTTGGCGCGAAGGGGATTTCCATGGTGGATGTGCGCGATATCGGCGAGGCGGCCGCTCGCGAACTGCTGCGCCGCGAGCGCGCGAGCACCGCGCTGCCGCGCGTGGCGTACGAACTGGTCGGCCCCGACGCACTCACCGCCGACGCCCTCGCCGCGATCTGGGCCGACGCGCTGCAACGCCCGATCCGCTACGCCGGCGACGATCTCGACGCGCTCGAGGCCCGCTTGCGCCAGGTCGCGCCGGGCTGGCTCGCCTACGACATGCGCCTGATGATGCAGCGTTACCAGCAGGACGGCGCCGTGGCGAGCGCGGCGGACATCGACGCGCTCACGGCGTTGCTCGGCCGCGCGCCGCGCTCGTATCGCGACTTCGCACAGGCGGCCGCGAAGGAATGGGCGGCGAACTAACCCGCGATCAGGCGGCGCGTCGAGCCTGCGCTCCGGCGCGCCGCGCTGCCTTCGTGGTGCTCATGGCGATGTTGCCGATGTTGCCGTTGTTTCGTATCGGCACAGAGTGTTCAAAAACGGAACACAACACGGAACACTTCTGCCACACCGCCAGCCAGCGAGGGAACCGTGGGGATCAGCGGTTACCGGGTGCTTTGCCGGGTGCGCCCATCTGCATTTTCCGGTAGATCGTATTGCGCGAGACACCGAGCGAGCGCGCCGCCGCCGAAACGTTGCCGCCGTGCCGCGCCAGCGTCTGCGCCACGACCGAAGCCGCCACGTCCTGCAAGCGCGCCTTGCCCGCGCCAATCGCATCGACGGAATCCGTTTGGGCGAAATGCGCCGCGGCCGCCTCGTGCCCGGCCGCGTGCTGGCCGCGCAGATCGTCGAAGAAGTCGTCGGGAAGATGCTCGCGCGTGATTTGCCCGTCGTCGTCGACCATCGCGGCCGCCGTGCGCAGCAGGTTGCCGAGCTGGCGGAAATTGCCGGGCCACGCGCACTGCTCGAACATCGTCATCACCTCGGGCGCCACGCTCAGCGCGCGCATCTGGCCCATTTCCAGCGACTCCTGCTCCAGCATGCGTTCGATCACCACGCGCAGATCGGTGCGGTCGCACAGCGAAGGCAGGCGCACCACGAGGCCGTTGAGCCGGTAATACAGGTCTTCGCGGAAGCGGTTCTGCGCGATCATCTCGCGCAAGTCGCGGTGCGTGGCGCAGACGATGGCGATATCGACAGGAATCGACTTGGTCGATCCCAGCGGATTCACGAGGCGCTCCTGCAACACGCGCAGCAGCCGCACTTGCAACGGGTACGGCATGTCGCCGATTTCGTCGAGAAACAACGTGCCGCCATTGGCCTGCAACAGCTTGCCCGCCGCGCCCTTGCGCCGCGCGCCCGTGAACGCGCCTTCCTCGTAGCCGAACAGCTCGGATTCGATCAGCGTCTCGGGAATCGACGCGCAATTGACCGCCACGAACGGCCCGGCGCGGCGCGGCGAGTCGCCGTGGATCGCTTGCGCGAGCAGTTCCTTGCCCGTGCCCGTCGCGCCCGTGATGAGCACGGGAATGTCCTTGCCGATCACCTTGCGGACTTTGGCGATGACCGCGGCGACCTGCGGATCGCCGGTGTCGAGATAGCTCAGTTGCGACCGGTTCCCGGCGCCGGGCATGGTCGCGGGATGCGTTCCCAATGGCGTCCCGCCGGATACGGCATTCGCCCGCGCGTTCGCGAAGCGCGGGCGCGCGCTCTCGACCTGCGGCGCGAACTTGAACTGCGCCCGCGCGCACACGACCGTGCCGTTGCGCAGGTTCAGGGTGATATGCGTGTCGTGGCTCGCGCGCAGGCGGTCGACGAGTTGCGCGCAGGTGACCTCGAACAGCGACGCGAGCGTGTGCGAGCGCAGCGCGGACAGTGGCATGCCGAGCTGAAACTGCGCGCTGCGGTTGGCGGCGAGAAACTGCCCGTCGCTCGAAAACGCAACGATGCCTTCCATCAGCGTGCCCAGAAACTCGGGCCGCCCATGAAACGACACTTGCAGCATGTCCTGGAAGGTTGTCGCGAACAGATGATTCTCGATCATCTGCACCGACATCTTCGCCAGCGCCATGGTGTGCTGGTGATAGCTGCGATGATCGCCGGTGACGTCGAGCACGCCGGTCACCTCGCCATATGGGTCGAGGATCGGCACGCTGGAACAGGTGAGAAAACGGTTGGCGGCCAGGTAATGCTGATCGCCGTGCACGACCACGGCGCAGCGTTCCGCCAGCGCCGTGCCGATCGCATTCGTGCCCTGGCGGCTCTCGGCCCAGTTCGCGCCGGGCCGCAGCGCGACCTTCTCCGCGCGCGCGAGAAAGTCGTCGTCGCCGACCGAATGGAGGATCAGCCCTTCCGCATTGGTCAGCACGATCATGCTGTGCGTGTTGGCGATCTGATCGTGCAGCGTCTCCATCACGGGCGTGGCGTGCGCGCACAGAATGCGGTTCTGCTCGCGCTTGAGCGTGAGCGCGGCGCTGGAAAGGATTTCGTAATCGGGCCGTGCCGAGACGCACAGGCCAAAGGTTTCGGAACGCTCGTGCGCTTTCTGGATCGTCGGCACCGGCCAGTGGCTGGACCGCGCGACCGCATCCATGGCGGTCTGATTTCCCTCGTGCATCGTCTCCTCCGCGATAGCCCCGGCTTCAGGCCGGGCAATGTATCGCATATGCAAAGTCCATGCCATATGCGTGCCGATGCATCGCGCGCGATGGCAATGCCAAGGGTCTGACCTGTGCGATTTCGGCACAATACGGCGCGGGCATTGTGGTGTTTCGGCGCAGTGCGACCGGCGCGTGTTCGCGCGGCGCGTGGCGGGACGGCGAAATCGCGCGCTGGTACGGAACGTGCACCAGACGTGGGGTGTCACGACGCAACCCCACATGATTCATCGGAGACGTTAAACATGATTCGATTCGCCCCGGACACCCGGCCGCGCCGCCATTTCGCGCGGCACGAATTACTCAGCCATCCTGAGCATCGTTGTTTCGACTTTCACCGTGTTCCGTTGCCGATGAGGTCCGCATGAATCTGGCCGATCGACTGTTCTCGTTGTCCGACCTGGCTTCGCTTTTCGACGAAGGCAACCGCTTCGCCGACGAAAGCGCGTCGTCGCTCTACGCCATCCTGCTGCGCGCGCCCTTGCTGCGCATGGCAGGCGCCGTGCCGAATCGCCCCGACATCACGAGCGCGGCCATTCTCGGCTACAACTGAATGCGAGGAATGCACCAAGGGGTGCCGATGAGCCGGTAGCGAACGCTACCGGCTTTTTCTTGCGCGGGCAGCTTGAATCAAGTGACTTGAGTCAAGCGAGCCGCGCACGCCGCGCCAAAAGCTCAAACCGCCGCGGGCCCGATATCGAGCGCGCGAATCGCATCGGCGAGAATCCGCTCGTCCACATTGAGCGGTCGCGGTTCGCACGAAGGCAGGAACACGCTCGCCCCGGCTTCGAACGACGCCAGCGTGAGCGCGCACACCCCCGCCACGGCGGCGATGGCCGGCAGCCAGAGTTGCTCGGAATAGCAGGCGCGGCCGGGCTCGCGCCACGAAACGACAATGCGGTTGCGCGGCAGACGTTCGAGCACGCGGATGGTCGCGGGCGAGGCTGGTTGCGCGGGCAACGCCCGCGACCTGGGCTCAGCCGCCGCGCGATCGGGGTGCTGCACCAGCAGCCGCGTGCCGCGGCAGAAACGCGACCCGCAATCGCAGGCAAAGCGCATTCGCAGGGTTTCGGTGATGGGCGCGTTCACGCTGAGCGCATGATCGAGCGTAATCTCGCGGCCCATGCGAATGGGCCGCAAGGCGCGCACAAACAGGCGGCCTTTGCGCTCCACGATCGCGCTATTCGGCTCGCACGCGTGCTTGATCCAGCGTGCGGTATTGCCCCAGCGATCGCCGTCCACGATGCGCCCGTCGCCGAGACCCAGCAGAAACGGACGCGCGCCGAGGCGGTCCAGCGCCGTGGTTTCGTCGAGACACTCGCCCTTGTATTCGAGCAGGATCTCGCCCGCGCGCAGGTCGCGTCGCGCGAATACGCCGCGACCGCGGCGCGCCTCGCGCACGATCACGCGCGGCGTGCGCGCTGAGTCCGGTTTGCCGGGCTTGCCAGGTTCGGTTGCGTACATGGGCGGCTTCCTCCCCGCCGGGGCGGCCGCACGCCAACGCGGCGACACGGCGCCCCGCTGGAGCGCCCTTCGAACCACGCGGCGTGCCGCCACACGGCGATCAATCAGCATGACCCGGCCTGGAAATGCGCGCGCCCGGCTCACGCGTCCGCCGGGCGGTGACGCGTTGGCAACGCTCAGTGCGCGTGCGTTCGATTCGCCGGGTCCAGCTAGCCGAGCTGATCGAGAATGGCCGGATTCTCCAGCGTGGAGACGTCCTGCGTGATTGCCTCGCCCTTCGCGAGCGAGCGCAAGAGGCGGCGCATGATCTTGCCCGAACGCGTCTTCGGCAGGTTTTCGCCAAAGCGGATGTCCTTCGGTTTCGCGATCGGCCCGATCTCCTTGCCGACCCACGCGCGCAGATCGTTCGCGAGCTTCACGGCTTCGTCGCCTTGCGGGCGCGTGGCCTTGAGCACCACGAACGCGACCACGGCTTCGCCCGTCGTGTCGTCCGGACGACCCACCACCGCGGCCTCGGCCACGAGCGGATTCGCCACCAGCGCCGACTCGATTTCCATCGTGCCCAGACGGTGACCGGAGACGTTCAGCACGTCGTCGATCCGGCCCATGATCGTGAAATAGCCGCTGTCCTTGTCGCGCACGCTGCCGTCGCCGGCGAGGTACAGCGTGCCGCCAAGTTCCGCGGGGAAATAGCCCGACTGGTAGCGCTCCGGTTGACCCCACACGTTGCGGATCATCGCGGGCCACGGCCGCTTCACGACCAGAATGCCGCCCTGCCCGTTGGGCACGTCCTGGCCGGTTTCGTCGACGATGGCCGCCATGATGCCCGGCAGCGGCAGCGTGCACGAGCCCGGCACGAGCGGCGTCGCGCCCGGCAGCGGCGTGATCATGTGGCCGCCGGTTTCGGTCTGCCACCACGTGTCGACGATCGGGCAGCGCTTGCCGCCCACGTTTTCGTAGTACCAGATCCAGGCTTCGGGATTGATCGGCTCGCCGACCGTGCCGAGAATGCGCAGCGAGGACAGGTCATAACGCGCCGGATGCACCGCGGCATCGGCATCCGAAGCTTTTATCAGCGAGCGGATGGCCGTGGGCGCGGTGTAGAACAGCGTGACCTTGTGCTTCTCGATCATCTGCCAGAAACGCCCTTCGTCGGGCCACGTGGGCACGCCCTCGAACACGACCTGGGTCGCGCCCAGCGCAAGCGGACCATAGGCGATGTAGCTGTGGCCCGTGATCCAGCCGATGTCGGCGGTGCACCAGAAAATATCGTCCGGCTTCCAGTCGAAGGTCCATTTCAGCGTTTGCGCGGCCCACAGCAAGTAGCCGCCCGTGCTGTGCTGCACGCCCTTGGGCGCGCCCGTCGAGCCCGAGGTGTAGAGAACGAAAAGCGGATGCTCCGCGCCCACCGGTTCCGGCGCGCACGTCTCACCTTGCGCGTGCGCGAGTTCGTGCATCCAGTGGTCACGGCCTTCGATCCAGTCGATGTCGCCGCCGGTACGCCGGTCGACGATCACGCTATGCACGGCGTCGCAGCCGCCCATGGCGAGCGCTTCGTCGGCGATACGCTTGAGCGGCAGCGCCTTGCCGCGCCGCATTTGTTCGTCGGCGGTGACGAGCGCGACCGCGCCCACGTCCACCACGCGTTCGTTGAGCGACTTCGACGAGAAACCGCCGAACACGACCGAGTGCGTGGCGCCAATGCGCGCGCATGCCTGCATGGCCACGATGCCTTCGATCGACATCGGCATGTAGATCACCACGCGATCGCCCTTCTTCACGCCGCGCTGCTTGAGCGCGTTGGCGAAACGCGAGACGCGCGCGAGCAGATCGCGGTACGTGACGCGCGTAACCGCGCCGTCGTCGGCCTCGAAAATGATCGCGACGCGCTCACCGTGGCCCGCCTCCACGTGGCGGTCGAGGCAGTTGTACGACGCGTTGAGTTCGCCGTCTTCGAACCACGTGTAGAACGGCGCCTTCGATTCGTCGAGCACCTTCGCGAACGGCGTATGCCACGCGAGCGTTTCGCGCGCGAGACGCGCCCAGAACCCTTCGTAATCGCGCGCGGCTTCGGCGCACAGCGCCTCGTAGGCCGCCATGCCCGACACCGTGGCGTTGGCCACCGTTTGCGCGGCAGGCGCAAACACGCGCGGTTCATGAAGAACCGATTCGATCGCTGACATTGACTCTCCCACCCTGACTGACTGCGCGAGGCGTCCGCCCGCAGGCGGCGCGCTCGTCGTGTGTTTTCGTTACCCGTCGATGACGTCGATGACATCGATCACGCGGATGGACGCCGGATCGCGCCGACTGCGGCATGCGCGCGCGACCCGTGTGCATCAACCCTGCCTGCGGCGCATCAGAAGAAGCCCAGCGCGTCGGGCTGATAATTGACCAGCAGACACTTCGTCTGCTGATAGTTCGACAGCGCCATCTTGTGCGTCTCGCGCCCGATGCCCGATTGCTTGTAGCCACCGAACGCCGCATGCGCGGGATACAGGTGATAACAGTTGGTCCAGACGCGCCCCGCCTCGATTTCGCGCCCCGTGCGATACGCCCGCGTGCCGTCGCGCGTCCACACGCCCGCGCCCAGACCGTAGTAAGTGTCGTTGGCGATTTCGATGGCTTCCTGCTCGTCCTTGAAGGTCATGACCGAGGCCACCGGCCCGAAAATTTCCTCCTGAAACACGCGCATCTTGTTGTGGCCGAACAGCATCGTGGGCTTCACGTAGAAGCCCTCGGCAAGATCGGCGTGATGACTCGCACGCGCGCCGCCCGTCAAACATTGCGCGCCCTCTTCGCGGCCGATGTCGATATACGAGAGGATCTTGTCGAGCTGCTGCTGCGAGGCCTGCGCGCCGATCATCGTTTCGAGATCGAGCGGGTGGCCGCTCTTGATGCGCTCCACGCGCGCGATGGCCTTTTCGATGAAGCGTTCGTAGATCGATTCCTGCACGAGCACGCGCGAGGGACACGTGCAGATCTCCCCCTGGTTCAGCGCGAACATGGCGAGGCCTTCGAGCGCCTTGTCGAGGAACGCGTCGTCGTGATCTAGCACGTCGGCGAAGAAGATGTTCGGGCTTTTGCCGCCCAGTTCGACCGTTGACGGAATCAGGTTTTCCGCGGCGGCGTGCAGAATGCGCTTGCCCACGGGCGTCGAGCCCGTGAAGGCGATCTTCGCGATGCGCGGGCTGGTGGCGAGCGCCTCGCCCGCTTCGCGGCCGAAGCCGCTCACGATGTTGATCACGCCCGGCGGGAACAGGTCGCCAATCAACTCCATCAGCACGAGCACCGAGGCAGGCGTTTGCTCGGCGGGCTTCATCACCACGCAGCAACCGGCGGCGAGCGCGGGCGCGAGCTTCCACGCCGCCATCAGCAGCGGGAAATTCCACGGAATGATCTGCCCGACCACGCCGAGCGGCTCGTGAAAGTGATAGGCGACGGTGTTGTCGTCGATTTCGGAAATGCCGCCTTCCTGCGCGCGAATGCAGCCCGCGAAGTAACGGAAATGGTCGATCGCGAGCGGCAGGTCCGCGACCATGGTTTCGCGCAGCGGCTTGCCGTTGTCGATGGTTTCGGCCACGGCGAGCAGGCGCAGGTTCTTCTCCATGCGCCCGGCGGCCGCGAGCAGCAGATTCGCCCGCTCGGCCGCCGAGGTCTTGCCCCACTTGCGGCGCGCGGCGTGCGCGGCGTCGATGGCGAGATCCACGTCCACGCCGGTCGAGCGCGGCACGCGGCAAAACGGTTGGCCGTTGATCGGCGAGACGTTTTCGAAGTAGTCGCCGCCCTCGGGCGCAACCCATTTGCCGCCGATGTAGTTCTCGTAACGCTGACGGTACGGATACTCGACGTCGAGGCCAAGATTCTTGAGGTCGAAGGGATTCATGGTGCGGTCCTGTTCGGTGTCAGTTGCGTGATGTCGGGAGACGGCGCCCGTGCGCGCGAAGTCGCGACGCCGTCGTTCCGGGTCGATGACAACACAAAATTAATCAGGTTTCCTGATCGAAATGATTGCTTCGCCGCTCACGGCGAATAAAGGCTCGCCCGCTTACATTGCGGCTTCGAAAATGGCGATAACCTGGTTGAGCGTGGCCTTGCGCGGGTTGGTCAGCATGCACGCGTCCTTTTGCGCGTTATGCGCCATCACCTCGTGGTCTTCCGCCTTCACACCGAGCCCCGCGAGACCAGAAGGAATGCCGACGGAACCCGACAAGCCGCGAATGGCGGCCACTGCCGCCGCGGCCGCTTCCGTGGTGGACAGCCCCGCGGTGTACGCGCCGAGCAGCGCGGCGATGCGCGCGAAGCGCTCGGGCGCGGCGATCAGATTGAACTCGGACACGTGCGGCAACAAGATGGCGTTGCACACGCCGTGCGGCAGGTTATAGAAGCCGCCCAACTGGTGCGCCATGGCGTGCACATAACCGAGCGAGGCGTTGTTGAACGCCATGCCCGCGAGGTACTGCGCGTAGCACATGGCCGCGCGCGCTTCCATGGATTCACCGTTCGCGACGGCCTTGGGCAGCCATTCGCCGATCAGGGCGATGGCCTTTTCCGCGCAGGCGTCGGTGATCGGCGTGGCGGCGGTGGAGACGTACGCTTCCACGGCGTGCGTGAGCGCGTCCATGCCGGTCGCGGCCGTGAGCGCGGGCGGCATGGCGACCATCAAACGCGGGTCGTCGATGGCGATGAGCGGCGTGCAGCGCCAGTCGACGATCGCCATTTTCACGTGATTGCTGGAGTTCGTGATGATGCAGAAGCGCGTCATTTCCGCCGCCGTGCCCGCCGTGGTGTTGATCGAGATGAGCGGCGTCATGGGCACGCTGGATTGGTCGACGCCTTCGTAGTCGCGAATATGACCGCCGCCCGCGGTGACGAGGCCAATGCCTTTGGCGCAATCGTGCGAGGACCCGCCGCCGAGCGAGACGATGAAGTCGCAACCCTCTCGCTGATAGAGCTTGACGCCTTCGTGCACGTTGATGTCGGTGGGATTGGGTTCCGCGCCCGGAAAGATCACGGCCTGGAGTCCGGCTTCGCGAATGTAGCCCGCGATGATCTCCGGTAGCCCCATCTTGTGCAGACCGGCGTCCGTCACGATGAGCGCTTTTTTCGCACCCAGCGACTTCGCCCGCGTGCCGGTTTCGCGCGCGCAACCGGGGCCGATGAGGGTGACGCAGGGAATGAAGAAGCTGTCGGTACGATCCGCGATGCTCAGATAACTCATGTCGTCTCCAAAGGTTATGTGGGGATGTCGTTGCACCCGCTTAACCTTTTGCACGAACCGTACCAGCGCGCGAAAGCCCGTATTTAAAGGGTTTTACGATGAGGCGCTGTCATCCCGCTGCTCTCATTCAACACAGGTGTTGTGTTTCGGAACAGAGGTGGGCAACCGCGCGTGACTAGCGTGACCGCGCAGATGACCGCTCAGGCGATCTGCTGTATCCGCAGCATGTTCCCCGCCGGATCGCGCACGCCCAGATCGCGCACGCCGTACGGCTGGTCCGTGGGCTCTTGCGTGATCTCGGCGTCGCGGTCCTGAAGCCGCTGGAACACGCCGTCCAGGTCGTGCGTGCCGAGCAGCAGCATCGCGAAGGTGCCCTTGGCCATCATTTCGGCGATCATGCGGCGCTCTTCGTCGGTCAGACCCGGCGTGGCGTTGGGCGGATACAGCACGATGCCGGCGGCCTCCGGCTTGCCTTTCGGGCCGACGGTGATCCAGCGATTGCCGCCATAAGCGACATCCTTGCGAATCTCGAAGTCGAGCGCATCGCGGTAGAACGCCAGCGACGCTTCGGGGTCGGTGTGGGGCAGAAAGGTCGAGTGGACGACGATATCCATGGTCAGGCTCCGGTGAGGACGAGGTTGTGCACGCCGCCGAACCGGTTAGATCGGGCGCGGCGCACTGCCGGATGCAGTTTAGGCACTCGTCTTGTTCGACGCTTCTCGATTCCTGACCGGTCGCGTCACCTGCCTGGCCACGCAGGCCGGCATGCCCGCCACGTCGCTCGCGCCATCGCGTTGCCAGGTGCTGGGATTCATGCCCACCAACTCCGTGAAGCGCGTGCTGAACGTGCCCAGCGACGCGCAGCCCACCGCGAAGCAGACCTCGGTGACGCTCAGATCGCCGCGCCGCAACAGCGCCATCGCGCGTTCGATACGGCGTGTCATCAGGTACGCATACACCGATTCACCGTAGGCCAGCCGGAACTGCCGGCTCAAATGGCCCGACGACATATGAACGCCTCGCGCCAGCGCGTCGACATCGAGCGGCTGGGCGAATTCGCGGTCGATACGGTCGCGCACGCGCCGCAAGCGGGCGAGATCGCGCAGCCGCGTGCTGCGCTGCGGGCTCGCTGGCTTGCCAGCTGGCGTGCGGGAAGGAGAACGCGTCATGGCCGCATCGTGCCATGGCGCGAGCGTGCCTTCAATCGGGCGCGGCCCGGGTCGAAAGCGCAAAGAAAGCTGGCCGAAAAAACGGGCTGACGCGGCCGTCGGCGTTACCGCTCAATCGCCCGATGTGTCGTGACAACGGCCGCACGAGCGCGCCTGGCCCAAGCGCAGGCGCCCCGCGCTCACGGTCGTTTCGCGGCCGCATTCGCATCGGCAGATCCACAAACCGTCGCCGGCGTAGCGTTCGGTCGTGAGCTGGCCGAACACCTCGCCGCCGCGCAGCGCCCGCGAATCCGGGCGCGAACGCCACACGCGGCGTTGCTCGCGGCAACCGCAATCGCGCGTTTCGCCGCCTTCCACCGTGTCGAGCGCCGCGATGATATGACCGCCGCACCGGCACTTCCATAGCCACACGTCCGCGCCGCGATAACGCAGCGCGGTGAGATCGCCGAACGTCCGCCCGGCGACATCGCGCGCGGGCGGGAACGGCCATTCGGGTGGCAAAGGAGGACGGATACGCTGATTCACGGCGATTAAGTGGGGTTCGGCGCACGACTCTCAAGTGTAACCGCACCCCGCACAATCGCGCTGGCGAGCCTCTTGCCATGGGGACGAAACCCCTGCGAGCGCGTCGCCCACGCATCGCGCCAGCCTACGTTCGCGAACATGTCGATGACCCCGCGCGTCGCGCGCTACAGCGTGGCCGCGTGACCGGCGATGAACTCGCGCAGCCACACCTGCGCGGGATGCGAGTCGCCACGGCGATGCCAGATCAGATCGAAGCGGATCGCCGGCAGCGCGACGGGCGGCGCGAACGCCACGAGTTCTCGCCCCACCGCGGTATTGAGCGCCACGCGCTTCATCAACGTGGCCGAGAGCCGCGTACGCGCCACGATGCCCGGAATCGCGAACATTTGCGGCAGCGTGAGCGCGAGCGTGCGGCGCTCGCCGAGTTGCGCGAGCGCCTGATCGACGAGCCCATGCCGGTCGCCTTCGGGCGAGGCGAGCACGTGCTGCAGCGTCAGATACGTCTTCAGATCCATGCCCCGGCGCGCGGCCGGATGACGCTTCGACACGATGGTCACGAACTCGTCGTGCAGGATGGGGCGATGCAGGATGCGCGGGTCCGACTTCGTTGGCACGATGCCGATGGCCACGTCGATCTCGCCCGCGTCCAGCAGGTCGACGGCCGTATCGCGATCGTTGTACGCGTGCACCGTGATCGTCACGCCGGGCGCGGCCTGCTCCATCGCCGCGAGCAGCGTGGGCAGCAGCACGAACGCCGGGTACTCCGAGAGCCCGAGATTGAACGTCAACGACGTTTGCGCGGGATCGAAGCGCGGCTTGTCCACCAGCGTCTGCTCGATCTGCCGCAGCGCCTGCGCAATGGGCTCGGCGAGATCGCGCGCCCTGGGCGTGGGGATCAAGCCTTCGGCGCTGCGCAGAAAAAGCGGATCGCCGAGCAGCGTGCGCAGGCGCGACAACGCCGCGCTCATCGCCGGTTGACTCACGCCCACCTGGGTCGCGGCGCGCGTCACGTTGCGCTCGTTCATGAGGGCGTCGAACGCCACCAGCAGATTCAGGTCGATGCCATGAAAATCCATATTTCAAATAATTATCTATACAGGTTATTTGTTGGACGGATTGTACGCCCTCGCCCAGAATTCGCTCACGTTCAACCCCACCACGAGTCCCGACATGACCCAAACCGCCACGCACGCCACTTCAACCGCCTCCAACGCCGACCTCGAAGCCGTCCGCACCCTGTATCGCGCGTTCAGCGAGAAGAACCCCGCTCTCGTCGATGCCGTTCTTGCCGCCGACTGGGACGACATTCCGCTCGCGCCGGGTCAGCAGCCCGGTCCGGCCGGCATCAAGCCGATCATCGAGAGTTTCGGCAAGGCGTTCCCCGACGTGCAGATCGTGATTCACGACATCGTGCAGGCAGTCGAAAAGGTGGCCGTGCGCGCCGAAATCACCGGCACGCACGAAGGCGAACTCTTCGGCATTGCGCCCACCGGCAAGAAAGTGAGTTTCCGCCTGCACGAATTCCACAAGGTGCAGAACGGCCGCATCGCAACCACGTGGCATATGGAAGACTGGTTCGGCCTGTTCCTGCAACTCGGCCAATTCCCGCAACAAGGTTGATCCGCCAACTCACTCGGGCATTCCAGCATTCCGCATTCAAAGAGGCGAATCATGAAAGCAGCATGGCTCAACCAGTTCGGCAGCGCCGACGTCGTCTCGCAAGGCGAGATCGCATTACGCGCGCTCAACGCCGACGAAGTGATCGTGCGCGTGGAAGCCGCCGGCCTCAATCCGCTCGATCTGAAGATCATGGCCGGCTATATGCAGGCCGTGTTTCCGGTCGAATTCCCTTATGTGCCGGGCACCGACTTCAGCGGCGTGGTCGAGTCGGCCGGTGCGGCGGTGACCACGCTACGCCCCGGGGATCGCGTGTTCGGGCGCACTGCGCCCAGTTCGGGCGGCGCGTTCGCGCAGCGCGTCGTGATCGCCGCAAACGACGTATCGATCATGCCCGCGTCGATGAGCTTCGAGCACGCGGCCGCGTTGCCCACGGCCTTCGGCACGGCATATCAAAGTCTCTTCGAGGTGGGTCGGTTGCAACGCGGCGAGCGCGTACTGATTCACGCAGCGGCGGGCGGCGTCGGCAGCATGGCCGTGCAACTCGCGCATCGGGCGGGCGCCTGTGTGATCGCCACGGCATCGGCGCGCAATCACGAACTGGTGAAGAGCCTGGGCGCGGATCGCGTGATCGACTATCGCGCGGAGGACTTCTCCGCGTTGCGTGACGTCGATCTCGTGCTCGATACGCTCGGCGGCGAGACGCTCGAGCAATCGTGGTCCGTGTTGCGTGCGGGCGGCCGTATCGTCAGCATGGTCGAGTTCGGCATTCAGCCGCGCGACGGCCGCGACGGCGCTTCCGTGTTCTTCGCCACGGCGCAACCGTTCCTTGCGAAAGCCGTCGAGCGGTACGAGGCCGACGAACTGCAAATCATCATCGACGAGATCTTCGCGCCCGGCGAAGCGCGCGCCGCACTCGAAAAACTCGCGACCGGCCATGCGCGCGGCAAGATCGTGATTCGCGCGAGTCACGGTGCGTGGGGGCAACCTGCCGGCGATGGGTCTTGACGAGATGACACCACCACGCCCCGCTTGTTACCTCAAAATGCGGTGAATCGGCAGTAACATGGCGATACAAAAAGACGCACGGAGCGCGATGATTGCGCTCCGTGCGTCTTTGTCAAACTTACTCAGTATTGCTCAGTATTGCCAACGAATTACTGCTGGGTAGCCGCCGGCGACTTCACGCTGGGGGTCGCAAGCGAGTTGTTGCTCGCGGGCGCCGGCGTGTGATGCGACGTCGAAGCGTTGTTGTTCGTGCCGCCCGGCAGCGCATTACCGCTATCCGAATTCGTGGAGCCCGGCATGCCGTAACCGCTCGACGAATTGTTGTTCATCGAGTTCGCGGTCGGATTCACCGCATTGCCCGCGGCGGGCGTATTGCCGTTGCTGCCACTGCTGCCGCCCGCTTGCGCATAGGCGCCGCCCGACATTGCGAGTGCGGCGACGGCCGCGATGAGTGTGCTGGTTGCCTTGTTCATGATCCGCCCCTCCTATGATTGACTGAAATATCGACGCAGACGTTTGACGCCTACTGAACCTTCGTGTGCGCAATCAGCGTGCCGCGCAATGATTCGATTCCACATCGAGGAGTGAGTTGTCGAGCGAATCCCACTATTTAATTCACGTTGTGCCCAGCGGCATAGGTTTATTCGTAGCGCCCTTTCTCCACCGACCACTTGAACGTGCGCCGCCATTTGCCGCGCGCTTTCTCGCGCAATTGCAGGTCGTGATAACCGCCGGTGACGGTGGGCAGCACGGTAAGCGCGTTGGCCGCGTCGGAAACGTCGTGGCTGCGCGTGCCATCCTTGTTCCAGTCGCCCGCGAGCATCTTGTCGAAGGCCATGGGCTGCGCGAACGCCACCTTCAGCGCATTGCCGTCGATCACGAAAAGATAGAGCGCCTCGAAATCCGCGCCACCGCCCGCATAGCCTTCGCTCCATCCGGCGCGCACGCCGAATGCGTACTGGCCCGCGCGAAGTTGATAAGCGGCGAGATCGAAGCGCGACCAGCTCGAGGGCATGGCCGCCTGCGCACTGCCCGCGTCGCCGTTCTCGAGCGCAACGGGCTGGTCGATGTTGGTGTCGCTCCAGTCGGTGGGCGTGGCCACGGGTTGCATAGTGCGCGCGACGAGTCGCGGCGCACCCGTGCCCATGCTGTCGAACACGCCGAACCAGACGCGCCGCGCGTCGCTGTCGTCGCCAAGGCTATCGCAGGTCGCCGCCGCGTATTTGCGCGCGGCGGCGGCCTTTTCCGGGCTATCGGCGAGACACAGCATGGCGACGTAACTGTTCGGCCGCAGCGGCCAGGGCTTCGCGCCCGAAAGCACGACGTCGCGTACATCCTGACCCGGCGCAAGTTGGTCGACGAGCCATGCCGTGGTGAATCCCGCCGGCAACGCGGTGCCGAACCCGTCGGGCTGGGGCGCGCCGCTCATCGACCGGTCGAATAGCTTCTTCGCGTCGCTCGTCTGCATGGCGCCGCGCACGCCCGCGAGCGAGGGCACCGTGGTGTCGGCCAGGGCGAACGAAACCGGCAAAGCGAAGACAAGAGCGGCAACGCCGAAGGCGCGGCGCAGCGGCACGAGAGAGGTCATGGCAGGGATGCGAGTGATGGGGATCGCCATTATCCGCGAAGAAACAAGGCAGCTAAAATCGCGTGCCGGTGCAGTGGAACCCTGTCGCATTCGAGCGTTGTCGCGCATGCCCGCGCGGCCGTGCAGGGGAAACAAGGAGAGCTGTCGCTTACAATTCATCTTGCATCGCCCCATCCACGCATGACCACGCATACACGGGCTGGGCGCCTGCCGCGCAGCGCCGCCTCGACGGGCAATCCACGAGCGCGCGCCCCTGCACCGGCCGCCGCGCCGATCCCCAAACCTTCCTGGCATCCTGCGTTACGGGCGATAATCCCGCTATTGCCATCGACGCCCGGCACGGGAAACCGGCAGCACCGAAGCGCGTCGACTCGACTAGCGGACTTGAAAGCGGAGAAAGAATGAGCAAGCAAGGCTTCACCACGGGCATCGTTCACGGCGACAGGATCTCGGGTTCCGAGCACGGCGGCGTGCGCCAGCCGATTCACACCTCGGTGCAATACGGTTTCGAGCGCGTCGAAGATCTGATCGGCGTGTTCCAGGGCACCAAAAAAGGCGGCTTCAACTACGCGCGCCAGGGCACGCCCACCACGGCCGCGCTCGAGCGCAAGATCACGAGTCTGGAAGAAGGTGTCGGCAGCATCTGCTTCGGCACCGGCATGGCTGCGATCACGGCCACGTTCCTCACGCTGCTGCGCGCGGGCGATCATCTGGTGTCGAGCCGTTACGTGTTCGGCAACACCAACAGCCTGTTCGGCACGCTGCGCACGCTGGGCGTCGAAGTCACGACCGTCGACGCCTGCGACGCCGCCGAAGTCAACAACGCCATTCGCCCGAACACGCGCATGGTGTTCGTCGAAACCATCGCGAACCCCGGCACGCAGATTCCCGACCTGCAAGGCATCGGCGACATTTGCCGCGCGCGTGGCGTCGCCTACGTGGTCGACAACACCATCACCTCGCCCGCGCTGTTCAAGCCGAAAGCGGTGGGCGCCAGCCTCGTCATCAACTCGTTGACGAAGACCGTCGCGGGCCACGGCGCGGCCCTCGGCGGCGCGGTCACCGACACCGGTCTGTTCGACTGGAGCGCGTATCCGAACATCGCCGACGACTACCGCCGCTCGGCCGCGAAAGACCAGGGCTTGCTGCAGATCCGCAAGAAAGGGCTGCGCGACATGGGCGCGGCGCTTTCGTCGGAGCAGGCGCACAGCATCGCGCTGGGTGCGGAAACGCTCGCGCTGCGCGTGAAGCAGAGCAGCGACAACGCGCTCGCGCTCGCGCAGTTCCTCGAAAGCCACAAGGCGGTCGGCAAGGTGTTTTATCCGGGCTTGAAGAGCCATCCGCAGCACGAGATCGCGCAAAAGCTGTTCAAGGGCGCGTCGTGGCTGCTGTCGTTCGAACTGCTCGACGCCAGCCGCATGATCGACGTGGTCAATGCGCTGCAGTTGCCGATCAAGGCAACGGGTCTCGGCGACACGCGCACGCTCATCATTCCCGTCGCGCCGACGATCTTCTTCGAAGCGGGTGCCGAAACCCGCAAGGCAATGGGCATTTCCGACGGCATGCTGCGCCTTTCGGCGGGCATCGAAGATATCGACGATCTGATCGCCGACTTCGAACAGGCGCTGAAACTGGCGGCTTGAGGCGCGTTGCCGGAATCAGGACGAACGCACGGACGTTCATCCTGATCCGGACGCCTCAGTTCAGGACGTCTCAGACCAGCGACGTCCCCGCGTTGCGAATCGCCCGCTCGCTGCCCGCGGGCGCCGCCACCACGATCGAGCGCAACGGCGGCTCCACCACCGTGCTCGCGAGCTTGTGCAGATCGGGGCGCGGCCTCGCGAGTTCCACTGAGCGCGCGAACGCGGTCTCCAGCGACTCGCAGATATCCAGCGTGCGGCGGTCGCCGCGAAACGGTCCGATGACCTGCAAACCGAACGGCATGCCCGCTTCGTCCGTTCCACACGGCAAGCTCGCGGCCGGATTCGTGCACAGCGTGGTCACGTAAGTCAGCGCCAGCCAGCGATAGTAATTCTCCTGCGCGCGACCGCCCACGCGGCTCGCGAACATCTGCGTCCACGGGAACGGCGCGACCGGCGTGGTCGGCGCGAGTATCACGTCGTAGCGGTCGTACAGCCGCTGGAAACGTCGCGCGATGACCGTTTGCGCCGCATGCGCCGAGGCCGAATCGGCGAGCGTCATTGCGGCGCCCAGCTCGTAGTTGGCGCGCGTGTTCGGGCCGAGCGACTCTGGATCGCGCTCGTACGCCGCACGCAATCCCGCGACGAAACTCTCGGCGCGAATCACGTCGAAGGCGCGATGCGCATCGGTGAAATCCACCTCGACCGGCTCGCAAACCGCGAACATGCCGCGCATGGCGTCGAGCTTGCGATGGAACGTGCGGCGAATATCGTCGTCGACATCGCACACGCCGAAGTCTTCCGTCCAACCCACGCGCAGACGGCTGAGATCGATCTCGCGTGGCGCAAGAAATTCGCGGCCATCCACCGCGTAGCTGAGCGGATCACCGCTATCGAGACCGGCCGTGGCCGCCAGTTGCAGGCGCGCTTCGGCCACGTTGCGGCCCATCGGCCCGACCACCGAAATGGGCGTCCAGCCCAGCAGCTTGCGCGGACTCGGCACGAGTCCCGGCGAAGGCCGAAAACCCACCACGCCGCACAACGCGGCGGGAATGCGCAGCGAACCGCCCGTGTCGGAACCCGTGCACACCGGCAGCATGTCGCACGCGAGCGCCGCCGCGGAGCCGCCCGACGAACCGCCCGCGTTGCGGTTCGGGTCGAACGGATTGCCCGTGGCGCCCCACACGGGATTGCGCGTATTCGCGCCCGCACCCAGTTCCGGCACGTTGGTCTTGCCGACGACGATCGCGCCCGCCGCCCGCAAACGCGCGACGAGCAGATTGTCTTCCGCCGGCACGAGATCGCGATACAGCGGCGAGCCGTGCGTGGTGAGCAGGCCCGCCGTGGCTTCGAGATCCTTGATGCCCGCGGGCAAGCCATGCAGCAGCCCGAGCGCCGTGCCGCGCATCACCGCGTCTTCCGCCGCTCGCGCCGCGCGACGGGCCGCGTCGAAATCGGTGGCGGCCATGGCATTCACATACGGATCGAGTGCCTCTATGCGCGCAATGCACGCCTCGGTGAGTTCGACCGGCGAAATGGCTTTGCTGCCGATCATCTTGCGCAACTCGGGCGCGGGCAATTCGACGAGATCCATGTCGTTAGCGATCCGAACCATTTTCACGCGGCAATAGAGGCGCGTAGCGCTCGATGAAACTCGCGACCGCCGCTTCGAAGCGCGCCGTTTCCGCGTCGCCCACCGGCAGGCTCAGCACCACGTAACCACGCCGCGCGATATAGATGCCCTGCTCGATCAGATGGAAAAAGAACAGGTCCTTGAACACGTTCATCGCGGCGTCGATGTCGCGTACCGAACGCACAGGGCGCGCGGTGATCTGCAGGTTCATCAGCGAGCCGATGCCGATAAAACGCAGCGCCACGCCCGCCGCGGCGAAACACGCGTTCAGCGCCTCGCGCAACGCATTGCCGCGCGCCGTGAGCGCACGCGCCGCGTCGGCTGTGTAGATCTGCGTGAGCCCGGTCCAGCCCGCCGCCATCGTCATCACGTTGTTGTTGAAGGTGCCCGCATGCTGCAAGGCGCCGCTTCTGCGCGGATCGAACAACGCCATGATCTCCGCACGGCCGCCAAACGCGCCGAACGACATGCCGCCGCCGATGTACTTGCCGAGCGAAGTCAGGTCCGGCACGATGCCGAGTTCGGCCTGCAAGCCGCCGGGCGCGAGCCGCGAGGTCATCACTTCGTCGAACATCAGCAGTGCGCCATGCGCGCTCGAAAGTTCGCGCAAGCCCTGCAAAAAGGCCGTTTCGCCAACAATACACCCCGACGCGCCTTGCATCGGCTCGACGAGAATCGCCGCCACCTCGTTCGCGTTGTCGTCGAGCAATTGCCGCACGCTGTCGAGATTGTTGTACTCGGCATAAAGAAACGCGTGCGGCACGTTCACGATGTTGGCGCCGCGCCCGAACGTGAGCACGCCGCCGTGGTAGCCACCCACGAACACGATCACCTTGTCGCGCCCCGTGAAGGCTTTCGCGGTGGCCAGCATCATCAGATTGGCTTCGGTGCCCGAATTCGTGAAGCGCACCGTTTCGAGCGAAGCGAAGCGTTCGCACACCGCTTGCGCCAGCCGCGATTCGAGCAGATTGTGGCCGCTCAGATTCAGGCCGTCGTCGAGCGCTGCGTCGATGGCCGCGCGAATCTGCGGATGCGAGTGGCCGTAAATGCCCGCGCTGAATTCGGCGATGAAATCGAGGTATTCGTGACCGTCCGCGTCCCACAGGCGGCAGCCTT
Source organism: Paraburkholderia acidisoli (assembly GCF_009789675.1). Lineage (NCBI taxonomy): Bacteria > Pseudomonadati > Pseudomonadota > Betaproteobacteria > Burkholderiales > Burkholderiaceae > Paraburkholderia > Paraburkholderia acidisoli. The sequence continues at coordinate 285,199 of NZ_CP046916.1, read as the reverse complement.
CGCCCTTCGCCATGGCCAGCGGAAACGGCTCGTAAAACAGCACCGAACGCGTGTTGCCGCCGGGCATGACTTCGGCCGCACGTTCGTATTGCTGGGCGCTTTGCGGGTTGCGCGCGGCAAATGCGGCGGCGGCAGTCGCCAGCGCCTCGCCGACCGTCGCGGCAGTGCTGCGAGCGTGGACCCGCGCTTCGGGAAGAATCGACGTCGTCATTCTGTGTGTTCCTGCTTCGTTGAACGGTGGATCTTCAAACAATACTTCATTGTACGGTGAACAACGATACTCCGCAGCCTGTCTTGCAGGGGAGCGCGCATCAGATTGACGCGTCGCGCGCGCGGTCTTTTATCACCACGAGCGCGGGCAGCGTGAACAGCGCACTGCCCGCGAGCAGCCAGCCGGCGTTCGCGCTCGCGCCCGTCGAGGCGATCGTCCACGTGGTGAGGAACGGCGAGAAGCCGCCCAGGATGGTCGCGAGCGCGCCGCCGAACGCCACGCCCGTGGAGCGCACGCGCGTTGGGAACATCTCCGCGAGCGCCGCCGGGCCCGCGCCCGAGTACATCGTGAACACCACGTTCATGAGCCACTGCGTCCAGAAGAACGTGGCAAAGCCGATGCCCGAGACAATGAAAGCATAGAGCGGATACGAAAGCAGCACGAAGAATGCGCAACTCGCGAGCAGCACGGGTTTGCGGCCGACGCGATCGGACAGCGCGCCCATGAGCGGCGCGACGATCATCACCGTGAAAAGCGAGGCCGTGCTCGTCCACAGCGCCTGTGTACGCGAAATATGCGCGTACTTGTTCGCGAACGTGGGCATGTACACCGCCACCATGTACGAACTCACGGCCCAGAAGATCACGAACGAAAACGCGTGAAAGAGCGCCTTCGCGAATTGCGCGCCGCTCAGCGTGCTGGCGCGCGCCGCATCGCTCTCGAACGACGGCGACTCCTGCACGCGACGGCGCACGTACATGCCCACCGGCCCGAGCAAGGCGCCTAGAAAGAACGGAATGCGCCAGCCCCACGAAGCGAGTGCGTTCGAATCGAGCGCGCTGCTCAGGATGGCCGCGACGAGCGAGCCCAGCAACAGGCCCGCCGCGATGCTCGATTGCTGGAATGCGCCGAAGAAACCACGCCGGTTCGCGCCGCCCCACTCCACCAGGAACGCCGCCGCCGTGCCCCACTCGCCGCCCGCCGCGAACCCCTGCACGAGACGCGCCGCCACCAGCAGCACGGGCGCCCAGATGCCGATGCGCTCATAAGTGGGCAGCACGCCGATCGCGACGGTACTGAGCGCCATCAGGATCATCGTCGTGGCAAGCGTGATGTGACGGCCGCGCACGTCGGCGATGCGCCCGAGCACGACACTGCCGATAGGCCGCGCGACGAAGCCCACGCCGAACACCGCGAACGAGGCCAGCAACGCGGTGAATTCGTCCGTCGACGGGAAAAAGTTCTTCGCGATGATCGCCGCGAGAAAACCGTACACCCCGAAGTCGAACCATTCGAGGATATAGCCGACCATGCCTGCGCCGATGGCGCGCCGTTGCTCGGCGCGCAGCGAAGCGGGCGTGGTGGCATCGAAGGGGGCTGCGTGAGAAGAGCTGCTGTTCATGATCGCGTCCGGCTGGGAAACAGGAAAAAGGAGTGAGTGGGCGCCGTGGCGCGCATCAGAACTTGTGACGAATGCCCACGCGCACGGCGAGCTGCTTGTCGTTGCCCGAGATCGGCAGCGTCACCAGTACGGCGCGCGCGCCGCCGTTGGCCTTGTCGTAGTTCGCGCTGAGATACACGTCGGTGCGCTTGGAAAGCAGATAGTCGAGCACCGCGTTGAACTCGTTCCACTGATACGGCGACATCTTCGAATAGCCATAGCCGCCCGCGAGTACGAGGTCGGGGCGCACATTGCCGTGCAAAACCACGTTGAAGCTTTGCAGGGTCGAGGCATTCGCGCCCTTCTCGTAACGCGTGTTCGTGTACAGCCCTGAGAGTCCGACGATGCCGAAGTCGTACGACGCGCCCACGCCCGCCGTGCGATACCGGTCGACCACCACGGCTTGCGACGAAAACGCCACGTTCGTGCCGAGGAAGCGGCTCACGCCCAGGCTGCTGCCGGGCGTGACCGTGTAGTCGTGAATGCTCGTGGCCGCCGCGCCCATGCTGAACGGGCCGTGTTCGTAGGTCGCGCTCAGGCTGTACGCCACGCCGTAGTTGTTCGCTGTGGCGCTCAGCGAATTGAACGCGTATTGCGCCGAAAAATGCAGGCCGCGCACGGTCGGGCTCACGTAGGTCACGACGTTGTTGAGCCAGTTGCCGGAGATGCGGTCGTGGTCGCCGGCGTCGAACGCGTAGATGCCGGACCAGTAACCCGAGTGATAGCGGATCAGCGTGGTCGTCATCTGGTCGTAGGTGCGGCCGAGCGAGAGCGTGCCGAAGCGATCGCTTTGCAGACCAACGTACGCCTGGCGCCCGAATTCCAGACCGCCCTGGCGCGACGCGCCCGTGTTGGGATTGAAGCCGCCTTCGAGATCGAAGATCGCCTTCAGGCCGCCGCCCAGGTCTTCCGCGCCGCGAAAGCCGAAGCGGTCGCCCTGGCTGATGCTGTCGTCCATGCGGTACGCGTGATGGCCGCCCTGATTCGACACGAACGTGAGCCCGTCGTCGATCACGCCGTACAAGGTGACCGACGATTGCGCGTGCGCCGCGGCGCTCGCCGCCATCAGCCCCATTGCGCTCCCCAACACTTTCCATTTCATAACGATCTCCGATACCCGTCGTGTGAATGTCGCGGCTGAACGCTGTCATCCGCTTATCTGTACTTCGAACACTGTTTTATTGTTCAATGAACAAGACGAGGTTATAGGGCGATAAAAATGGAAACGCAACCAGGAAAAAAATGGAGGCGCGCCTGGCGTCGCGGTGAAGAGACAGTTGTGCGATATACAATGAAAGCCTTGTCCGACCCGGCCCCGCTTGATCCAGCATGATCCCGCTCGACCTCGTGGTCTGCGCGGGGCGCCGGGCGCATCATCGAATAACGGAACACACGTGAAGAAAGCCACCACTGCAAAGGAAGCCGCAGCAAGAACCTCGAAACCGGCGGCAAGAACCGCGGCGAGCGTCACGCCCGCTGGCAACGCCGCGCGCGTGACGAAAACGCCCGCGAATCTGGCGACCAGGCTGGCAACCCAATCGGCCAATGCATCGGCCACCGCATCGGCCACCAAAGCTCCGGCAAAAGCGCCGGCCAAGGTTTCGACCGAGGCGCCGGCAAAACGCGCCAGCGGCACCGCCAGAAAGAAGGCAGCGCCCGCCGACAAGGCGCTCACGCGCGAGCGCATCGTCGCGGTGGCGATCGAGCAGATCGACCAGAACGGCCTCACGGCCTTCAGCCTGCGCGAAGTGGCACGCCAGCTCGACGTCTATCCCACCGCCGTGTATTGGCACGTGCCCAATCGCGACGCGTTGCTCGCCGCCGTGGTCGAAGCCACCATGGCGGGCGTCACGCCCGAGATCGGCAAGCTGGGTTGGCAGGACTGGTTTCGCGAGTTGTTCCGCCGCTACCGCAAGTCGGTGCAACGGCATCCGAACGTCGCGCAACTGGTGGGCGCGCAACTCGTGTCGAACGCGAGCCTGAGCCCGCTGCTGATCGACCGCATTCTCGCGGTGCTGTTGCAGGCGGGCTGCGCCGAAACCCGGCTGGTCGACATGTACAACGTGGTGGTGGCGAACATGGTGGGTTTCGCGACGCTCGAATTCGCGCCGCTGCCCACCGACGACCTCGCGATCTGGACTGGCCAGTTGCAGGAGAAAGTCCACGACATTCGCGCGCTCGAATACCCGACGCTCGCGCGTCATCTGCCCGCGCTCGCGAACCGTGCGTTCATCGTGCGCTGGCAAAGCGGCAGCGAGGTGCCGCTCGATTCGAGTTTCGACACCTTCGTGGAAGTCGCCATCGCGGGCATGGAACGCATGCTCGCGAAGTGAGCGGCGAAGCGCTGGGGCAGCGACGCCGCGTTACACGAACGTGAGCAGGCGGCGCGGATTGCGCGTGAGCAGCGTGTCGATTTCGTCCTGCGTGAAGCCGCGCCGCAGCATGCGCGGCACGATGTTGGCGAAGATATGCTGATACCCGTGGCCGCCATAACGGCCTAAACGGGTGCGCGTGCAGATGTCGTGACTCATGAGCACGCGTTCCGCGTGACCGTGGTCGAACAGCGTGCGCACCATGCGCAGGCGCGCGCCGTCGTTGGGCATGTCGATGTCGGACATCGGATACGCGCTCTGCTCCCAGCCGAACAGATCGAATTCGATCACGCAGCCCGAATCGGCGAGACGCAGCAGACGCTCGTCGTCGAAAATCGTGCGGTCGATATGACTGATGATGACGCGCTCGAGCGGAAAGCCGAGGCGCCCGATCGTATCCACGAGTTCCTGCGGTTGATCGGGGTGCCGCCCCGGATGAAGATTGAGCGCCGCGCCGGTTTCCTGCTGCGCGAGCAGCGCGCCATGGACAACGCGCCTTTCCTGATCGGTCCACGGCGACTGGCAGCCGATCTCGCCAATAATGCCCGCGCGCACCGTCGTGCCCCACGCGCCTTGCGTGATCTGCCCGATCATCTCGCGCGCGAAGTCGTCCACGCTGCGCTGTGCATTCGCCGGGTCCTGATACTCGTGCACGTAATGGCCGCAACCCATCACCACCTGCACGCCCGTCTCGCGCGCGATCTGTGCAAGCCCTTCGGGGTCGGGTTTGAGACCGCCCGTGGTCAGATCGACAATGGCCGCGCCGCCCGCCGCGCGTAACTCCGCCAGCTCCTCGATCGCCACGTCCTTCTGATCGAGCCGATAGTTCTTCAGCGAAGGCACCTGCCCGTAGTTGATTTTCCAGCAATTGCAGATGTCGATTTCGGTTTGATCATGGTCGGCGTCTTCGGCGAGACGCGGCGGCACGAGGTCGATCAGCAGATGCTCGTGCATCAGCGTGGGGCCGAGCGCTTCAGGCTCGATCAGACCGAGCACCGTTTGAATGCGGCCTTTGCGCGAAAGCGGTTCGTTCATGTTGCGGCGTCCATGAGAGCGGTGAAGGCGCGAGCGCGAACACGACACGCGGGGCTCGCGTTATCCCCAGGTTGATGCGTCCACGAGGCGTGGAATAAATTTTATTGTACGCTGAACAATAAAAAACTGTTCCTCGATCAAAAAGATTTTGCCGAGGCAACTTTTCCGGAGACGGCATTCATGAGCAAACCGAAAGTCATTGTGACCATCGCACCCACGGGCGGCATGGCGAGCAAGCAGCAGAACCCGCACTTGCCCACGCAACCCGGGGAAATCGCACGCGACGTGTACGACTGCTACAACGCGGGTGCGAGCGTCGTCGCCATCCACGCGCGACGTCCCGACGACGGCGCGACCTGCGATCCCGCGATCTATCGCGACATCAACGCCCGCATTCGCGCGCGATGCGACATCGTCATCAACAACTCGACAGGCGGCGGCGTGCACGGCGACATGATCGCGCAGGCACCCAACGGCTACTGGGAAATTCTCTGGGAGGAGCGGCTGAAGGGACTCGAAGCGGGCGCGGAAATGTGCACGCTCGACGCGACCACCATCATTGCGAGTTTCGACAACAAGGAACTGCTCATGCACACTTCGCCGCAACGTTCGAAACAGCTTGCGGCGGAAATGAAGCGGCGCGGCATCAAACCCGAGTGGGAGGTGTTCAGCCCGACGCATATCGTGCAGGACGTGGCGGCGCTCACGGCGGCCGGTTTCGACACCGAGCCGTTCTTCGTCAACATCGTGCTCGGCGCGCATCGCGGCTTCCAGAACGCCATGCCGTATACGCCGCGCGTGTTGCAGTCGATGGTGGATCTCTTGCCCCAAGGCAGTATCTTCTGCGTGAGCGGCATCGGGCCCGCGCAACTGCCTTCGGCGATGAATTCGCTGCTGCTGGGCGGCCACGTGCGCGTGGGTCTCGAAGACAACCTGTACTACGGTCCCGGCGAACTCGCGACCAACGTGCAACTCACCGAGCGTATTGTGCGGCTCGTGCGTGAGATGGGTTACGAACCGGCCACGCCCGCGGAGGCGCGCGAGATCATCGGCTTGCGGGCAGATTCCCATGCCGTAGTTGTTGCGTGAGTTGTGCCATGCGTTGAGCGACTGGCGGAGCGTGCCCCCGCCAGTCGCCGCGCATGATGACGAGCCGGTTCACTTATCCGACCTCAATTCCCCCAACCGACCACGCGTCCAGGGAACGTTCGCTGAAGATGATCTCGACCGCTTCAGGCGCATCGTGCCGCCACCCGAAATGGTGCTCGAAAGCGATCTGGCCGCCAGCCGCCATGTTGCGCACCGCCAGCGCCTTTCTCGTCGCAAGCTCGCCCGATTTCGCCCGTTTCATACACACCGCACGAACGACCGTTTAAAATCGGCCATAATGCGTTGTAAAGCGCCGCGCCCGGCGGCGAAACGCATTAACATTCATTACGTCACGGTTTATTACGCGATCCTTAACGCGCGGTATCGGGATTCACCCGTTATGTGCGCTAAATGACAGCCCCCGCCCGACCGGCGTGCTATTCTAAAGGCACGCCGCTTGCGCTACCGTGAGTGCCAATCGGCGCAAAAATAAAGATTGAAGGAAGGAAGCGTGGACGAGCGCAAAAGAGAAAGCATCGTGTCCTATCTGCGCCGCAGAATGGACGAATTCGGCATTAGCCCCGAAGCCCTGGCGGAATCCATCGCCCAGGATCAATTAGCCGTTAAAGCGGCGCGGTACCGCAGCGCGACCGGACAATCCTGGGACGGTAAAGGCGAAGCGCCGCAATGGGTTCAACAGGCCATTAGCGCGGGGCAATCCCTGGAACATTTCGCCATTGCCGCCACTCCGGTCGAGGCGAAAGAAGCGCATGCCGTGGATTGGAGAAACGATCCCTTTGCCGGCACGCGCCTCGCAACGGTCAGAGCTTAATCGCGGCATTTACCGTTTTTTCTCCTGGTTTTCCCTGAGTCAGCGCTTTCACGCCATGGTCGCGCGCGGCCGTGTGGCGGGCTGTTGTCTCGTCGATGTGAAAAGGCCGTGCTTTTTCGCACGCGTTATTCGCAAGGTTTTTCCGCCGCGCTTTTCCCCGCGCTTCAGAAAGCCGGATGATCGTAACGCACAGAAACGGTGCAAATACACGCTGCGCCTCACCTCGCATTGCCTGCGCATACTGCGCAGCCACCACACTGATTCGCAAAACCCGCGCGCCAGCCATTACGCCGAACTCTCGCCGATCTGCCGAAACGTGCCATTGTGATAAATGAGGTGCGGGCGTGCAGCGTCGTCTTCGGGCAGGTTCACGTGTTCCACCTCGCCGATCACGACCAGGTGACTCGACACGTCGACGGTTCGCGCCACCCGGCACGTGAAAGAAACCAGCGCATCGGCAAGCCGCGGCGCCCCGTTGTGCGCCTCGCGCCAGTCGCCGGCCAGAAAGCGCGCTGTCTGATCGAGGCCGAGCATGCCGCCAAACGCGCGCGCCAGTTCCTCGTGATGCGCGGCGAGCACGTTGACGGTGAACGGCATGCCTTCCGCAATCACGCTGCCGAGCGAACTCGAGCGGTTCACGCACGTCAGCAGCGCGGCCGGCTCCGTGGTGACCGAGCACACGGCCGTGGCCGCGAGACCGCATGGCGACCCGTCTGCCAGCCGCGCGGCGACGATCGTCACACCGCCCGCGAGCCGGCGCATGCCGCGGCGGAATTCGTCGGCTGGAGCGAAGGCGCGCGGCTCGGCGGGATTCTCAAACAGACTCATTCAAACTCACTCCCTGTGGGTTTTTCTACTCACTCGACCCGCAAGCCGCGTTCGCGCATGAGCGGCACCACGCGTTCGCAGAAGAACGGCAGTTCCTCGACATAATTCACGAACGTGAGCGCGGCGCCGCCGAATCCCGCTTCGTGCATGCGGACCATCTGCTCGACAATCTGCTCCGGCGTGCCGACGAGCGGATAGCTGCCGGTGCCCGCCGCGAACCGCTGCCGGTACAGGCGGTAGGCGTCGTCTTCGTGGCTCTTCGAAAAGCCCTGCTTCTGCTTCATGTGATAGTCGAGCGCGGCTTCGTCGGCGTGATCGCGCGAATAGTAGTCGTAGTAATCGCGCGCTTCCCGCTCCGTCTCGCGGCAAACCACGTGCGCGACCGTGTACACGCCCACGTCGCGCCCGACCTTGGCGGCGCGCGTGCGCACATCGTCGATATGCTGGCGACCCGTGTCGATGTCGGTGAACGTGGTGAACAGATAATCGCAATACTGTGCCGCGAAATCGCGGCCGGGCGGCCCGAACGCCGCGTTCATCGTCACCGGTCGCGGCGACTGCAATGCCGCTGGTTTCGACACCGCCTGTTTCAGCTGATAAAACTGGCCGGCAAAATCGAGCGGCGCGGGATCGTTATAAAGCCGCGTGAGAATCTCGGTCCACTCGGCGGCCTGCACGTAGGGCGTCTCGCTGAGCTTCGTGCCGAACATGGCGAATTCGTCGGGGTTCCAGCCGCACACGATGTTCAGACCGGCGCGCCCGTGGCTCACGTGATCGACGGTGGCGAGCGCCTTGGCCGCGTAGATCGGGTGCACGAGCGGCACGTGGACCGTCATGAACAAGGCGATGCGCCGGGTCACCGCCGCAAGCGCGGCCGCGAACGTGAACGTCTCGAACGACCATTCGCGCGCGTTGGTCGCGCCGCCGAACCCCTTCCATCGCGCGATCGGGAGGAAGAAGTCCAGGCCGCCCTGGTCGGCGATCACGGCCGCGCGCTGCACGTCGTCCCACTGCGCGGTCCAGCGCTCGGGCACGGTGGTGAAACTCAGCCCGCCATCGGCATTCGCGGAGAACACGCCGACCTTGAAGGGATTCGGCCCGCGCATGGGGTTTTGCACGACCTCGCTCATCAGTACGCTCCTGAAAATTACGCTGACCGGCGCAACGCCGGCGTCATTCGGCAAGCACGCGCACGTAGCGGCTCGTCATCGGAAAATGCACGTTATGGCCGTCGAACGGCGGCGACGCTTCGTAGTCGCGACGCATGTCGTGGCGGATCGGCGAATGCAGCGCGTGCGTGAGCGCTTCGGCCGTGTCGAACACGACCTTGTTGCGCTGCACCGCTTGTTCGCGCCGCGCGGGCAACGCACTCACGGTTTCGAGCCGCGTGTAGATTTCGAGTTCGCGGATCTCGGGCAGACGCTGCATCAGCGGCACGTGCCCCGCGAGATAGTGGCCAAGCCACGCGTCGTAGTCGCGCGGTGCGCCTTCGTACGCGACCAGATACGTGCAGCGGGTGCCGGCGTCGTGATTCGGCGCGGGCGTTGCATAGCGGCGCACGGCCATGGCCTGCTGCGTGATTTCGGCGCTGCCCGTCCACGCGATCGTGCGACGGTCGGTGAGAGCCTGCAAACTGCCCGTACTCGAAGCCACTGCTTCGAGCGCAGTGAGTTCGTTGAAATAGAGCTGCAGTACGAGTTGCGGCGCGTGCTCGTCGTTGAGATACGGATCGCTCGCCGTGGCCGGTACGTGCAGCACCGCTTGCCGCAATTCCGGTGTGGCGGCGAGCGCCTGCGCGAACGTGTTGAGCGGCGCGGCCCCCGCGCCCGGCGGCACACGATACGTCAGAAATAAAGCGATTTCCACAGCGTGATCTCCCCATCGACAAGCCGGCTTGCGAGCCGGTCTGTTGTCCAACGAATGCACCGCAATCGTGCAACTGACTTCTGAATACAGAATATGGTTTGAAAATTTCGAAGTCAACGATTGCGCTCCGAATTCGTGACGATTTCACGGTACAGGTGTGCGTATCCGCGTATACCCGCGATCGATCCAGAATCATGGAATTCGCGTTTGACATTCTTTTTTTTCAAAAATATTCTGAATTCAGTTTTGTTTCCTGTGCCCGGCATTCCTGTCCGGACACGGCCGCAATTTCCACTGCGGCGACTCACACAGGACGAACACAGGCGCGACCGTTTACGGCCGTCGCGCCGGGACGCTCGGGGAAACCGGTCATGCTCTTTTCGTCGCTCAAGTCTCGTTTGCAGCAAGCCGCGCCGGTGGACGTCATCTGGCTCGCGCTGGGCAGTACGCCACTCGTGGAATTCGCCACGCACGCCGCACCGGGCGCGATCGTGCTCGATCTCCAGCACGGCTTGTGGGAGCGCGGCACGCTCGAAGCGGCCATTGCCGCCGTGCGTCTGCGCGTGCCCGTGATCGGCCGCTGCGCGGAGAACTCGCCGCACGCGATTGCACAGGCGCTGGATGCCGGCGCATCGTCGGTACTCATTCCCATGATCGAAACCGCCGACGACGCACGCCGCGCCGTTTCCGCCTCGCGCTACCCGCCCTTCGGCAATCGCTCGGCAGGCGGCGTGCGGCCGCTGCTCGCAGGCATCGAGGCCATGCTCGACGCCGATCGCCACGTTGCGGTGGGCATGCTGATCGAAACGGTCCAGGGCGTGGAGAACGCACGCGCGATTGCGGCGGTGCCGGGCGTGGACTACCTCTTTATCGGCACTGGGGATCTGTCGCTGTCGCGCGGCACCGCCGACCCCGACGTGATCACGCGCGACTGCGAACGCGTGCTCGCGGCCGCGCGCGAGCACGACTTGCCGTGCGGCCTCTTCACCGGCGACGCGGCGGCCGCACGCAAAGCCTTCGCGAACGGCTATCGCATGGCGGTGGCTGCGAACGATATCGATCTCGTCAAGCAAGGTTTCATCACGGCGCACGCCAGCGCCACGTCGTAACGCGTACGCATACCGGGCGCCCGCATGGATCGCGTGCGCGGGCGCTCGCGCAAGTCGTCAAACGTCGGGGCGCACGCATGATTTCGGTGCCGCGGTTGCCCTCTTCCCGTCTCAGAGAACAACAACGCAGTGAGGCAAGCATGGTTCCCGAAGAAAGCATCATCGGTACGCTGCCGTCCGAATCGCGCGACACGTCGCGTGCGCTGTTCGGCAAGATCGCCTGGCGTTTGATGCCCCTATTGTTCGTCTGCTATCTGATCGCTCAGGTGGACCGCATGAACGTGGCGTTCGCCAAGTTGCAAATGCTCGATCAACTCGGCTTTTCCGAAACGGTCTATGGGCTCGGCGCGGGCATTTTCTTTATCGGCTATGTTTTGTTCGAAGTGCCAAGCAATGTTCTGTTGCGAAAATACGGTGCGCACCGCTGGATCGCCCGCATCATGATTTCGTGGGGCATCGTCTCCGCTTGCATGATGTTCGTGCATACGCCCATGCAGTTCTACGTCATGCGCTTTCTGCTGGGCGTGGCCGAGGCGGGCTTCTTCCCCGGCGTGATTTTCTACCTCACGAGTTGGTTCACACGCGAATACCGCACCAAGATGACGGCCATCTTCATGACGGCCATTGCGATCGCGGGCGTGGTGGTCGGACCGGTCTCGGGCGCGATCCTGCACAGCATGACGGGCTTGAGCGGTATCGCCGGCTGGCAGTGGCTGTTCCTGATCGAAGGCGTGCCTTCGGTGCTGCTGGGCTTTGCCACGCTGCTCTATTTGCCGCCTACGCCCGAGCGCGCCAGCTGGTTGAGCGCCGCTGAGCAGCAACAACTCGCCGCGTTGATCGCGAGCGACCGCACCGCCACCCCGGAAGTCTCCACGGCAGGCGTGCTGGCCTCCGCGCGAGTCTGGATACTCTCCGGTATCTACGGTTGCTACGGCATGTCGTTCTTCGGCTTCGTGTTCTGGCTGCCGACCATCATCAAGTCGTCGGGCGTGAAGGACCCGCTTTCCATCGGTCTGCTTTCGGCCATTCCCTGGGCGGTGGCGACCGTTGCCATGTTCTTCGTTGCCGCGCACGTGGATCGGCGCCAGAACACACGCGGCACCTTGATGGTGCTCTCGCTGCTCGCCGCGCTCGGCTGGGCTGCGAGCCCGTTCGTCGTGGACAGCGTGGCCTTGTCGATGGTGGTGCTGAGCCTTGCCATGTTCGGCTTGATGGCGTCGCTGCCCGTGTTCTGGAATTTGCCCACGTCGAGCTATCAGGGCACGGCCGCCGCCGTGGCCATTGCGTTCATTACCTCGCTCGGCAATGTGCCCGGCTTCTTCTCGCCGTATATCGTCGGCTGGATCAAGACGCTGACGAACCGGCTGGACGACGCCATGTACCTGTTCGCCGCCGTCTCGCTGCTCGCGGTCGTACTGCTCGCGCTGGTGTCGGTCCAGACCGAGCCGGCGCCGAATGGCGAGCCGACCCATCGATAAGGAATCCAGACTATGTCCAATACACTATCGAATAGCGCAATCCTGACGGCCCTGACCGAAGCGCTCGGCGACGACGTGGTCAGCCCGCGCGAACGTCTGCTCGAGCGCCGCAACGCCGACTGGAGCGGCATGCCCGGCGCAACGCCGCTCGCGCTGCTGCGGCCGCGCTCGACCGAACAGGTTGCGCAAGCGCTCGCGATCTGCAACCGCTTTCGTCAACCCGTGGTCGTGCAAGGCGGCCTCACCGGGCTCGCGGGCGGCGCGTGTACCGCGGCGAACGAGATCGCGCTGTCGCTCGAACGCATGATGGCCATCGAGGAAGTGGACGCTATTTCGAGCACGATCACCGTGCAGACCGGCGTCACGCTCGAGGCCGTGCAGCAGGCCGCGAGCGAAGCCGGTTTGATGTTTCCGCTCGATCTGGGGGCGCGCGGCAGCTGCACGATCGGCGGCAATCTCGCGACCAATGCGGGCGGCAATCGCGTGATTCGCTACGGCATGGCGCGCGACCAGGTACTCGGTCTCGAAGCGGTGCTCGCCGACGGCAGCGTGATCGGCGGTCTGCACAAGATGGTCAAGAACAACACGGGTTACGACCTGCGCAATCTCATGATCGGCAGCGAAGGCACGCTCGGCATCATCACGCGCGCCGTGCTGCGTTTGCGGCCGCGCGCCGGCGCGCTCGCCACGGCATGGTGCGGACTGCCCGACTACGCGGCCGTCACGCGCCTGCTCGGCGAAGCGCAGCGGCACTTGTCGACAGGCGTCTCCGCGTTCGAGGTGATGTGGCCGAGTTTCGTCGACTACATGCTCGGCAACGTGCACGGCCTGCGCGCGCCGCTCGACACGCCGCATCCGTTCTACGTGCTGATGGAATCGGCAGGCGGCGACGAAGCGAGCCATCAGCAGGCATTCGAGGACTTTCTCGCCGCGATGCTCGAGGCAGGCGTGATCGCCAATGCGTCGATCGCGCAATCGCAAAGCGACGCGGGTGCGTTCTGGCGTATTCGCGACGCCACTGCGGAATTCCCGATTCTGATGCCCGATCTGATCGCGTTCGACGTGAGCTTCGCCATTGCCGACATCGGCCGCGCCGCGCAGCAATGCGACGAGGCGTTGCGCGCCACGTGGCCCGGCAGCACGGTGCTCACGTACGGCCATCTCGGCGACGGCAATCTGCATCTGATCGTGCAAGTCGCGGGCGCGGACGACTCCACGGTCAACGCCGTGGAAGCACTTGTGTACGGCATCGTGCGCGAATACGGTGGCTCGGTATCGGCCGAACACGGCATCGGCAGCAAGAAGCGCGATGTGCTCGGCCACACCCGCGCACCCGCCGAACTCGCGGCCATGCGCGCGATCAAGGCGGCACTCGACCCGCACGGCATCCTCAATCCCGGCAAGGTGTTGCCCTCGATATCTTGACGCGCTTCGCGCGCCTCGCCTTTCGAAGGCGGTGCGCGCCGTTTCTCCCGCAATCCCGCCGCATCAACCCCAAAAAAGCCAGCAACCGCAAGAGGTGAACAACATGAAAAGGTTCGCAGCACTTTCATTAGGCATGCTGACGATCAGCACGGGTGCCTACGCGCAAAGCAGCGTTAGTCTGTACGGCATCATCGACGACGGCTTGACGTGGTCGAGCAATCAGGGCGGCCACAGCGCGTTGCAGATGCAAAGCAGCATTTCGCAGGGCAATCGCTGGGGCATCAAGGGCACCGAAGATCTGGGCGGTGGCAGCAGCGCGATTTTCCGGCTGGAAAGCGGCTTCAACGTGAACACGGGCGCGCTGAGTCAGGGCGGCCGCATGTTCGGCCGTCCCGCTTACGTGGGCTTGTCGAACGCGCGCTACGGTACGCTGACACTCGGCCGCCAGGACGAAGAGATCGGCGATTACATCGGCCCGTATTCCGCGAACGCGCGCTTGCCGGGCGGCATTCTGTTCCCGCACCCCGGCGATCTGGACAACAACGGCATCGACTTTCGCCTGCAAAACGCGGTCAAATACGTGTCGCCGGTCATGGCCGGCCTGACCGGCGTAGCCGCGTACAGCTTCGGCGGCACGGCCGGCAATTTCGCGCGCAACAGCGCGAAGTCGTTCGCGTTGCAGTACGTGGGCGGCGCGTTCGAGTTCGCCGCCGCCTACACCGCGATCGACCATCCGGCCACGTCCGTCACCGACGGCGTCTGGCTCGCGAGCAATACCGTGGACGGCAACTACGGTCTCGCGGCGGGCAGCTACAAGGTACTGGGCCTCGGCGGCATGTATACGCTCGGTTCGTTCAAGCTCAGCGCCACTTGGACGCACACGCAGTTCGGCGATCTCGACGCCACGCTCGGCGCGAAGATCGGCGGTCACGTCACGTTCAATATCGGCGAAATCGTCGCGAGTTATCAGCTCATGCCCACGCTGCAACTGGGCACCGCGTACAGCTACACGCTGGGCTCGGTCTCGGCCACCGGCCAGAAACCGCACTATCACGAGGTGGATGCGAGCGCCGACTATTTCCTCTCGAAGAGCACCGACGTCTACGCAACGGCGACCTACATGCGTGCGGGCGGCGGCGCGGTGGCCGATCTCGCGCCCGTGCTGGCGCCTTCGACCTCGGTGAATCAACTCGCGCTGCGGCTCGGCATACGCAAGACCTTCTGACGCGTGCGCCTCACGCGGCCGTCGCCTGGAGAAACCGGTCGGCGGTCATGGGCTTGCCGAGCAGATAGCCTTGCAGCGTGTCGCAGCCCAGTTCGGTGAGCAGCGCGCGCTGCTCGGTGGTTTCCACGCCTTCCGCGACGATCTTGAGCTTGAGCGTATGGCCGAGCGCAACAATGGCCGCGACGATCGCGGCGTCTTCCGAGCCGCGCGACAAGTCGCGCACGAAGCCGCGATCGATCTTGAGTTCGGCGGCGGGCAAGCGCTTCAGATACAGCAAGCTCGAATAACCCGTGCCGAAGTCGTCGATCGAAATTCTCACGCCCGCCTGGCGTAGCGCGCGCAGTATCGACAAACTCGCCTCGACATTCGCCATGGCCGTGGATTCGGTCACTTCGAGCGTGAGGCTGCCGGGATTGAGTTGATGCCGCGCCAGCGTTTTGCGCACCGTGTCGATCAGATCGGCATGCGCGAATTGCACGGGCGAGAGATTCACGGCGATGGTCCAGTCGATATGCCCGGCGTCGTGCCACGCCCGCATCTGCCGGCACGCCTCGTCGAGCACCCACACGCCGATCGGCACGATCAGGCCGGACTTTTCCGCCACCGGAATGAACTCGGCGGGCGGAATCATGCCGAGCGTGGGATGCACCCAGCGCAACAGCGCCTCGGCCCCCACGATCGAACCGCACGGCACCTGAAATTTAGGCTGATAGTGGAGCGCGAGTTCGTGCTGCGTCAGCGCGCGGCGCAGGTCCTGAATGATCTGCATCTGCGCATGCACGTTGACGTTCATCGACGTTTCGAAAAAACAGTAACTGTTGCGGCTCGTGAGTTTGGCGTGATGCATGGCCGCGTTGGCATTCGCCAGCACGTCCTGCGGATGAACGCCGTTGCCGGGATAGATGGCGATGCCCACGCTCATCGACACACTCAATTGATGGCCCGTGACCGGAAAGGGCGCGCCAATCACTTTAGTGAGTTTTTCGGCGATGGCGGCGGCGTCCTGCGGTTCGCCGATCTTGATCAGCAGGGCGAAACCGTCGCCGCCCACGCGCGCCACGGTGTCGCTGCCGGGCACGGTCTCCACGATGCGCCGCGCGGCGTCGATCAACAGCAGGTCGCCGACATGATGGCCATACACGTCGTTGACGGCCGTGAAGTTGTCGAGCCCCATGAACATCAACGCGTAACGCGAATTGCCCAGCGCCGAGCGATGCATGGCCTGCTTGAGGCGGTCGTCGAGCAGCGTGCGATTGGGCAGTTTGGTGAGCGCGTCGTGCAGCGAGAGATAGTTCAGTTCTTCGTTGGCCTGCGCGAGCGAAGTGGCCAGCATCGCGGTGCGCGCGTCGAGCCGGTGGTCGAGCACGGAAACGATCAGCGCGATCGACAAGGCCGCCAGCGTCACGATGATGACGACCACCGCGAGCCATTGCGGATCGACGCCTTCGCCCGCCGCCATGCAGACGCTGCCCGCCTCGAAATGCGCGGCGGCCATGCCGGTGTAGTGCATGCCGAAGATCGCGCAGCCCATGATGACGGCCGCGCCCACGCGCAGGCGGCGCACGCGCCGCGACGGCTTGCGCAGGCGAAACGCGATCCACAACGCGGCGCCCGAAGCGGCCACGGCAATCGCGAGCGAGAGCGCGAACAACGCCGGATCGTACTGAATGACCGGGTTCATGCGCATCGCGGCCATGCCCGTGTAGTGCATGGCCGCGATCGCGAATCCCATCAGCAACGCGCCCGCCAGCAACCGATGCCCCGGCAGCGTGACTTGCCCGACCACCGAAAGCGCGTAGGCCGAAGCCCCGATGGCGATCAACAGCGAGAGCAGCGTGATGCCGGGATCGTAGCCGAGCGGGATGGGCAGACTGAAGGCGAGCATGCCGACGAAGTGCATCGACCAGATACCGAGCCCCATTGCGCAGGCGCCGCCCGCATGCCACCAGCGCGCGGCCCGGCCTTTCGCCGAAGCGATTCTTCCCGCCATGTCGAGCGCCGTGTAGGACGCCAGAATCGCGACAAGCATCGAGCAGGCCACCAGCATCTGGTTATAGGTGCTCACCAGCATCGAGTGATTCCTTCGTCCCGAGTGAATTGGCTACGGCACAAAGGATCAGATTACGCGAGTTTTCCGCTTCTCTCCTACCCCGAAAATCACTCTATTCTTTTCGCATAAAAACGGCGGTCGGGAACGGTCAGAATAAATCTCACGCGATACTTAGGCATGCTTGCCGATGCCGGTAAAAGTCGATGCGACGACGCGCAAGAACGTTGCGCATCGCGCCGAACCGGCAATATTGATGCTTCCGGCGATCGCTTATGGTGCATAGGCGGAAAATACGACCGGAAAACCGTGAGTGAGTTTTACGAAACCTGGGCCGCCTTGCGTCGCCATTGACTCACCACGAGCCACAGCGCGGAGATCAGAAAATAGACCGCGCCCACCGCCGCATACCCGCCGATTTTCTCGATGGCGGGTGTGGGCGCATTGGACTGCACGATAAAGAACGTCCCCGCCAAGGCCGACTGCGCGCCGCTCAAAATCATCGCCCATTGCGCGCCGAAGTCTTTCCAGCGGCGCACGGCCGTGCCGAGTTGCATCAGCCCGGCGAGAATCGCCCATGCGCCGAACACGTCCAGTACCCAATGCGCGCCCGCTCGCAGTGCGACGAGGGCCGCGAGCGCCGTCAACACGCTAATCACGAAGTTGAGCGCCTGCGTGCGGTTGGCGGCCGCGCCGCCGCTGCGCGCCATATCAACGTAATTGGCGAGCGCGTCCCACGCGGGATACACGACGAGCAGCGCGGCCGCGGCGCCCGGCGAGTGCCGCCCGAGGCTGAACGCGAGCGCCACCCAAAGCGCGGAAAACGCCGTCCGCACAAAGTAATACTGCATGAGCCAGCGCGTTTCCGTGGCGCGGGCGGTATTCACATGTCGATCGTTCATGGCAACTCCTGTCCGGTTCGTCGCGGCCGTGTGCGCGGGTGCGCGGGTGCGTCCCCGCATGCTGTTGCGGCACGGCCTGCAGTGGGAAACAGCATCGCATTGCGCGGCGCGCGGCGGCATCGGTCGAATGACCGACCCGGCGCATGCGGCGTCACGCGCCGTGCCTTATAGTGGTCGCTCTTTTCCGCGTCATTCCGCCGATACACCATGACCGCAGACGAAGCCCGTCTCTCGCCGCTGCGCGTGTTCGACGCCGTGAAGGCACTCGCCTTTATCGGCGACTTGAGCATGGGCCAGCCCACCGACCACTCGCCGCGCACGGCCTGGCTCGCGGCGCGACTCGCGCACGCGGCGCAACTCGACGCCGCCGCCTGCGACACCGTGCGCGAAACCTCGCTGCTGCGCTGGTCGGGCTGCACCGCCAATGCGGGCGGCTTCGCCGAGCTGTTCGGCGACGACGTCCAGGTGCGCGGCGCCATGCTGGAAAACCGCTCGGGCTGGGCGAAGCCGCTGGAAGGCCGTGGCGATGTCGGCGCCCTGCTCGCGCCGCTCGCGCAAATCCACTGCGAAGTGTCCGGCGAAGTCGCACGCATGCTGGGCCTCGCGCGCGAGACCGAGCGCGCGTTGCGCCACATTTTCGAATCGTGGGACGGCCACGGCGTGCCCGCGCAACTCGCGGGCGAAGCGGTGCCGTTCGCGGTGTTCGTGGTGGGGCTGGCCGGCGATCTGGAAGCGTTGGGCCGCGCGCATGGCGTGGCGGCGGCGCTAGCGCTCGTCGCGCAACGTTCGGAGACGCGCTATCCCGCGCGCCTCGTCGCGATCGCGGCACAGCATGCGCACGAATGGATCGCGGAACTGGATCGCGCCACGCCCGGCGAACTCGACGCCGCGCTCGCCACGCCGGCCATGCAGCAGACGACCTCGGCCGAACTGATCGCCGACGTCATCGACCTGAAACTGCCGTGGATGACGGGCTTTTCGCGCGCCGTCGCGGCCACGGCCGCGCAATGTTGCGCGCGGCTCACCGCAGACCCGGCCGCGCCGCTGCGCGTCTATCGCGCGGGGCTGATCCACGGCATCGGGCGCGCGGCGGTACCCAATGGCATCTGGAACGCGACCACGCGCTTGCCCGAGAGCGCATGGGAGAAAGTACGGCTCGTGCCGTACTGGACCGCGCGGGCGGGCAAGCAGGCGGGCGCGCTGAACGAGGCGGCGGAACTCGCGTCGCAGGCGTACGAACGGCTCGACGGCTCGGGCTATTTTCGCGGCGCACGCGAGGCTGCGCTAACGCTCGAAGCCCGCGTGCTGGCCGCCACGGTGGCATGGGTCGCGTTGCGCTCGGCACGCCCGTGGCGCGCGGCGCTTTGCGCCGAAGAGGCCGCGCGGCAGTTGCATGACGACGTGGCCGCCGGACGCTTGAGCGGCGAGGTGGTCGACGCCCTGCTCGCCGACAGCGGCGTGACCGCGCCGCGTCCCGCCGGTGGCGGCACGCCGGGTGCGCGCGCATCGGCACAAGGATCCTCACAAGCATCCGCGCCGCTCTCGGCACGCGAGATCGACGTATTGCGCGCCATTTCGCGCGGTGCGAGCAACAAAGAGGCCGCGCGCGCATTGACGCTGAGTCCGAGCACCGTGCGCACGCACGTCGAAAGCGTGTTTCGCAAGCTCGAGTGCTCGACGCGCGCGGCGGCAACACTCAAGGCGGCCGCGCTGGGCCTGCTGTAGCGCGCTGCTATGATGGCGGACTCGTTTCGCCCATTCCGCCTTCGCTCATGCAAATTCTGGTCGACGCCGACGCCTGCCCGGTCGTCATCAAGGACATCCTGTTCCGCGCGGCGCGCCGCACGGAAATCGTCGTGACGCTCGTCGCCAATCAGGCGCTGCGCACGCCGCCCTCGCCGTTCATCAAGTCGATCCAGGTGCCGGCGGGTTTCGACGCCGCCGACGCGCGCGTGGTCGAACTCGCGGCCGCGGGCGATCTCGTCATCACCGCCGATATCCCGCTCGCCGCCGCCGCGCTGGAGCGCGGCGCGCACGTGCTCGACACGCGCGGCAACTGGTTCACGCGCGAGAATATCCAGGAGCGTTTGACGATGCGCGACGTCATGGAGCAATTGCGCAACTCGGGTATCGACACGGGCGGCCCCGCGCCGTTCAGCGCGCGCGACAGCAAGACCTTCGCGAGCCAGCTCGACCGGTTCCTCGCGCGGCATGCGCCGCCGCGAAACGCATGACACTCACGCGCGGCGCTTCGCGCGAAACGCCTGCAAACCCTTGTTGGCCTGCGCCTGAATCGCCTTCTGCACGAACGGCGTCCAGCCGAGCAACAGGCCCTTGAAGCCCAGCGCCTGCCGCGACCAGCGCCACACGTCGAAGCGGTCGCGATGCTCGACGATGCGGCCGTCGCGAAACACGAAGCGCGCCTCGATACGGTTCTCCACCTTGCGTCCGCTCTGCGTGAACACGTAGCGCGCGACCCAGTGCGCGCGGCCGCTGCGGTCGTCGGCTTCCACGTCGCCGAAGGTCAGCGAGAAGTCCTGTGCGCGCGCGGTGAGCATGCGCCACATGTCGCGCGCCGCCTCGCCGCGCAGTTCGCCAAAAGCGGGGTCGCTGAAGACGACGTTATCGTCGTAGCAGGCGGCCATGGTTTCGGCGTCGAGTTGCTGGAACGCGGTGTAGAAGCGCGCGATGAGGTCGGCGTTGGGATGGGGCATGGGTGATGGGGACGGTGATCGGGGCAAGACCGCCATCTTGCCACTACGCGAGCAAGGTGAGCCAGGACAATTCGCTCGATAACCCGATGATCCTGCAACGGCCGCTCGCCGCTAAAGTTCTCGCCACGGCAGGGAATCAGATTTCAGCGCATTTTCTCGCCGTGCGCGTGCTGTTTGTCGATGCAGGGCACGCGCGAATAGCGCGCTTGAGAGGCTGGATCCTCGAACCAAAGCGATCGCCAGGGATCGCCAGGAGTCGCGTTTTACCGAGCTTATCGGCCGGATTCGACCTGATCGGCGCGAGTCGCGCTAGCGGCATCCGATGATCGGGCGGCCGCCACGCTGGTCAGCCATTGGTCGATATCGTCCACGACCTTGGCGTCGATACCCCAGTAGCCATGCGGCGACCCGGAACTACAGGCGTTGTTCGACTGCCAGTTGCCGCCTTCCTCCATCAACACCGTGGCTTGCGCGCGCGGCATGGCCGCGGCGATGTCGCGCGCTTTCGAAGGCGGCGCGACGCGGCAACGATCGTCGCGATTGGCGACCACGAGCGCCGGAATCCGCACCGCCTCCGGGTGCACGTCGAACACCGTTTCATGCGAGCGCCCGAGCACCGAGACCGACTCGCTCAGCACCACGCCCGCGAGTTCGCCCGCTTGCGCCATCGACGCGGCGCGCATGGCGGAGATCGCGCCCTGGCTCGTGCCCATCACCCACACGGGGCGGTCCGTCAACGTATGCGCATAGGCCAGCACCTCGCGTACGACCGCAGCGTACTGCGGCGTGCTGCGTTCGCCGCGCAGCGACTCGCGGCCAATCGCGTCGACGATCAGCACGCCGTAGCCGCGCTGCGCCCACCGCTCACGCGTGCGCACCACGAAGTTCTCGCCGTTGCGAATCTGCCCGTCTTGTTCGATGCCGACGTCGCCCGCGCCGCCGGGGAACATGACGATCAAGCCGCGCATCGCCGCACCCGGAGCGTAGAACAGCACGCGTTGAGACGCGCCGTCCTGCAAGGCGAGATCGTGCACGGCGACCTGTCTTGCGGACTCGGCGGCTGGTGTGGGAACAGTGCCTTGAGCATGAACCGGCATCGACGCGACGACGGCAAGCAAGGCGCAGCCGAGCGGCTGCCAGGGCGAACGAGGGCGAATGAGTGACACGGGCGAGGTTCCGGAAAATGAAGCGATGACCGGACGTGACGCTCACTCCGGTGGACGCGGAGCGTACAACGCCGGCGCGGGCGCTGTAAAAGACGTTTGAGGCACAGCCGCCATATGCGGTGCGTATGCCAGCGGCGCTGGCGACTGCGATCGCGACCCGGACGACAACGTCCAGGGCAACGTCAGGGCAGCGCGGCCTCGTCGCCGTCGCGGAACGCCTTGACGAGGTCCACGAACGCGCGCAACCCGGGTGCGAGATGGCGCTGGCTCGGATAGTAGAGATACAGGCCGGGAATGGCCGGACACCAGTCGTCGAGCAGGCTCACGAGGCGGCGGCGCGACAATCCCGCCTGCGCGTACGGCTGCGGCACGTAGGCAATGCCGAGCCCGGCCATGGCCGCTTCGACCATCAGCGTGTTGCTGTCGAGCGTGAGCGCACCGGGCGGATCGATCGTGATCTGGCGGCCGTGACGCGCGAATTCCCAGCGGTAACGTTTGCCGCCCGGCAGCCGCTGCCGGATGCAGGTGTGCTGCAGCAGATCGCGCGGCGCGGCGGGACGCCCGCGCTTGCGCACGTAGCCGGGCGAGGCCACCGGGATGAAGCGCAGATCGTCGCCGAGACGCACGGCCACCATGTCCTGCTCCAGCGCCTCGCCGAGCCGCACGCCCGCGTCGAAACCCTCGCCGACGATATCGACGAAACGCCCTTCGGCCACGAGGTCGAGTTCCATCGACGGATAGCGCGCCAGAAACTCGGGCACGACCGTTTGCAGCAACTGCCGGATCGCACCTTCGCTGCCGTTGATGCGCAGCGTGCCCGTCAACTGCTCGCGCGACTCGAACACGTCGCTGAGCGCCGCGCTCAACTCGCCGATCAGCGGATCGATTCGCCGCAGCAAACGCTCGCCCGCTTCGGTGAGCGAGACGCTGCGCGTGGTCCGGTGCAGCAGGCGCACGCCCAGTTCGCTTTCGAGCCCGCGCATGGCGTGACTGAGCGCCGAGCGCGAGACGCCCAGTTGTTCGGCCGCCTGGCGAAAACTGCGCCGCTCGGCCACGGTGATGAATGCCTGCAGATCGGCAAATGTGGGTTGCTTCATTGTTGAATTTCCTTCACCAGCCCATACGCATTATGCGGTCTTCCGGTTGCAATGCGCCGGTTCTACGATAAACGACATTCACCACGAACGGAGGCAATCGTGACCCAGCACTATTTCATTACCGGCACGTCGAGCGGACTCGGCCGCGGTCTGACTGAAAGGCTGCTCGCGCGCGGCGATCGCGTTGCCGCGACCGTGCGGCAGGCCGACGCGCTGCACGAACTGCAACAGCGTTACGGCGATCGCCTGCTGGTGCTCCAGTGCGATCTCACCGAGGCGCGCGCCGTGCAAACGAGCGTCGCACGCGCGTTCGAGGCCTTCGGCCATCTCGACGTGATCGTCAACAACGCGGGCTACGGCCTGTTCGGCGCGGCGGAAGCGCTCAGCGACGCGCAGATACGCCGCCAGATCGACACGAACCTGCTCGGCTCGATCGCCGTGATTCGCGCGGCCTTGCCTGGGTTGCGCGCGCAACGCAAAGGGCTGATCGTGCAGGTGTCGTCGGAAGGCGGCCAGATCGCCTACCCCGGCTTCAGTCTGTATCACGCGACGAAATGGGGTATCGAAGGCTTCGTGGAAGCGGTCGCGAAGGAAGTCGCGCCATTCGGTATCCGCTGTCTGATCGTGGAACCGGGGCCGACCTCCACGCAATTCGGCGCGGGGCTCGACCATGGCGAATGGAGCGACGCTTACGACGGCACGCCCGTGGACGAAGTGCGGCGCGCCATCGAGGGCCGCTCGGGCGCCGTGTTCGCATTCGCCGACGCCGACAAAACCGTCGACGCGATGCTCCACGCCATCGACAACGAGCCGCGGCCATTACGCCTTGCGCTCGGACGCTCCGCGTACACCTCGATTCGAAGCGCCTTGCAGGCGCGCCTCGCGGAAGTGGAGGAGCAGGAAGCCGTCGCGAATTCAGTGATGCCCGAATCGCGTTGAGTGCTTTTCGCCACGCGTTTTTTGCGGCTTCGGAACGCCCGTTTCGAAGCCGCGTAATCCATATTCGCCGAGTCGATACCGCATGAAAACTCACTCACGCCACGATCGCGGCAATCGCGAAACGCGTGGGACGTAACGTGCGTTTTGCATGAGGCGCACGCTAGTTTCGCGTTGGGACAAACCCGCATCTCGCGCAGACCATTCGGTCGCGTGGCAATTCTTACCTCGCCTTCGCAAACCCTCGAATTACCCGTAAAAACGCCTTCTGCTCGACCGAACGTCGCGCGTGCCGATCCTTAGAATTCCCATCTAACGACGCACCTCGCCGATGTTTTAACTCTTCAGTTAATTCGCATGCGAATTCTCTCGTTCAGGAATAGGGAGTCGCGCCGTAAACGTCAGATGTAAGCGTCCGGGGCGTCGATGAGACCCTGAATAGAACGCGATGCAGCCGGTCGAGACCCGTGGTTTCACGTCAAATCAGAGCCGGAAAGAACCAAACGAATCCGTATCGCAAGCACGACACGGATGCTGAGAGAGAGGGCCATTGACATGAAACTCAACCTGTTGTCCCGCGCCGCAATTGGCGCACTGATCTGCGGCGCCGCCGCGAGCCTCGCGGACGCCGCGACGTATTCGAACGGCACCGCCACCGCGACCTTCACCGTGTCGCTCACGCTGCAGGCGAACTGCACGATCAGCGCGAACCCGCTCAGCTTCGGCACGAACGGCGTGCTGACCTCGGCGATCAACCAGCAGACCACGGTGGCCGTGGACTGCACCAACACCACGCCGTACAACGTCGGCCTCGACGGCGGCACGGTGACAGGCTCGACCGTCGCGAACCGTCTGCTCGGCGGCACCGCGAGCGGCAACACGGGGACGACCGTCGCGTTCCAGCTCTACCAGGATTCGGGCCGCACCACGCTGTGGGGCTCGACGCAAGGGACGAACACGTACGGCGGCACGGGTACGGGCGCCGTGCAGACGATCCCCGTGTACGGCCAGATTCCCGTGCAGACCACGCCGCGTCCGGATACCTACCAGACCACGGTGACGGCGACGGTGTACTTCTGAGCGGCTGGGAGAGCGAGATGACCGTGCTCCGTCACTGGTGGCGCACCGCGTGCTGCGCGCTCGCGGCCGCGTCGTGCATCGGCGCGGCGCATGCGGCCACGCTGCAGATTTCGCCCGTCATGGTCGTGCTCCCCAAAGGCGCGAACGCTTCGGGTCTCACGCTGCGCAATTCGGGCGACAAACCGATCTACGGCCAGGTGCGCGTATTTCGATGGAGCCAGGCCAACGGCGAAGACTCGCTCACGCCCACCCAGGACGTGGTCGCGAGCCCGCCGATGATCGAGATCGGCGCGGGCGGCGAACAACTCGTGCGCCTCGTGCGAACGGCCGCCGCCGCGACCGGCAGCGAGCAAAGTTATCGCATCCTGATCGACGAATTACCCGAACCCGACACCACGCCCGCCAATGGCGTGTCGATTCGCCTGCGCTACTCGGTGCCGGTGTTCATCGACCCGGCGAGCGAGCCGACCGGCGAGCCGAATCTCTCGTGGCGCGTGCGTCACACGGAGGCCGGCTGGACGCTCGAAGTCGAGAACACGGGCCGCCGTCGCGCGCAGATCGCGGGCGTCGAGATCGTCAACGGTGCGGGCAACGCCTACGCCATCAACAAGGGGCTGCTCGGCTACGCACTCGCGGGCTGTGGACGCCAGTGGCAACTGCCGCTGCCGGCCGCGGCGGACCTGAACGGTCCGCTCAAGGTGCGCGCCGCGGTCAATTCCGTGCAGACGGAAGCGTCGGTGGTCGCCCGCTGACGCGCGCGGCCATCCCGCCCCCTTCTTCCGCTTCCTCACGTAGCGCGCGATCGGCGCGGCGCCGCCGTGCCGACGCCGCTCGCCGCCGGGTCTTGTCGCGTGTTCCACGATGTCCTACGAACAGCTTGCTTCGCTCGCCGCGGTTCATGCCGCAGCAGGGCATTCGCTCAGGATACCGAAGCATATGGCCACCCGGCGACGCCCCGATCGCTTGCGCACGCGCGTGCGCCTGTTCGCGGCCCTCGCATTGGCAGCGGTGGCGATCGTGTGGGCTGAGCGCGACGCGCGCGCGCAAACCACGTTGCCCGCGCCAGCCGCCCCGTCTTCGCAAGGCGACGACAACCCCGATGTGCTCGCCGCGCGCCCGCGCGGCAAGCTCCCGCCCGCGCAAGGCGACCTCTACCTGGAAGTCACGCTCAACGGCCAGCGCACCGCGCTGATCGCGCATTTCCGCCAGCGCGACGGTCATTTGTACGCCGATGCCGGGGACCTCGACGCCATCGGCCTGCATCTCTCCAATGCACAGTCGAAGGCCGCCGAGATCGCGCTCGACAGCTTGCCGGGCCTCCATTATCAGTATGACGAAACATCCCAGTCGATTACGATCGACGCGCCCGACCTGCTGCGCAAGGTCTACGTGTTCGACACGCGCGCGGCCGATCGCGCGCCGCAGGCCAGCGCCTCGCGCGGCTTCGTCTTCAACTACGACGCGTATGTGCAGCAAGCGGGCGGCACGGAAGCCGCGCTCTGGTCCGAGGAACGCTACTTCGACGCACACGGCGTGCTGAGCAACAACGGCACGGCGTATCTCTACGGCACGATGCACCGCTACGTGCGCTTCGACACGTGGTGGCGCGGTTCGAATCCGAACCGGCTCTCCACCACGCAATTCGGCGACACCATTTCGTCGTCGCTCGACTGGAGCCGGTCGCTGCGCATCGGCGGCTTCCAGTGGCGCAGCAACTTCGCGCTGCGGCCCGATCTCGTGACGTTTCCGGTGCCTTCGCTTTCCGGCTCGGCGGTGGTGCCGTCGTCGGTCGATCTCTACGTCAACAACGTGAAGCAGTTCAGCGGCACGGTGCCGGGCGGACCGTTCGTCATCAGCAACGTGCCCGGCATCACGGGCGCGGGCGAAGCCACCGTGGTCACGCGCGACGCGCTGGGCCGCGCCGTGACGACCACGGTGCCGCTCTATATCGACACGCGTCTGCTCGCGGCGGGACTGTCGAGCTATTCCGTCGAAGCCGGTTTCCTGCGGCGCGCGTATGGCCTCGAATCGTTCAGCTACGATCCGAACCCGGTGGCCAGCGCGTCGTGGCGGCGCGGCGTGAGCGACCGGCTGACCGTGGAAGCGCATGCCGAAGTCACGGGCGGGCTCTACGACGCGGGCGCGGGCGCGCTCCTGCGCATCGGCCAGCTCGGCGTGATCAACGCGTCGCTCGCCGCCTCCGCGGGGCACCTCGACGGCGTGCAGGGCGGTATCGGCTACCAGCTGATCGAGTCGGCGTTCTCGATCGAACTCAACACCTTGCGCGCCACGCGCCATTACGGCGACCTCGCCGCGCGCGACGGCGCACCCGTGGCGCGCGCCACGGACCGCGCGACCGTCAGCGTGCCGCTGCCCGGAAACGAAACGCTCGCGTTCAGCTATATCGGCTATCGCTATCCGAACACGCCCACCGCGCACATCGGCTCGATCTCCTATTCCGTCAACGCCTTCAACCTGGCCTCGGTCACCGTCTCCGGGTTTCGCGACTTCGCGGCTCGCGCGTCGTCGGGCGTGTTCCTGAGCGTGAGCATCGGCCTCGGCAACCGCACCTCCGTCAACGGCAGCGTGGGCCGTCAATACGGCGGTACGACCGACAACCTCAACGCGTCGCGCACGCCCGATTACGACGGCGGCTGGGGCTGGGCCGTGCAGGACGGCGGCAGCAACGCCATGCATTACCAGCAGGCGCAGGCGCAATATCTCGGACGCTACGGACAACTGACGATGATGGGTCAGGCGATGAAAGGGCAGATGGCCGCCTCGTTCGACGCGTCCGGCGCGCTCGTGCTGATGGATCGCGCCGTGCTGCCCGCGCGCCGTATCGACGACGGCTTCGCGCTCGTATCCACCGATGGGCTCGCAGGCGTACCCGTGCTGCACGAGAACCGCGTGATCGGCACGACCGACAGCCGCGGCCACCTGCTGGTGCCCGACCTCAACGCGTATCAGAGCAATCTCGTTGCCGTCGACAGCATGGGGCTGCCCGCCGAAACGCATATTGCCACCACGCGCGCGACCGTCGTGCCGCAAGCGCAATCGGGCGTGCTCGCGAGCTTTGCGGTGACGCAGTATCGCGCGGCCTCGGTGATCTTGCGCGGCCCCGACGGCGAACTGCTGCCGCCCGGCACGCGCGTGCATTTGCGCGAAAGCGGCACCGACACCATCGTCGGCTACGACGGCCTCGCGTTCCTCGACAACCTGCAAGCCGAGAATCATCTGCTGATCAGCGCGGGACACCTGCACTGCACGGTCGATTTCCGCTACGTGCGCCCCACCGACGGCTCGCTGCCCACCTTTGGCCCCTACACATGCCATCCCGTTTCCGGAGACTCGCGATGACCCGCTCCTCACGCCGCTGGCCCATCGTGCTGTTCGGCGCCCTGCTCTGCGCACTCGCGCTGCTGCTGCCCGCGCGGGCGCACGCGCAAACCTGTTCGGCCACGGTGTCGCCAATCTCGTTCGGCGTGGTGAGCCCGATCACGCGCCAGCCCGTGGGCGGCTCCGGCACGATCAGCGTGACCTGCAACTGGACCGTGGTGTCGCTCGCGCCCACGGCGCTCGTATGCCTCAATCTCACGGCCGCGCAACCGCGCACGATGGCGATGGCGGGCGGCAGCGCGACGATGCAATACGACCTCTACAGCGACCAGGCGCATACGATTGCGTGGGGGTCGGCGGCGGCCGGAACCACGCCAATTTCCGTGTCGGTATCGCAGCCGCTATTGGGCACGAGCAATACGGTCACGTTTCCCTACTATGGGCTGATCGCGGCGAATCAGCCCACGCTACCCACCGCGGGCAACGGCGACACCTCGTACTCGCACAGTTTCGGCGCGAGCGAAACGTCCCTCACGTACGGCTACTATCTACTCGGCCTGCTCGGGCCGCCGGGCTGTTCGTCGATGACCACGAGCGGCGGCGGCTTCACGTTCGCGGCCTCGGCCACCGTCACCAACAATTGCAGTATCGGCGCCACCGATCTCGTGTTCCCGTCCTCCGGACTCCTGACCAAATCGCTTACAGCCACGGGCACGATCACGGCGCAGTGCACGAACGGCGACGCGTATCGCATCAGCCTGAGCGGCGGCGCCACGGGCCTGCCCGCGTCGCGCAAAATGACGCTCGCGGGCGGCACGGCCAGGGTGGCGTATCAGATCTACGCCGATGCGCAGAACCAGACGGCGTGGGGCGACAACACGGGCGGCACGACCGCCGTGACGGGCGTGGGCACCGGCAGCACGGCTTCGTACACAATGTACGGCCTCGTGCCAGTGCAAAGCACGCCGCAACCGGGTAATTACAGCGACTCGATCACGGCGACCATCAGCTTCTAGCGCGCGTTAAAACGCGATGGCATTGGTGAGCGATTGCACCGCCGCCTGGTTCAGATAGATCTCGAAGTTCTGCGGCGTGTTCGTGCCGAGCGAGTCGATCTGGGACGGCGTGCCGTCGCGAACCAGCACGGCGCTGAAGATCTGGCCGTTGCTCTGATAGTAGACGCGGTATTCCGTGGTCGGACTGTTGCGCGCCGCCGTGGCAACCCACGCACGCGTGCCCGCGAGCGTCACGATCTGGCCGTCGGCGAGGTTATAGGTCTTGTCGTCCGAGGCACTCGTGTGCGGGAAAAAGCCTTCGAGCGTGGTGGCCGTGGTCGCGCACGCGGTCACGCTCGCGCCCGTGGTGGCCGGCGTGGCGCAATCCCCCACTTCCACGGTGTCGCCCACGAATTGCCGCGTGGCTTTCGCGTAAGCGGCGCCGCTTTGCCACGTTGCCGAGGTGTTGTAGAGCGACGCGCCGTTGAACGTATTGGTCAGCACGCCAAACGCGCTGCCCGAGGCGAGTTCAGACGGCGAACTCGCAATCGTGCCCGTTAGCGGCACCGAAACATATTGGGTGACGAGCAGCGTTTCGACCGCTGTCGTACCGTCTTGCGCGTATAGCGTGCTCTGGATATTCGCGCCGTTATAGCTGACCTGAATTTTTTGCGGCAACGCCTCGACCACCACCGCGCCGTTGACGAGGAAGCGCGGCGCGGTTTGCGTCGGAACACTCAGTTTCGGGTCCACCGTTGATGTACCGATGGTCATCATTTGCGGACCGGCGGAAGCCGGACTTTGCGGCAGGCTTTCATTGGTCGTGAACAAATACGAATTGGCCGGATTAACGCTGATCGTGCTCGTGGACGAGGTGGAAATCGCGAGCGACGCATTCAAAAGATGCTGGCCGCCGTTTTGCGCCAGCGCGACACGCTCGTAGGCCTGTTGCGTAGCGCTGAGATTGGCGCTGGCCGCGGGCGTGGACGACGAGCCCCCGCCTCCGCAGGCCGCCATCAGCAATGATCCGGCCATGCCCATGACCAGCCCCGAATATTGAAAGCGATTTGATATTTTCGTGTTATTCATTATTTATTTGTAAGTTAACGACGTTAAATCATTTTCGATTGCTAATGTATCGCAAGCAATGGAAAGCGGTTCGCCGTTAATCAAATAAATAATCCGTAATGTGGCGCGTTGCGTGTTATGGCGAACATTGAGCGCTAGCGCCCGCGGCAAACAGCCTTGGCGCTGCCCATATTTACCGGCAACGTGAAATCAAAACGGTAGAAATGACGTCGACTAAAAGACGGCAAAGCCAGGGCGAGACGAATCGCCCTCAGCTCAACTCCGAGAGATTGACGAGCGCGCGGTCGCCGTCGTCTTGCGCTTCGTCCGCGCCGCGAAAAGTCTGCTCGCTATAGGCGATGACCTTGAAGCCGCCGCCGGCCGAACGTTCGATGGTGATGCCCCAGTGCCAGCCACCTTCCTGCTCGAAAACGTGGAGCCGGGGTCCCGCAGCCTGACATGGCGTTTGAAAGATGTTCATGTGCAGCCTCCCTGAGTGGGAATATCGTCATTGACGATTGTCTCGATGGGAGCAGTCTATAAATCCCAATGCTGCGACGCAATGCGGATTAACGTGGACGTGAGAACCCTGAGAGGCGATGTTTGAATTCTACGCACACCAATCGGGCAAAAGCCCTGCCGAGAGTGTGCCTTCTGGATACCCGCCGGCGCTCATTCGCACCAGCGCGATGCCATCGCGCACCAACACGTTTCCAACCCGCCCGTTATGATGGCGCGCGACGTGCTTTTCGCGTCATGCTTCTCTCTTCCGCCACTCGCGAGACTCGTATGAATAACGCAACACATCGGCTCGACCTGTCGTCCCATCCGCGTTATGACCTGCTCGAAGGCCCCACGCCCATTCAGCCTTTGCCGCGCCTGAGCGCGCATCTCGGCGGCGTGAATCTGTTCGTCAAGCGCGACGACCTCAACGGCCTGGGCGGCGGCGGCAACAAGCTGCGCAAGCTCGAATTCCTGCTCGGCGAGGCGCTGGCCGCGAGCGCCGACACCCTCATCACCGTGGGCGCGCGCCAGTCGAATCACGCGCGCTTGACGGCGGCCGCGGCGGCACGCGCCGGCTTGCAGTGCGAACTCGTGCTCACGCGCGCGGTGCCGCGCTTCGACGCCGACTATCTGGAAAACGGCAACATCGTGCTCGACGATCTGTTCGGCGCGCACGTTCACGACCTGCCGGGTTCGGCCAACGCGCTCGAATTCGCGAACGCTCGCGCAGAAGCATTGCGCGCGCAAGGCCGCGACGTCTATGTGTGTCCGCTCGGCGGGTCGAGCCCGGTGGGCTGCCTCGGCTACGCGGCATGCGCCGCCGAAATCCTCGCGCAGTCGCAAGCGCTCAACACACCGTTCGCGCGCATCGTCGTGCCCAACGGCAGCGGCGGCATGCATGCGGGCCTCGTCGCGGGGTTCGCCGCGCTCGGCGTCGATCCCCAACTCGTGCAAGCATTCACCGTGTATTCGAAAGCCGATCACGCGCGCGCGAACACGCTCGACAAGGCCAACGCGACCGCGCGGGCAATCGACGCGGCGTTGACGATTGAAGCGCCCGCGGTCGTCATCGACGAAAGCCAACTCGGCGACGGCTACGGCATTCCCACCGATTCGATGCGCGAAGCCGTGCGGCTGATGGCCTCGAAAGAAGGGCTGCTGCTCGACCCCGTGTATAGCGGCAAGGCGTTTGCCGGTTTGATCGCCGACGTGCGCGCGGGGCGGCACGCGCCGGGCGACAACGTGCTGTTCGTCATGAGCGGCGGCACGCCGGGACTGTTCGCCTATCGCAGCGCGCTGTGAGTGGGGCGGCAACGGCATCGTCGCGTGCGCGCAACGGGCGCTGACCCGGAACGACGCCCGGCGAGCGTTCTCGCCCCGCCGACCGGCCGGCCGGTTACTGAAACCGGCCGGCCTCGTTTTCCCGCCAAGGAGCCAAAATGACCGACGACGAACGCGCGATACGCGAGCTGATCGACACGTGGATGGCGGCCAGCCGCGCCGGTGACACGGACACCATCCTGAGCCTGATGACCGACGACGTGGTGTTCAGCGTGCCCGGCATGGAGCCCTTCGGCAAGGCGGCGTTCGAGGCCGCATCCCGCGCCCAGCAAGGCATGCGCGTGGACGGCACGGCGCAGATCGTCGAGTTGCAGGTGCTCGGCGAGTGGGCGTTCGTGCGCAATCGCATCGAGATTGCCGTCACGCCGCCGGGCGCCGCGCAGCCCGTGCAGCGCGCCGGTTACACGCTCACGCTGCTGCGCAAGGCAGCCAGCGGACGCTGGCTGCTCGCGCGCGATGCCAATCTCGTCGACGTGAAAAAGTAGGCGCTGCCGACGGAATTTCGAAAAATTCCGTCGGCATCAGAAAACCTGATCGATTCGTTCAATTTATTGAGTTTCCCTTAATCGGGCGCTTGCGGCAAAGTGACGCTCATACGCCGGAGCTCTCTCTTGAACCAACGCATCGATCCGTCCCTTCTCGCCCCGCCCGATCTGTCGTACGCGACGCTCCAATCGGGCATTGCGCTGCCGTTCCTCGAACGCGGCGAAGGCGAGCCGCTGCTGTTCGTGCATGGTTCGCTCTGCGATTACCGCTACTGGATGCCGCAACTGGACGGCCTCGCCGACCACTTCCGCTGCATCGCGCCGAGCCTGAGCCACTACTGGCCCGCCGCCGACGCCGTGATCCAGGACGACTTCGGCTGGGACAGCCACGTAACGGAACTCGCCGACTTCATTTCGGCGCTGGGTTTCGAATCCGTGCACCTGGTCGGTCATTCGCGCGGCGGCTCGATCGCGTGGAATCTCGCGCGCCGTTTCCCGCGCCTCGTGCGTTCGCTGGTGCTCGCCGACCCGGGCGGCCCGCTCGCGCGCAAGGACGAAGACGCCGCCGCCATGCCGAGCGCGACCAATGCGCTGCGCACGCGTGCCGCCGACTTCATCCACCGCGGCGAACTCGAAGCGGGCCTGGAATTGTTCGTCGATTCCGTGAGCATGCCCGGCGCGTGGAAGAAGAGCACCGAAGGCTTCCGCCAGATGGCCATCGCCAACGCGACCACGCTGCCCAAGCAGTTGCAGGACCCGCTGCCCGCCTACGCACCGGGCGCCGCTGGCGAGATCAAGTGCCGCACGCTGCTGATCGACGGGCAGCGCAGCCCGCTCATGTTCCGCAACAACGTGGAAGCGCTCGAACAGTGGACCGGTTACGCCCGCCGCGTGACGATCAAGGGCGCGACGCACGGCATGAACGGCACGCACCCCGATATTTTCAACAGCCACGTGCATACGTTCATCACGCAAGGTTGATGAACACCGCAGCGCGCGGTCCCTCGCCGCGCGCTCGCATCACGTTCCGCGCGCGAGGCGCGCGAACAGGTCGACGTCCCCCATCTGCCCGCCCTTGAGCATCAGTTCGATGCCGTCCAGACGCGCGTCGTCCGCGTGCAGGCGGCATAGCGCGACACCCGGCGCGAGCGTCGCGCGATACGAAAGCGCCCACGCATCGAGCGCGCGCACCGCGAAACTCGACGTGTCGCCGCCCGCCACACCCACACGCCGCACGCTCGCACGCTTCAGCACGCCATCGAGCAGCGCGCCGCAGGCACGCGCGAGCGCATTGTCGGCTGGCGACGCAGCCCCCTCGACACGCGTGCGATCCGTATAGGCGAGCACGTGATGGCCTCGTGCGAGTTCGGCGCCGATCGCGGCGATCTGCGCGGCGAGATATGCGTCGCCAGTCATGCGCGCGGGGTCGAGGCGCACGCGAACATACGCGTTCGCCGCTTCGATCTGCGCCGCCGTGCGCGGAGAAAGACTGCCCGCGAGCACGAACACTGGCCCCTGCGCCGCGCCAATCGCGCTCGTATCGGCGTGATCGTGCAACGCCGCGGAATGCGCCCACGCCTGCGCCACGCTGCTCGCGCCCACGGCGAGCAACGGCGCAAGCGCGGCCCGCTCGCGCATTACGCCGCCAATCGCACGCAAGTGCGCCGCGTCCTGCACGTCGAACAACAGCGCATCGGGCGCTTCACGCAGCGCATCGTTCACGTGTGCCGATAACGCCTTCGCCTCGAGCGCAAGCGCCCGCCAGTCGACAGACGTCACCGCCTTCACGCCCTGTTCACGCAGATGCGCGCGCAAGTCGGCTTCGTGCATGGGCGTCACGGGATGCGCGCGCATGGTTGGATGACGGTCGATGCGGTACACGGGCGCGCGCTCGTCCGCGCCGCTTGCCGCGAACAACTGACCGAACACGCAGTAGCGCCGCAAGTCGGGCTGACCGCCCACGATCACGCGCAGCGGATTCGCGCAATACGCGCGCAAGGTTTGCAGCGCCACGCCGATGCTGCCCACCTGCGGCGCACTGTCGAACGTCGAACACACCTTGTAGTGCACGAGCTTCACGCCCAGCGACGCGAAACGCGCGCCCACGGCGTTCAGTTCCGCGCGCATCGCCTCGGGCGCCATCGAGCGCGCCGCGCCCGCGATACCGATCGCATCGAGTTCGCCGCAATGCCGCAAACGCCATTCATCAGGAATCCCAAGGAATAGCAGCGTGCGCAACCCGGCTCGCGATAACTGCGCGAGCGTGTCGGTGGCTCCCGTGAAGTCGTCGCCGTAGAACGCGTACTCCGGCGCGCTCATCGCTTGCCGCCGAAGTACTGCAGTGCGCGTTGCAAGGCGGGGCGCGTGCGCGCGTAGTCGTCGATGTCGATGCCCGCCTCGAGCGCCGCCCACGCGTCGCGCACGCTCGCCACGCCCGCCGCCGCGCCATCCGGGTGTGCGAGAATGCCGCCGCCGCACATGAACAGCAAGTCGGCGCTGGGCACGGCCTCGCGCGTGGCGCGCGCCGTGCCCGCCCATTGCCCCGACGAGAACGCGGGCATCACCACGTCGTCGAACGCCTCGGTGAGCGGCGTGGCGCAATCGCGCGCAGACTCGATCACCTCGGCATCGCTCTGCGCGAACTTGCCGCCCAGGCCATGCACGTGCATATGATCGACGCCGGCAAGCCGCCACAGCGTTTGATACGCCTGAAACGACATGCCGAGCGCGGGATCGCGCGACATCATGCCGTAGCCATTACGGTGCGCGTGCAGCACGAGCGGCGTGGAGCGCCGCAGCGACTGCAGCGCTGAGAACCCGCACCAGTTGATGCTCGCCATTACGCACGCGCCGCCCTCGCGCTCCACGAGATCGGCGTGGCGGCGCATGGCGTCGAGATCGTCGG
Source organism: Paraburkholderia acidisoli (assembly GCF_009789675.1). Taxonomy (NCBI): domain Bacteria; kingdom Pseudomonadati; phylum Pseudomonadota; class Betaproteobacteria; order Burkholderiales; family Burkholderiaceae; genus Paraburkholderia; species Paraburkholderia acidisoli. Next base: position 249,709 of record NZ_CP046916.1, on the reverse strand, counting down.
TGATATTGAAGGCGATCATCACGTTGCGCCCCGAGCGCTCCCGATAGCGTTTCACTTCGTTCATCACGGCACGCACGCGCGCTTCGAGCGGCGCATGCGCGGGATTCGCGCACACTTCGTCGTCCTTGATGAAGTCGATGCCGGCTTCGCAGAGATCGCGCACGAGCGCCGCCGTTTCCATCGCATCCATGCCCACATTCGGCTTGATGATGGTCCCGACGATGGGCCCCTGCGCCACACCGGTGGCCGCGCGCGTGCCGCGTACGCCGTGCCGCGGCAGCTCGAAACGCGCGCGATACGCGGCGCTCACGCGCAACGCCGTGAGCCGCATGCCGGTCGTTTCGCCGAGATCGTAGAGATTGCCCGCCACGGTCGCGGCGAGCGTGGGCAAGTTCGCGTCGAGGTTGGCGACGGGAAACCCGAGCGTCACGCGCGCGCGCCGGTACGGTCCGCCCGTGCCCTGGCGCGTGAGCCAGGCGCTCGCGAGACTCGGCTGCGCCACGGCTTCGAGTTCGTCGATACGCAGCACGCTCGCGCGGCTGCGCGCACGCAGCGCGTCGGTTTCGTTCTGCACGCGCACGAACGTGCCGCTCGATTGCTCGCCCGCCATCACGTCCGCCACGCGTGCGGGATCGAGCGGCGTTTCGATCAGGTAATCGGCTTCGATGGTGTCGTGGGCCAGCGTCATAGCGTGCTCAGGTCGGGGAACGCGCGCACGGGATCGCGGCCGTCCCAGTTCAACGATTCCGCGCGAATCAGGTCGAACAGCTTGCCCTTCGGCCCCGCCACTTCGGAGAGTTCGATCACCGTGCCGGGGTGCGTTTCCGTATCGAAGTACACGAAGCGGCCATTGCTGCCCACTTCGCCGCTCATCGCCACTTTGAAGCCGTGCGCGAGCAGACGATCGAGATCCGCGTCGAAGCGCGTGGTCCAGTACGCGTTGTGCTGCAGGCCGGTGTTTCCGGCCGCGAGAAAGTCGCGATACATCGAAGGCGCGTCGTTGCGCGTCTGGATCAGTTCGACCTGCAACGGCCCCGAGTTCGCGAGCGCGACCGAGTTGTGCACTTCGTAGGCCTCGCCGCGATAGCGATAATTCACGATCGGCACGCGCTCGTTGTAGAACCATGGCCCCACGCCGAGCACGCGGCTCCAGTAATCCATCGCGGCCTCGATGTCGCGCACGACATAACCGGCCTGTCTGATCTCGCCGAAATAGCGGCTCATAAGCGTCTCCACGCTGCTGCAAAGAAGGAAGGGACGAGCGAGGCCAGCGCGTGGCGCGAACGGCGCGCGACGCGAAAAACCTCACCGGTAAGGACGATTTAGAGGAAGCCGGTCGATATCCAGGGAATCGCGGCGATCAGCACGAGTCCCACGAAGAGCGCGCTCATGTAACCGACGATGGGCCGGATGCCCGCGTCGGGATTGACCTTGCTGATGGCGCACGCCGAGTAGTAGCCCACGCCGAACGGGGGCGAAAAGAGCCCGAGTCCCATCGACAGAATCACGACGATGGCATAGTGAATTTCGTTCACGCCCGCCATGCGCGCGATGGGAAACAGGAGCGGCCCGAACAGCACGATGGCAGGGATGCCTTCGAGCACGCTGCCGAGCAGCGTAAACACGACGATGGAAATCGCAAGGAATCCGTACGATCCGCCCGGCACCGCGCCCATCCATTGCGCGAGATCCTGCGAGAAGCCCGACTGCGTGAGCGCCCACGCCATGGCCGTGGCGCAGCCGATGATGAAGAGGATCGCGCCCGACAACGTGGCCGCGTCCACCAGCATGCGGCCGAGCCGCCGCCAGTCGAAGCGCCGGTACACGAGCAGGCCGACCACCATCGTGTACGCGATGCCGATGGTCGAGACCTCGGTGGCCGTGGCCACGCCTTCCACCACGGCCGCGCGAATCACGAACGGCAGCGCGAGCGCGGGCGCCGCGATCAGCGCCATGCGCGCGATCTCGCGCCGCTTGTAGCGCTGCGCGCCGCTCAGGTCTTCGTTGCGGTAGCGCCACCAGACCACCACGCACAGGATCAGCGCGAGCAGCGCGCCCGGCAGCATGCCCGCCGTGAACAGCGCTGAAATCGACAGCCCCGTGACCGAGCCGATGGTGATGAGCACGATGCTCGGCGGAATGGTTTCGCTCTGCGCGCCCGTGGTCGCGAGCAGCGCGACGAGATCGCCTTCGTTCGCGCCGCGCTGCTTCATCTCCGGAAACAGCACGGGTGCGATCGCGGCCATGTCGGCGACTTTCGAGCCGGAAATACCCGAGACGAGATACATCGCCCCGATCAACACGTACGAGAGGCCGCCGTGCAAGTGCCCGACGAGGCTCGCGAGAAACCCGATCATCGCGCGCGCCATGCCCGTCATTTCGATCAGCAACCCGAGGAACACGAACAGCGGCACCGCGAGCAGCACGAGATGCGACATGCCTTCGTCCATGCGGCCGACCATCACTTCCATCGGCGTGAAGGTCGTGAGGCTGAGGTAGCCGAAAGTGGCCAGCGCGAACGAGAAGCCGATCGGCACGCCCGCGAAAATGCCGAGCGCGACGCCGCCCACGAAGAAGATCACGAGATTGAGTTTGCCGAGCGTTTGCAGCCACGGCGCCGCATAAACCGCCATGCAGCCGATCACCGCGGCCAGCGCGAGCAGCGCCAGCACGTCGCGCGGGCGGCCCACCTGCGCGAGCCGGATCACGCCGACAATGAGCATCAGCGCCGCGCCCACTGGCAGCGCCATGGCGTGCCACGCATTGCTGATCTCGAGCGCGGGCGTCTGGATCGGGATTTCGCCGGCCGCGAATTCGTACGCGGGTTGCAGCAACAACGCGAGCAGCGCGATCGATACGCCGATCGCGAAGGTATCGACGAACGCTCGCGCACGCGGCGCGAGCCGCCCGACCACGGCGGTCATGCGCATGTGTTCGCCGCGCCGCAGCGCGAGCACGGCGCCGAGCATGGCGAGCCACATGAAGAGAATGCCGGTGAGTTCGTCGGACCACACGAGCGGCGCGTGAAAGACGTAGCGCGAGATCACGCCCGCCAGCAGCACGACGATCTCCACCGCGAGCAGCGCGGCCGCGCCCCATTCCACGAGCCCGACGAGCGCGCGGTCGAAGCGATGCAGCCCGCGCCGCCACGCGCGGTTTGCGTCGGTTCCAGCGTGGTTTTTTGCATCGCTGGCTGCGTCGATGGCGTTCGCCTCGGCGGGATGCCATGCCTGGTCGGTCATGATGCGGTGTCCTCGCGCCGTGTCGCGGCTCATCGATGGCTCCGGGCGCTCATGCGAGCTTGCCCGTGGTCTGTTCGAGCAGGTCCCAGGCCTGGTTGCCGAAACGGCCCTTCCACTGCGCGTAGAAACCCGCCTGGCGCAGCGCGGCGCGGAACGTGTCGGGCGCGGGCTGGTTGATCGCCAGCCCCTTGCTCTTGAGGTCCGCCACGGCCGCGCCGTTGAGCCGCGCCACGTCTTCGCGCTGCTTGAGCGCGGCCTGGTTGAACGCGTCGCTGGCGATCCCCTGCAAGTCCTTCGGCAGGCGCTGCCACGCGCGCGGATTCAGCACGAACCAGTAGCCGTCCCAGATGTGATTGGTCAGCGAGCAATACTTCTGCACTTCGTAGAGCTTCGCGACCTGCACGATCGGCAGCGGGTTTTCCTGCGCATCCACGATGTGCGTCTGCAGCGACGAATACACTTCGGAAAACTGCAGACTCGTGGGCGCCGCGCCGAGCCCCTTGAACATGTCGATCGACAAGGGACTCACGGGCACGCGAATCTTGAGGCCCTTCATGCTCTGCGCGTTCGCGATCGGCCCGCTGCTCGTGGTGGTCTGGCGAAAGCCGTTGTCCCACATCTTCTCGAACGATTCGAGCCCGGCACGGCGCATGGCGTCGCGCGCGAACGCGCCGAGCGAACCGTCCATCGCTTTCCACACCTGGTCGTAGTCGGCGAACGCGAAGCCCACCGCGTTGATGGCCACGGCCGGCGCGAGCGTCGAAACCACCAGCGACGACGGCGTGAACATTTCAATGCCGCCGCTGCGCACCTGCGCGAGCATGTCGGTGTCGCCGCCCAACTGGTTGTTCGGGAAGATGCGGATTTCCATACGCCCCTTCGAGGCGTCCTTCACCTGATTCGCAGCCTCCTGGGCGCGCACATTGAGCGGATGCGAGAGCGGCAGATTGTTGCCGTACTTGAAGACGAATTCGGGCCCCGAGGCCGCGCGAACGATGGCGGGAAAACCCAGCGCGCCGGCCACGGGCGCGGCGGCGGCGGCACGCAGCAACGCGCGTCGAACCTGGTTGGTCATGATGACGTGTCTCCAAACCGATTTATTGTGTGATTGATGGCTTTGTCGAATACATCAAAAACCATCATTCCGTGCGCGCTTCGCTTTGCCCTATGATCGTCGTGTGCATCGGCGCGATAGCTGCAAGACTAGGTGTGCCGCCTGACGCTGTCAAACCGCGCAATTGATGGTTTTTGATGGACCGCTGATCGGACCTCATTCATGTCAGAAACGATTCCCCCCTACGCCGCCCGCGCGCGCATTCCCGACATCGCGCGCGCGGCCGGCGTCTCCACGGCCACCGTCGACCGCGTGCTCAACGGCCGCGACGGCGTGCGCGACGTCACCGCGCAGCGCGTGCGCCAGGCCGCGGCGCAACTGGGCTATGTGCTCGATGCGGGCGCGTATGCGTCGTCGCAAACGGCGCGGCCGTTGCGCATTGCCTTTCTGCTGCCCGCGGGCACGAACCGTTACCTGCACATGCTCGGCGACTACATCGAATTCGCGCACGAGCAATGGAGCGCGCTCGGCATCAAATGCCGCGTGCAGTACGTGGAGAGTTTCAATCCGAACGAACTCGCACTGCGCCTGTTGCAGGCGGGCCAGCGCTCGGACGGCGTGGTGTTCATGGCGCTCGAACATCCCGTGGTGCGCGACGCGGTGAATACGCTCGCGGACCAGGGCGTGCCGGCCATCACGATGATTTCGGACCTTTCGAATGCGCGCCGTCTCGCCTATGTGGGCATCGACAATCGTGCGGCGGGGCGCACCGCCGGTCTGCTGCTCGGCCGCTTCATGGGGCCACGGCCGGCCGGCAAGATCGCGATGATCGCGGGCAGCCTCAACTATCGCGGCCATGAAGAACGCGAAATCGGCTTCTTGCGGCTGGTGGAATCGACGTTCGCGCAAGTGAGCGTGATCGGCCTGCGCGAAGGTCAGGACGACAGCGAGCGCAACTACGAGCAAACCCGCCGCCTGCTCGACCAGCACCCCGATCTCGCGGGCATCTACAACAGCGGCGGCGGCTCGGACGGCGTGGGCCGCGCGATCGTCGAGGCGAGGGCCGAGCAGAAGATCCTGTTCATCGGCCACGGCCTCACGCCCGACACGCGCGCCTTGTTGATCGACGGGACGATGGACGCGCTCATCACGCAAACGCCGCAGTCCATGGTGGGCAATTGCCTGAAGATCTTCCGTAACGTCGCCGACCGCCGCGACGCGCTCGCCGACGTGAAACCCATTCAGTTCAACATCGTCTTGCGGGAAAACCTGCCCTGAACGTGCCCTGAGCGCGCCCGTTTTGCGCCGGGCGTGACGCCGCGCGTTCAGCTCGAGGCCGCATCGCCTTCGGGCGTTTCCATCGACATACCCAGCTCGGTGGCCATGCGCGCCACCAGCGCCTGCAAGCGCGCGACTTCGTCGCTCAAACGCTGCTGCTCGCCGCGCAGCGCTTCGAAGTCGGCGAGCGAGATGTTCGCGGCGCCGCCCGTGTCGCGCGCGGCTCCATCGCCCGAATACGCGGCCGCCGCCGCGCTCACGCTCGCTTCGCCGCACAGCAAATGCACCCAGCGGCTTTCGCGTTCGCCCGGCGCGCGCGGCAGCTTCACGACGAGCGCCGGCTCGCGCTCGGCCAGTTCCTCGAGAAAGCTCTCGACCGAAGAAACATCGGCGAAACCATGCAGCCGCGCCGAATTCAGGCGCAGTTCGGCGGCCGTCTGCGCGCCGCGCAGCATCAGCACGGTGAGCAGCGCGACGGCCTGACTCGGCACGCCCAGCACGCGGTTCAGGTTGTGCTCGAAGCGCGGCACGCGGCTGCTGCTGCCCTCGAACACGAGGCTCACCAGCTTGAGTTCTTCGATGGCGGCGAGCACGTCGGCCTCGCTCACGTTCATGACCGGCGTGCGCGCGGTCTTCTGGTTGCAGCCGAGCGTGAGCGCATTGAGCGAGAGCGGATACGTGTCGGGCACGGTGTGCTGCTTTTCGACCAGCACGCCGACGATGCGCGCCTCGAGCGGCGTGAGCGCGCGCAGCGTGCGCGGCGAAGAAGCATCGGCAGGAGTATTCATGGGCTTCGTCGATTACCTTCGTCGATTAATCAGGCGTTCGATGATACGCGCGGCGGGGCAAAAAGCCAGCCTGCACCCCGCCCGCTCCACGTGTTTCTATACGCCGATCAGCTTGAGCCCCGCCGGCAGCGCCTCGCCGAACACGCGGCCCGTGTCGGCGGTGTCGAGCGCGACCACTTCGCGCACCATCGCCACCCACGAAGGCGGCGCGTTGGCGCTTTCGAGCCGCCGCAGCACGGCGTCGCGCAAGTCGTCGGGCAAATCGCGCGAGCGGTCGCCGGTCATACGCGCGATCTGCGCGGCCGCGAACATCGCCGGTTCGACCTTCTTCCAGTCGAGCGCGAGGATCGCGTCGAGCCACTGCGCGGCCGTTTCGGGCGGCACGACGCCGTGCGCGCTGCCGTAGAACGGTTCGCGCGCGCCGAGGCGTCCCACGGCCCACCACGTCTGATGATTCTCGCCGGGCTTTTGCAGGCGCTGCAGCAAGCGCTCGCCAATCTCGACCTTGCGCGCGGCCGCGACCTGTTCCAGCGACGCGTAGAGCCGGATCATGTCGGCGGGCGCGAGCTTCGCGGGATCGAACGGCAGCTTGTGGCGCTTCGACCCCGCGGCCTCTTCGAGGAACGTCATCGCGTCGAGCACGTCCTGCTGCTGCGCCGCGTTCAGGCCGCCCGCCGCGCGCCGCCAGAGCGTCCACCATTCGGACCACACCTGGCCTTCGTTGACGTGCGTGATGCCGTCGTCGAACAGCGACCACAGTTGCGCGACGCGCCATTCGTCGAGCGGATAACCAAAGCCCGGCCGCAGGCAGAAGCCCGCGAGATTGAGCCAGAGGCGCTCGTGGTCGGCGGAGCGGCGGCGCTTGCCCGCGCGTTCCCACAGCGCGCCGAACAGCTCGCGCAACAGCGGGCCGTCCCAGTGCTGGCGCGCGCCGAGTTGCGCTTCGAGCTGCACGCGCAGGCGCCGCACTTCCTTCGCGTCGACTTTCGCGGAGCGCGCGCCGAACACGCGCTCGATGGCGTCGATGGCCGCGTCGAGCTGCGGATGACGCGGCACGCCTTCCCCGCCTTGCGCCTCGCCGCTATCGTGCGCCGCCTGCGCGCCGCCCGCGCGGCGCAGCGCGAATTCGAGCAGCCAGCGCTGCGCGGGATCGTCGGTGGCGATGCAGTGCATTTCCAGCGTGCCGACTTCGGTGAGCGCGGTCGTGAGCTTCACGGCGCGCTCGTGCGCGGCTGCGGCGCTGCCGCTCGCGTCACCCGATGCGGGCACCACGGTCGCGAGCGGCGGCAGGCGCACGAAGTCGGCGGGTGCGAGATCGGCGATGTCGCCCGGCTTCCACGCCGTGTCGGCCACGGTCGAGGCGAGGTGGAACTGCACCGGATGACCCAGTTGCAGCGCGAAGGTGCGATCGTCGAGATGCAGTTCGCGGCCTTCCTCGGTGCCGCGCGGCAGCACGCACACGCCGCGCGCCTTCACGTCGCCGTTCGGATCGGCGCCCTCTTCGAGCACGAGAAAATAGCTGCGCGGCGAGCCGCCGCCAATGCGCGGCGCGTGGCCCGCGCGCGCGAGCGCATAGGCGACCGCGCCGCGCGCGACCGCGATATCGGGCTGATCGTTCTGCAGCACGTTGAGCGGCGCGCCGCGCCAGGCACCGAGCGTCCCGGCGAGACGGTCCGCCAGCGCGCGGGCGCGGAACACGCCGCCGTTGAGCAGCAGCGTATCGGGCACGGGCGCGGGCACCGGCGCGGCCGTCTCCGTGGACGATACCCCGAGCGCCTCGCGCGACGGCCCCGCGAAGCGTTGCAGAAACGCCGCCACGTGCCGCGTGATGCCCGCATCGGCGGCATAGGGCAAACCGAATTCGACGATGGCCGCGCGCGAACGGCGCGGCATCTCATCGGCTTGACCTTGCGGAAAGAAGCCGTCCACGACGATACGCGTGACTTCCTCGCGCGTGAGCTGCGTCGTGCGCGCGCCGCCCACGAGCCGGGCGCCCGCCCCGAGCAGCGTGATGGGCACGGACTCGGGCGCGCTGGCGTCGAGCAATTGCTCCTTCGCCACGCGGCAGCGCTCGACCAGTTGCGACAGACTCGCCGCGGAAAGCCGCGCGCCGCCCGTCGCCAGCCGGCTCTCGGCGAGGTGCGCGAGCGCGAGATCCATGTTGTCGCCGCCGAGCATCAGATGATTGCCCACGCCGATACGCGCGATCTTCGGTTCGCGCGGCGGCTCGCCCGGTTGATCGTCGCCGGGAAACTCGACCTGGATCAGCGTGAGGTCGGTCGTGCCGCCGCCCACGTCGCACACGAGCACGAGCCGCGAGTCGCCCAGCTCCGCGCGCAGGGAATCGCGATGGTGATAGAGCCAGTCGTAGAACGCGGCCTGCGGTTCTTCGAGCAGGCGCAGTTTGGGCAACTGCGCGCGCCGCGCCGCTTCGAGCGTGAGTGCGCGCGCGCCGTCGTCGAACGACGCGGGCACGGTGAGCACCACGTCCTGATCTTCGAGCGGCGCGTGCGGAAAGCGCTGATTCCACGCCGCGCGCACGTGCGCGAGATAGCTCGCGCTCGCGTCCACGGGCGAGATTTTGGCGACGTCGTCGGGGGCGCCCCACGGCAAAATCGGCGCGAGCCGGTCGACGGCCGCGTGCGAGAGCCAGCTTTTCGCGCTCGCCACGAGCCGCCCCGGCACCTGCGCACCGAGCGTGCGCGCGAGCCGGCCGGTGACGGCGCGGCCGCTCGCCTTGGCGTTCGTGCTCGCTTTGGCGTCGGTGCGGGCATCGCTCGCGCTCCACGGCAGGCGCAAGTCGTCGGCGGCCAGTTCGCCCGGAGCGCCTTGATAACGCGCCGAGGGCAGCAGCGGCTCGGCGCTCACTTCGCCGAGTCCCGTCAGCTGCTCGATCTCGAACACGCGGATCGCTCCGGCGCGTGGCTCGGACTGCGCGTTCGCCCGCGTGGACGAATCGGCGGCCGCAACGGGCGCATACGCCACGACCGTGTTGCTCGTCCCCAGGTCGATGCCGACGAGGTAGTGCTTCATCGACACTTATTCGGGCACGCTGCCGCGCACGTCGAACTCGACCTTCCAGCGCTCGTTCGTGCCGCTCGGCATGGCCTCGAGTTCGAGCGTGCCCGCTTCGGTCACACGCGCGTGCAGGCGCACGGGCACGACTTCGCCGGGCGTGCGGCCTTCGGTGGGCAGCGTGGCCTGGATCGCTTCGAGTTCCTGCAACTCCTCGGGCGACCAGTAGTCGAGCATCGTGCCAACCTGATCGTGACGCCGCACCGAAGAGCCGAAGAAGCGGAAATGCACCGGCTCGCCTACCACGAGGCCGAACTCCTGCGGCGGCAACGGCGCGTCGCTGCCCTCTTCCATGCCGAAGGGGGCCACACACAGCGCCGAAACCGGCGGTTCGAGACCGGGCACGGCCGGCATGGCCGACTCGACCGCCACGTAGTACGCGCGTGCCGTGCCGCCGCGAATGCGCACGCCGCGCCCGCGCTTCACGTAGCCGTAGTACGCCGCGCCGCGCGCGACGGCCAGATCGAGATCGGCGCCGCTCAGCATGCGCGCCGCCGGCGCGCCTTCCGCCGCGAGCCAGCCATTCAGAATGTCGAGCACGCGCTGCGAGAGCAGCGGCGACTTGAACACGCCGCCGTTGAACAGCACCGCCGTGGGATGCAGGAAGGTGGCGTTCGCATCTTGCACGCTTTGTTCGCCCAGACCCGCCACTTCGGCGAGCGCCTGCACCTGGCGGCCGAGGAATGCCGCGAGATGGCGCGTCACGCCCGCGTCCTGCGCGTACGGCAAGCCCAGTTGCGTGAGACCCACGCGCGTGCGCACCGCGGGCCGCGCGGCCGCCTCGACCTGCGGAAAGAAGCCTTCCAGGATGATCTGCGTGAGTTCGGCGCGCGTGAGTTCGGTGCGGATCGACCCGCCGATCAGCTTCGAACCGCGGCTCGGCACGACGAGCGGCACGGTGTCCACGCTCGCGTCGCTCAACAGCGTTTCCTTCGCCGAGCGGCACGCGTAGGTGAGCGCGCGCAGCTGCCACGGATCGGCTTGCGTGCCTTGCGCCGCCAGCTTGCGCGCGACCACGTGCGCGAGCGCGAGATCCATGTTGTCGCCGCCGAGCAGGATGTGCTCGCCCACGGCCACGCGATGCAGTTCGAGATTGCCTTCGCGCTCCACCACGGCGATCAGCGAAAGGTCGGTGGTGCCGCCGCCCACGTCCACGACGAGGAGGATATCGCCGACCTTCACTTCCTTGCGCCACGCGCCGCCGCTCTTCTGGATCCAGCTATACAGCGCGGCCTGCGGCTCTTCGAGCAGCGTCATGTTGGCGTAGCCCGCCGCCTGCGCGGCTTCCGCCGTGAGTTCGCGCGCGGCCGGATCGAACGAAGCCGGAATCGTCACCGTGACTTCCTGCTCGCCGAACGGCGCCTCGGGATGCGCGTGGTCCCATGCCTCGCGCAGGTGCGTGAGATAGCGCACCGAGCTTTCGAGCGGCGACACGCGCTCGACTTCGGGCGGCGCGTCGTTCGGCAGGATGGCCGCGCGGCGATCCACGCCCGGATGGCACAGCCAGCTCTTCGCGCTCGACACGAGGCGGATAGGCGTGCCCGCGCCACGGCTGCGGGCGAATTCGCCCACGGCGTAGTCGCGCGTGGCGGTCCACGGCAGCGTGAGGTCGCCCGGCGTCAGTTCGCCCGAATGCGGCAGATACAGAAACGACGGCAGCAATTCCGGCGCTTCCAGCGTGCCCGGCGCCGTGAGTTGCGTGACCGCGAGCACGCCCTCGGTGGTCTTCTCGCCGTCGCTGGCCGTGAGGTCGACGTAGGACAGCGCGCAATGCGTGGTGCCCAGATCGACGCCGATCGAATAGCGCGCGCTCACAGTTCCACCTCGGCGGGCGCGACGATGCGCGCGTCGTGCGTTTTCACGAGTTGCGGCAGCTTCACCTCCTCGACGCGCCAGCCGCGATGCGTGAGGCTGCCCGTGAACGGCGCCTCGCCCACCACGTTGCCGGTGAGGCGCACGGCGGCGGCGTCGAAGCCCGGCGCGAGCGTGATGCGCGCGCCTTCGGATTCGCTGCGCACGGGGCGGATCGTGAAGTGATCGCGCAGCGTGGCGCGGCAGCCTTCGTGAACGATACGCGCGGCGGCGCCGATATCGGCATCCGAATAGTGCTTGATGTCTTCCTCGACGAAGTCGATGAAGCGCGCGTTGCGCTGGAGCAGGCCGAGCAGTTGCAGCGCGGCCTCGGGCGTGGATTCCTTGACGACCGAGGGCGCGGGCTTCGGTTCCGGCTTCGCCACGGGCGCGGCGGCCGGCGCGGGCGTGGGAACGGACGAAGCGGCGGCGGGGAAATGACCTTCGCGCAGGCCGCGCACGTTGGCGGCGAGTTCGCCGTCGCCGAGGATCGCGAAGAACGATCCGAATGCAACGGAGAGACGTCCAAAGAAGGACAGGTTCGATTCGGGCATGAAGACGACTCCAGTGTGGCGCAGGCGCACCGCCGGGGCGCCTGCGCGCCGGACGCGCCAGGCGCCGGCAGGAAAAACAGGAGCCCGCGGGCGGGCTCGAAACCGGTATTTTGCCTTGTCGCGGCGCAAAGCCGGACAAAATGGGCGATTCGGTGGCGATTCGGTGGCGATTCGGCCGCAGTCGCGGCGACCGCTCGACGCGTGCCGCGCGCACATTCGGGGCGCGATCAAGCCGTTCGGTGCGATAGTTCCGCCAATCGGAACAAGGAGTTACCTGATGCCAAACCGCGTTCTCACCGTGTTCGCACTCGCAGGCGCCGCGCTGCTGGCCGCCTGCGCCACGACTTCGCCCACCGCGCCCGCCTCGGCGAATCCCGGCAGCCCGACCGTCGCGCAGACGCCGCGCCCGGTCAAGGTGATGATCGTGACGATGTTCGCGCCCGAGGCCAAAACCTGGCTCGACCGGCTCGGGCCGTGGCAGGCGGTGCGCGTGGCGGGTCTGTCGCCCGACTATCCCGAGGTGCAGTGCAACGCCAGCGACGTGTGCGTGATGACCACGGGCATGGGCCACACCAACGCCGCCGCCTCGACCATGGCGCTGGCGTTCGCGCCGCAGTTCGATCTGCGTCACACGTATTTCCTCGTCGCGGGCATCGCGGGCGTGAATCCGCACCTGGGGACGGTGGGCTCGGCGGCGTGGTCGGACTGGCTCGTCGACTTCGGCCTGCAATGGGAGATCGACGGCGACCGCCGCCCGCGCGGCTGGCCCACGGGTTATCTCGGCATCAACACGAAGAATCCCACGCAAAAGCCGCCGCTCGATTACCGCACCGAGGTATTCCGGCTGAATCCGAAACTCGCCGATGCCGCCTTCGCGCTCTCGCACGAGGTTGCGCTCGCGGACAGCGCCGAGGCCAAAGCCGCGCGCGCCAAATACGGCTACGCGCCCGCGAACCGGGCGCCCACGGTGATCCGCTGCGATTCCGTGGCCGACGACACGTGGTTCTCCGGCACCGCGCTCGGCGAACGCGCGACCGAATTCACGCGCCAGCTCACCGGAGGCCAGGGGCGCTATTGCATGACGCAGCAGGAAGACAACGCGACCTACGAAGCGCTCAAGCGCGCGGCGGCCGCCCAGCGCGTCGATCTCGACCGCGTGGCCGTGCTGCGCGCGGGCTCGGACTTCGATCGGCCGTACAAGGGCGAAACCAACGCCGCGAATCTGCTGAATTACGCGAGCCAGGGCGGCTTCGCGCCCGCGCTCGAAAATCTTTATCGCGCGGGGCAGCCGCTGGTCGCGGCGATCGTCGGGAACTGGGGCGCGTGGCGCGACGGCGTGCCGGCCAATCCATGATGCGTGCGCGGATTCATGTCGATACGGCAAATCGCGGCGGACGCGGCGGTGTCGAAATCTACTGGTTGCGCGCGCAACCAATGACACTCGCCGAATCGGCAAATCATCGGCGAAAATCCCGCCACTCAGGATACGAATCGACATGACACGCCACTCAACCATTGCAATGCAAACATGTAGCGAATGCGTTCGCATCTCGCGTATCGCGCACGCGTTACGCCGGTATCCGGCAGCCCGATCATGAGCGCGGTGTTCGTGGTGTACTGGTGCGAAATGTCGGCCGATGGCGGGCGCGTGCCGCACATGGAATCGTTCGCGGCGGGCGGCATGTCGGAGGCACTCGCGTTCGCCGAGACCTTGCGCCGCCGCCAGGCGCAGGACCGCTCGGTCGGCTTCGTCACGCTGTGCTCGGAGAATCCCGCCAGCGTGGGCCCCGCGGGCGCTGCCGAGCCGCCCCCCGATTACGACTGGAAAAAGCGCCGCCGCTGATTCCCACACGCGACTCCCACACGCGATTCCCACGCGCGATTTTCACGCCACCGGGTGAGCGCGCCCGCATCGCGCCACGGCACTTCGCGCACCTTCGCGCCACCGCGATTTCGTTCTCTCTATACTGCATTCGCGTCGCTGGCCGCCCGTCTCGTCCGCACGATTTCTCGCGGGCTCGCGCACGCTTCGTAGTCTCGCTCCACCCCGTTCCCGACCCGTCGCGCCGGTTGTTATCACAGCCGCATTCGCGCGACGGCGTTCGTCTTCGTCATTAATCCGGTGTACGAAACAGGAGAGTTTGCGATGAGCACCTTCACCACTCGCGACGGCACGTCGATCTACTACAAGGATTGGGGCAGCGGCCGGCCCGTCGTGTTCAGCCATGGCTGGCCGCTCTCGGCCGACGCGTGGGACGCCCAGATGCTATTTCTGGTGCAGCACGGCTTTCGCGTGATCGCGCACGACCGGCGCGGTCACGGCCGCTCCGGGCAGCCCGCGAAGGGCAACGACATGAACACCTGGGCCGACGATCTCGCCGAACTGCTCGACAAGCTCGACGTGAAAGACGCCACGCTCGTCGGCCATTCCACGGGCGGCGGCGAAGTCGCGCGCTATATCGGCCGCCACGGCACGAAGCGGGTGGCAGGCGCGGTGCTGATCGGCGCGGTGCCGCCCATCATGATCCAGAGCGAGACGAATCCGGGCGGCCTGCCGAAAGACGTGTTCGACGGCATTCGCAAAGGCGTGGTCGACAACCGCTCGCAGTTCTTCAAGGACCTCGCCACGCCGTTCTACGGCTTCAATCGCGAAGGCGCGAAGGTCTCGCAGGGCACCATCGACCAGTTCTGGCTGCAAGGCATGCTCGGCGGCGTGCTCGCGCTCTACGAGTGCGTGCATGAATTCTCCGAAGTCGATTACACCGACGACCTCAAGAAGTTCGACGTGCCCACGCTGATCCTGCACGGCGACGACGACCAGATCGTGCCGATCGACGACGCGGGCAAGCTCTCGGCGAAGATCGTCAAGAACGCGACGCTCAAGATCTATCCGGGCGGCCCGCACGGCATGTGCACGACCATGGCCGATCAGGTCAACGCCGACCTGCTCGCGTTCCTCAACCAGAAGTAAGCGATCGTTGCGCGCGGCGTGGCGCGGCTAGTTCGCGCACGCCGCCAACGCATCCACATACGGCGACTGCCACGCCGGATCCTGGCCGAACGCGGCGAGATCGGCATGCAGATCGTTCGCGCGCGCGGCGAGGCACGCCCGGCGGTTCGCCTCCACCGCGCGCGGCATCGCCATCAGCGCGAGCGCCACGGAACCGACCGCGAACACGGTGATCGCGCCGCCGAGCAGCCAGTGCCACGCGTCTTCCCTCTTCGCCTTGTTGCCGCCTGCCGTGCGTGCCGAGTCGTGCATCGTGGTTCTCCGTTTCGATATTTGATTAGCAAGACAATCGTTTGGGTAAAAAAAACGGCTGATCTCAAACCAGCTCGTTTCGAATCTTGCGCATGCCTGTCACCGTCGATTCGAACAGCTCCGGGCCGACCTGCGAACGCAAACGGCGCGCGACCTCCGCGCTTGCCGCGTTGATCGGGCCGTCGAGCGCGGCGCCCTGTTCGGTGGGGAAAAGCCCCCACTCGCGGCCGTCCGCCTCGCCCTGGCGGCGTTCGAGCAGCGCCTTGTCGCACAGGCCATCGACGAGACGCGTGGCGGTCGGGCGCGCGATCCCGAGCGTTTGCGCGACATCGCTCGCGAGACAGCCGGGCTTCGCGAGCACGACGCGCAGCACGAAACCTTGCGCGGGCGTCAAGCCGAACGGCGCGTACGCGAGGCTCCACTCGCGCTCCACGAGCCGCGCCAGCGCCGACGAATTGAAGTACAGGCAGTGATCGAACATGCCGTCATCGTTTCATAAATTGATTAGCAAGGCAATCGATATGGTGAGGAGCGCGTATTCGGCGCGCACCAAACCGGTGCCAATACCCGTCTAAATGACCAGGAAAAGCCGCGTCGAAAAACCGCGTCCGGGAAAAAATTCTTATATAAGACTGCCCGAATCCCCCTTCTTTTTACAAGGGTCTTTCCTGGCTTGACAGCCTACATAAGGAGCAAACCTTAAAAATCATGCAATGCAGCAAAATTACCCGAATCGGGCCGGAAACCCTTACCGGACAGGCTTCTCACGTGAAATCGTTTTCGCCAAGGCGCCGCTCGAACAAGGCTGGCGCAGCAATTTTTCGCCCATTCGACGTCGCGCAATGTCATTTTACATTATGAAATTCATGCCGACTTCGGCCCCGCGCGTCCTCAAAATCAGGCAAAATCCACGTGTTTCGCCGACTGCGCGCAGCCGGTGGTTTTGCCACCCCGTTTAATCTCCCCGCCAAGAAGCCGATGAGTACCCAGCAACCCACCATCATCTATACCCTGACCGATGAAGCGCCGCTGCTCGCCACCAGCGCGTTTCTGCCGATCATCCGCACCTTCGCTGCGCCGGCCGGCGTGAACGTCGAGACGAGCGATATCTCCGTGGCAGGCCGTATCCTCGGCGAATTCCCCGAATTCCTCACGGAAGAGCAGCGCGTGCCGGACAACCTGGCTGAACTGGGTCGTCTCACGCAGCTTCCGGAAACCAACATCATCAAGCTGCCGAACATCAGCGCATCGGTGCCGCAGCTCGTCGCCGCGATCAAGGAACTCCAGGGCAAGGGCTACAAGATCCCTGACTTCCCCGAAGATCCGAAGACGGAAGAAGAACAGTCCATTCAGAAGCGCTACTCGAAGTGCCTCGGCTCGGCCGTGAACCCGGTTCTGCGCGAAGGCAACTCGGACCGCCGCGCGCCGCTCGCGGTCAAGAACTACGCGAAGAAGCACCCGCACAGCATGGGCGAGTGGAGCATGGCTTCGCGCACCCACGTCGCGCACATGAAGCACGGCGACTTCTATCACGGCGAAAAGTCGATCACGAACGAGAAAGCGCGCGAAGTGCGCATGGAACTCGTGACGAAGCGCGGCGAAACCATCGTGCTCAAGCCGAAGGTCACGCTGCAAGCCGGCGAGATCGTCGACAGCATGTTCATGAGCAAGAAGGCCCTGCTGGCGTTCTACGAAGAACAGATGGAAGACGCGCGCAAGACCGGCGTCATGCTCTCGCTGCACGTGAAGGCGACCATGATGAAGGTCTCGCACCCGATCGTGTTCGGCCACGCCGTGCGCACGTTCTACAAGGACGCGTTCGCGAAGCACGCGAAGCTGTTCGAACAGCTCGGCGTGAACGTCAACAACGGCCTCGTCGACCTGTACACGAAGATCGAAACGCTGCCGGAATCGCAGCGTGAAGAAGTCATCCGCGACATGCACGCGTGCCACGAGCACCGCCCGGCGCTCGCCATGGTCGACTCGGCCAAGGGCATCTCGAACCTGCACGCGCCGAACGACGTGATCGTCGACGCATCCATGCCGGCCATGATCCGTGCGGGCGGCAAGATGTGGGGCGCCGACGGCCGCCCGGCCGACACGAAGTGCCTGATTCCGGAAAGCACGTTCGCGCGCATCTACCAGGAAATCGTCAACTTCTGCAAGACCAACGGCGCCTTCGACCCGCGCACGATGGGCACGGTGCCGAACGTCGGCCTGATGGCGCAGAAGGCCGAAGAGTACGGTTCGCACGACAAGACGTTCGAGATCAAGGAAGACGGCGAAGCGCGCATCGTCGACAACGCCACGGGCGAAGTCATCGAAGCGCTCACGCAGCAAGTCGAGCAAGGCGACATCTGGCGCATGTGCCTCGTGAAGGACGCGCCGATCCGCGACTGGGTCAAGCTCGCCGTCACGCGCGCGAAGAACTCGGGCATGCCGGCCGTGTTCTGGCTCGACCCGTACCGTCCGCACGAAAACGAGCTGATCAAGAAGGTCGAAACGTACCTGAAGGATTACGACACGAAGGGCCTCGACATCCAGATCATGTCGCAAGTGCGCGCGATGCGTTACACGCTCGAGCGCGTGATCCGCGGTCTGGACACGATCTCGGTCACGGGCAACATTCTGCGCGACTACCTGACCGACCTGTTCCCGATCATGGAACTGGGCACCTCGGCAAAGATGCTCTCGATCGTTCCGCTGATGGCCGGCGGCGGCATGTACGAAACGGGCGCGGGCGGTTCGGCGCCGAAGCACGTGCAGCAGCTGGTGCAGGAAGACCACCTGCGCTGGGACTCGCTCGGCGAATTCCTCGCGCTGGCCGTCTCGCTCGAAGACCTCGGCATCAAGACGAACAACGCGCGTGCGAAGCTGCTCGCGAAGACGCTCGACGCCGCCACGGGCAAGCTGCTCGACAACAACAAGGGTCCGTCGCCGAAGACCGGCGAGCTGGACAACCGCGGCAGCCAGTTCTATCTGTCGATGTACTGGGCACAAGAACTGGCCGCACAGAAGGAAGACGCGGAACTCGCCGCTCAATTCGCGCCGCTCGCGAAGACGCTGGCCGAGAACGAGCAGAAGATCGTGGCCGAGCTGGCCGAAGTGCAAGGCAAGCCGGTCGACATCGGCGGCTACTACAAGCCGGACTTCGCGAAGCTCGCTGAAATCATGCGTCCGAGCAAGACCTTCAACGCTGCTCTCGAAGCCGCTGCGAAGTAAGTGACGGCCCGGGTTCCCTGCTTAGGTGGGGAACCGGCTTCACGAGACGGCTGCATAAGCCTGCTGCACAAACGAATCGGGCCTCCCACATCGCTGTGGGAGGCCCGATTTTTTTGGCGACCCTTGCGGGCCGCCTCACGCTGAACCGGCTTAGTCGTCCAGCAACGAAAGGTCGCGCACCGCGCCCTTGTCGGCCGACATCACCAGCTTCGCGTACGCCTTCAACGCCGCCGTGACTTTACGCGGACGCGGCTTCGCCGGCTTCCAGCCCTTCGCGTTCTGCTCTTCGCGGCGGCGCGCCAGTTCTTCGTCCGAGACGAGCACGTCGATCGTGCGATTCGGAATGTCGATGCGGATCTTGTCACCGTCGCGCACGAGACCGATCGCGCCGCCCGCCGCCGCTTCCGGCGAGCAGTGGCCAATCGACAGACCCGAGGTGCCGCCCGAGAAGCGGCCGTCGGTCAGCAGCGCGCACGCCTTGCCGAGACCCTTCGACTTGATGTAGCTCGTGGGATACAGCATTTCCTGCATGCCCGGACCGCCCTTCGGACCTTCGTAACGGACGATCACGATGTCGCCGGCCTTGACCTTGTCGGCGAGAATGTTCTCGACCGCTTCGTCCTGCGACTCCGTCACGTGCGCCAAGCCCTCGAACACGAGAATGCTTTCGTCCACGCCCGCGGTCTTCACCACGCAGCCGTCGAGCGCGATGTTGCCCGTCAGCACGGCGAGGCCGCCTTCCTTCGAGAATGCATGCTCGTACGAGCGGATGCAGCCTTCGGCGCGGTCCGTGTCGAGACTCGGCCAGCGCGTGTTCTGGCTGAACGCGGTCTGCGTGGGAATGCCCGCGGGACCGGCCATGTAGAACGTCTTCACGGCTTCGTCGTTCGTGAGCGTGATGTCCCACTGCGCGAGCGCGTCTTTCAGCGACGGCGCGTGAACCGTGGGCACGTCGGTGTGCAGCTTGCCCGCGCGATCGAGTTCGCCGAGGATCGCGAAAATGCCGCCCGCGCGATGCACGTCTTCGATGTGGTACTTGTTCGTGTTCGGCGCGACCTTGCACAGCTGCGGCACGATCCGCGAGAGGCGGTCGATGTCCGTCATCGTGAAGTCGATCTCGGCTTCGCGCGCGATGGCGAGCAAGTGCAGGATCGTGTTGGTCGAGCCGCCCATGGCGATGTCGAGCGTCATGGCGTTTTCGAACGCCTTGAAGCCCACCGAACGCGGCAGCACGCGCTCGTCTTCCTGCTCGTAGTACTGGCGGGCCAGTTCGACAATGCGATGACCCGCGCGCTTGAACAGCTGTTCGCGGTCGGCGTGCGTCGCGACCACGGTGCCGTTGCCCGGCAGCGAGAGACCGAGCGCTTCGGTCAGGCAGTTCATCGAGTTGGCCGTGAACATGCCCGAGCACGAACCGCAGGTCGGGCAGGCGGAACGCTCGACTTCGGCGACCTGCTCGTCGGTGTAGTTCTGGTCGGCGGCGATCACCATGGCGTCGACCAGATCGAGCTTCTTGAACTCCATGGCCTTGGTCACGGGATTCGCGAGGCGCGTCTTGCCGGCTTCCATCGGGCCGCCCGAGACGAAGATCACGGGGATGTTCAGGCGCATCGCGGCCATCAGCATGCCCGGCGTGATCTTGTCGCAGTTCGAGATGCAGACCATGGCGTCGGCGCAGTGCGCGTTGACCATGTATTCGACCGAATCGGCGATGATGTCGCGGCTCGGCAGCGAATAGAGCATGCCGTCGTGACCCATGGCGATGCCGTCGTCGACGGCGATCGTGTTGAATTCCTTGGCGACGCCGCCCGCGGCTTCGATTTCGCGCGCGACGAGCTGGCCCAGATCCTTCAGGTGCACGTGGCCCGGCACGAATTGGGTGAACGAGTTGACGACGGCAATGATCGGCTTCGAGAAGTCTTCGTCTTTCATGCCGGTGGCGCGCCACAGCGAGCGCGCCCCAGCCATGTTGCGGCCGGCGGTGGAGGTTTTGGAACGGTATGCGGGCATCGTGGTTGTGGAGTGAAAATCGCAGAAAGGTAGCGGGGCCGCCGGAATAATGGCCCCTTGCGCGCCCGTGCGAACAACCTCTTGAGCTGCGCTCTGGGCAAACCCGTCGATTATCCCACAGGCCCCGGCGGCGCGTCCCGCTGGCCGGTTCGCGCCGCGGCCCGCTTTTTTCGGCGATGCCCCGCGCGACTCGGCCGCGCCTGCATGCGGCTTGCGCCCGGTTTGCGCCCCGATTCAGCGCGCTTTATCCACGGAACGCGACGTTCACACGCCCGCCGCGTCGCCCATCGGGGCCTGCGCGAGGCGCTTGCGGTACACGAAGTACACGAGCGAAATCCCCACGAGCCAGGGCACGCCCACGATCCACGAGATGTTCCAGAACTCGGTGTCGAGCCCCATCGTCACGAGAATCGCCGCGAGCAGCGCGATGCCGGTGATCTGCGCGATCGGGAAAAACGGCATGCGCACGGGCAGCGCGCGGCCGCGCCACGCGCGACGGAAACGCAGGTGCGTGACCAGAATCACGATCCACACGAAGATGCCGCCGAACAGCGCGATCCCGAACAGGTAGTTGTACGCGAGCGGGCTGAAGAACGACACCGCAGCCGCCGCGAGAATGCCCGCGCCCGAGATGAGCGTGGCGACGAGCGGCGTGCCGTTGGCGGAAAGCTGGCCGATCCAGCGCGGCGAATAGCCACCGCGCGCCAGCGAAAACAGCGTGCGCGACGAGAGGTAGATATTCGTGTTCATGCTCGAAAGCGCCGCCGTGATCACCACGAAGTTCATGAGACCGGCCGCGTGCGCGATGCCCGCATGCGCGAACAGCTTCACGAACGGACTTTGCTGCACGACCTTCGCGCCCGCTTCGGTCCACGGCAGATACGCCACCATGATGCCGAGCGCGAGGATGTAGAACAGCGTGAGCCGCAGCACCATGGAGCGCAGTGCGTTGGGAATCGCCTTCGACGGATCCTTCGCCTCGCCCGACGTCACGGCCACGATCTCCACGCCGTAGAACGAGAAGATCGCCATCAGCACGCCCATCCACACGCCTCCGAAACCGTGCGGCATGAAGCCGCCGGGCAGGCCCGTGAGATTGTGCAGACCGATCGCCGCCTGGCCCGTGCCGAAGCCGAGCAGATGTGACAGCCCGACCACGATGAAGCCGAGAATGGCCACGACCTTGATGAGCGCGAACCAGTACTCGAACGAGCCGAAGTTCGTGACCGAGCGGCAGTTGACGTAGACGAGCGCGATGCCGAACGCGATCGACCAGAGCCACACGGGCACGCCCGGGAACCAGAAGCCCATGTACACGCCCACGGCGATCGCTTCGCCGCCCACGGCCACGACTTCGATGATCCAGTACGTGTAGCGCACCACGAAACCGGTCCAGCGGTTCAGATACATCTCGGCATAGGTGCCGAACGAGCCCGCCGTGGGATGCGCGACGGCCATCTCGGCGAGGCTGAACACCATGATGACGGCGATCAGCGCCGCGATCGCATAACTGATGAGCACGCCCGGCCCGGCGTAACCAATGGCGATGCCGCTGCCCATGAACAGGCCCGTGCCGATCGCGCCGCCAATGCCGATCATCGCGATCTGGCGTTGCGTAAGCGCCTTGTGCAAGCCCTTTTCGCGTGAGGTGATACTCGTATCTTCCATGTCCTGGCTCCTTTGCGAGGTGATGGATGCGAGGTCAGGCTGCGGGCAGCAAGGCCGACAGGCTGTCGATAACGGCGGGCTCGGTGAGCACGCCGGGCGAAAGACGCAGGGTCTGGCCGCGCGTGTCCACCAGCACGCCGTTGGCGGCGAGCACGGTTTCGAGCGCGGCCGCTGCGAGGTGCGCGGGCAGGTCGACCATCACGCTGCCACCGCGTTGCGCCTCGTCGCGCGGGGAGCGCAGCGCGTAGCCCTTCTCGTCGCAGAGCGCGATCAGTTGCCTGGAGAGCGCGAGATTGTGTTCGCGCATGCCCGCGGCTTCGGGCGACAAACGCCACGCGAGACCCGGCGCGGACGCCACGAACGGCAAAAACGAGGGCGTGCCGTGATCGAAGCGCCGCGCGTCGGCCGCGAGCGAAAAGCGCGAGAGATCCCAGTTGAACGGATCGGGCTGGCTGAACCAGCCCTGCACCATCGGCGCGAGTTTTTCGTCGATGAGCGCAGGGTTCAGATACGCGAGCCCGGTGCCCGGCGCGCCGCACAGCCACTTGAGCGTGGTCGTGCCGACGAAGTCCACGGCCGGCGCGTTCACGTCGAAGTCCAGAATGCCCGCGCCCTGCGTGATGTCCACGGCAATCAGGCTGCCCTGCGCGCGGCCGTGCGCAACAAGGCGTTCGAGATCGGCGCGCTTCGAAGCCGTGGACGTGACCCACGTGACGATGGCGAGCGCCACGTCGTCCTGCCAGCGCGCGATGAAGGCGTCGTCGCTCACATAGGCCGCGTTGTCTTCGAGCGGCACGGTGTCGAGCGTAAAGCCGAGCACCTTCGCCATGCTCGAGAGCATGTAGTGCAGGCTCGGGAAGCAGTCGCCCGCGATCAGCACGCGGCGGCCTTCGAGCCGCGTGCGGCCGAGCGCGCCCACGAAGCGCGCGAACGCGTCCGTCACGTTTTCGGCGGCGAACACCGCGTGCGCGGGCGCATGCACGAGGCGCGCCCACATGTCGAGCACCTCGCGGCGCGCCTTGAGACCGTAATCCCAGCGTTGCAGGTCGGGGCGGCACCAGTTTGACGCGAACGCATCGAGCGCGCCGCGCACCGCGTCTTCCTGGCCCGGGAACATGCCCACGGAGTGATACAGCAGCCAGCCCGCGCGCGTCGAATCGTCGTTGAGTTTAATCATTCGTCATCCTTATCGAACGCGCCTGCATCAGAACATATGGCGCATGCCGACGGCCACGCCCAGCTGGTTGCTCTTGCCCGGCAGTTCCGTGTACGCACCGCCGCTCACCTTGTTGTAGTCGACGGTCGTGTAGATCTGGCTGCGCTTGGAGAGCGCATATTCGGCGAGCAGCACACCCGTGTAGCGCTTGCCGCCGTTGCCGGCGAAACCGTTCACGTTGTTCATGTCGTCGTAGTAGAACGCGCCCGTGAGCGCGAGCGCCGGCGTGGCTTGATACACCACGCCCGTGAACAACGTCGTGTCGCGGCGCGGGTTCTGCGCGAACGAGCCCTGCGTGACGGTGCGGCTCGAATCGTTGAGCGAGTCGTCGACGAAACCCGTGGCGTCGCGCCCGCCCATGTAGCCCACGAACACCGTGGCCGGTCCGTACGCGTATTTGCCGCCCACGCCCCACATGCGCTGCACGTTGTTGTTCAAGTCGCGCTGTTCCTGATACGTGCCGCCGAAGCTCGCCGGGCCGAGGTCGTACGACACGCGCACGCCCCAGTACGAATTCTGGCTCAGGCTGCCCGGCTGCTGGCCGAAGCCGTAAGTCGCGCCCAGATGCAGGCCGCCGAACTTGCCCGCGTAGGTTGCCGTGTTGTCGATACGGCCGATCGTCATGAAGAACGGCCACGAATTGCCCGTGTAATTCCCCACGGTGAGCGGATCGAAGTCGCCGAAGAAGTTGAACGACTCCGTGCCCTGGCGGCCCAGCGTGAAGGTGCCGTAACGGCCCGAAAGCCCGACATAGGCGTAGCGGCCGAACAGGCGGTTCATGTCGACCTGACCGTTCTGCGGCTCGAAACCGCTTTCGAGGCGAAACAGCGCCGTCATGCCGCCGCCCAGGTCTTCCTGTCCCTTCAAGCCCCAGCGGCTGTTGGTGATCGCGCCATTGGTGAGCTGCACCTGATTGTCGTTTTGCGCGTTCGAATTCGTCGTGAAGCGAATGCTCTGATCGACGATGCCGTACAGCGTGACGTCGCTTTGCGCGAACGCGGTACCTGACAGCCCTACCCCGAGGGTGGCGAGCACAGCCTTGAGTTTGCGTTGCATGGTCTTGTTCTCTCTTTCTTCGATGGGAAACGAAGCACCGTCATCGCATGACAGTGCTTCGGATAACGAACTATTATTATTCGAGGCGCCCACGCGAGCGCGCCCTGCCTCTCAGGTGACCCTCAAGGTTTCATCGGCCAATGAAGTTTTCCAGCCGGTCCATCGCTTCGATCAGGCTCGCGTCGCTGCGCGCGTAGCACAGCCGGATCTGTTGCGCCGATTCTTCGCCGAACGCGATGCCCGGCGCGAGGCCCACGCCCGCGTCGCGCACGGCGCGCTTGCAGAAGTCGAGCGTGTCGCTCACGCCTTCCACGCTGAACATCAGATAAAACGACGCCTGGTTCGGCACGACGCTCACGCCCGGAATCGCGCGCAGACGTTCGAGCGCGATCTTCTGGCCGCCGCGGCAACGCTCGACGAACGACTTCACGAACGGCTCGCCCTCGTTGAGCGCGACCGTCGCGCCCGCTTGCAGGAATGCCTGGCCGCCGCTGGTGTTGAACTGGATGAGCTTCTCGAACGTCTCCAGCATCGCGCGCGGATAGACGAGCCAGCCCATGCGCCAGCCCGTCATGGCCCACGCCTTGGAGAAGCTGTTGATGACGAACACGGGGTCGTCGGGCGTGGCGAGCTCGAGCAGCGAAGGCGCGTGCGAGCGGTCGTAGACGATGCGCTGATACACCTCGTCGGCGAGAATCGCGATACCGCGCTCGCGCGCGAACGCCATGAGTTCGCGCTGCTGTTCGGGCTCGATCATCCAGCCCGTGGGATTGCCCGGCGAGGCGTAGTAGATCGCTTTCGTGCGCGCGTCGCAGGCATCGAACAGACGCTGCAGGTCCAGATGCCAGCCGTCCTCGCCATGCCCGAGCGGCACCGAACGCACTTCGCCGCCCGTGATCGTGATCGCGCGCAGGATGTTGGGCCACGAGGGCGTCACGCACACGACGTTGTCGCCCGGCTCGATGATCGCCTGCGCGACCAGCATCACCGAATTCATGCCCGAGCAGGTAGCCGCGATACGCTCGTCTTCGAGCGTCACGTTGCACAGGCGCTGGTAATACGCGGCGATCGCCTGGCGCAGCGCGGGAACGCCGCGATTCTGCGAGTAGAACGTCTGGCCGTTCGCGAGTGCCGCCATGGCCGCCTCGCTGAACTGCTTCGGCGTGGGCAGGTCGCTTTCGCCCGCCCACAGGCCGATCACGTCGCTGCGCCCGACGCCCAGGCGCCAGACGTCGATGATGGGCGAATCGGGCATGTTGAGGATCGCGTCTCGTGTAAGGCTCATGGCGTGTTCTCCCTCGTTCATTCGTGGTCGTGGCCGGGCGCGGCATCGGCATGATCGCCAGGCGCGCCGAGGCTATGGGCGCGCGCGGAGAGAAAACCCTTGCGCACCATGTCGATGTCGTTGGCGCTGACGGCCATGCGGTAGCCGTCGGCAAAGGCCCGGCGCGCGGCTTCGGCGTCGCCGGTGAAGAGGCCGCAGGCGAGACCGTGTGCGCGCGCCGCCTGTTGCACGCGCTCGCAGTCGCGCGCGAGCACTTCGGCGTCGTGCGTGCCGCGCGAGAGCGCGAGGTCGCCGGTGCCAATGAACAGATAGTCGAGGCCGGGCGTGGCCGCGATGGCCGCGACGTTTTCCACGCCTGCCACCGTTTCGATCATCACGCCCACGGCTACCTCGCGGTCGGCCGCGAGCATGGCGTCCACGCCGGCGAGCAAGGGCCGCACGCCACCGCCCGAACGGCGGCCGTGCGGCGGGTAGCGGCAGGCTTCCACCGCGCGTTGCGCTTCCGCGGCGGTTTCCACCAGCGGCACGAGCACCGAGGCCGCGCCCGCGTCCAGCGCCTGGGCGATCGCGGCGTGGGTGTTCTCGGCGCAGCGCGCGATCACGGGCACACGCCGCGCCGCCGCGCCGATCGCCGCTTCGAGCGTGCCGCGTTCCCACAGGCCGTGTTGCAGGTCGAGCACGAGCGCGCCCGGCTTCGCCTGCGCGGCGAACTCCGCCATCGGCACACTGCCGAGCGCGAGCCAGATCAGATCGAGCGGCGCCGGGGCGTGCAGGGTGGGTTTGAGCGATTGGAACAGCATGTCGATTTCGTTTGCCTCACGAATTCTGAATTCAGTTTCTTGACGAAGGCCAAGGTAAGCGGAGAAAAACCGGCTGTCAAACGAAATCGTTTAGGCCTCAAGCAATTTAAGGGAAGTCCCCGATACGGCTTGACGCAGCGGCGCGTGGGCAGGTTTCCCGGTGGCCGCCACGCGGTGCGTGCCCGCACACCGCCAGCTGACGCATAAACTGAATGCAGATTGATCCTGTCAAGACTGAAATGCGTTTTTTCACGCCCAACACACGGCAAACCCGCTTGACAGCGCCGCGCGCGCCCGCCTACCCTAGATCACGCTTCAGAATCCAGAAAGCCCACGCGGAACCCAGCACAGAACCCATCGCAGAACGACGAGACCTCCAGCCACATGCCCGACTCCACCGCGAAGGTCGTGAAACTGCCCCGGCGCACCGCGCTGCGCCAAACCACGCTCACCGAAACCATCTACACGGAAATCCGCGCGCGCTTGCGGCGCGGCGAGGTCGGCCCCGACGACCGGATCCTCGACTACGAAATCGCCGACGAATTCGACTGCACGCGCATGCCCGTGCGCCAGGCGCTGCTGCGGCTCGTCAACGAGGGCTATCTGATCGGTACCACGCGCGGCTTCGTCATGCCCACGCTCACGAGCGACGACGTGCACGAGATCTTCGAGGTGCGCCGCCTGCTCGAGCCCGCCGCGGCCGCGAGCGCTACCGCATCGCTCGACCGCCAGCTCGACGAGGCGCTCAAGCGGGCCTACCAGCAGGCGCGCAAGGCCTGCGACAAAACCGACAACGAGGCGATGATCGAAGCGAACATCGCGTTTCGCGACGCGTGGCTGGGCGCGGTGCAGAACACGCGGCTACAGGACACCATCCAGCGCTTCGCCGACCATGCGCAGCAAGTGCGGCTCGGCACGCTGCGCGACCAGGCTACGCAGAAGATCGTTGTGGACGGCATGAAGGAACTGCTCGACGGCTTTCTCGAACGCAACCCGAAGAAGGTCAACACGGCCATGACGGCGTTCATCACGCACGCCGAGCAGCGTTATTTCGCGTTGCTGAGCGGTCAGGACTGAACCCGCGAGGAGTATTCGCGCGAGGCCTTCTGCTATTTGGCTTGTTGCTTTTTTTGCCCGATCCGCGCATGCAGCGCGAATTCTGGCGAGTTATCGTTGCCAGGTGGCGTTCGGCATGGGCGAGCGCCCGTGTTGATCGGGGAACGAAACAGGATGAAGACGATGGAAGACGTGCGCGAGCGCACGGCAATGGCCGCGAGCGCACTCGTGCTCGGGCTGGTGGCGGTGGGATCGGGCGCGGCGCTGTGGCTGCGCGCGCTGAGCGAAGAGGCGGATGCCGTCGCGGGCGATCAGGCGGCGTCGGTCGCGGCCGTGCTGATCGGCGTGATTCTGGCAATGTGCGGCGGCCAGTCCTTGTGGCGAATTACCCGGCGATAACGCGCGCCGCGGCGTGACCGTCGCGGGCCACTTTGCCGTTACAGCTTCTCCAGCAACAGCATCACGCCGAGCACCACACCCAGCGAAAACGCGACGCAACCAAGCGCGATGCCCAGATCGATGAACGCCGCGTGGCGCGCCTGCACGTACTCGACCAGCGAGCGCAGCGGGCGCGACATCGGCGTGTTCGTTGCCTGCGCGCCATGCATGGCCGCGCCCATGGCGTCGATATGTTTTTGCAGATGCGTGGTGTCGAGCAGCAGTTGCGGGCCCATGGCGATACTCCTTGCGCGTTCGATAACGAGACGAACATCACGATAGAGCCCGCGGCGGCCCGCGCCTATCGGACGAATTCGATTCGCACGCAGCGCACGCAATGAGAGCGGCCCGCGCCGCGTTCAGAACCTCGCGTGATAGCCAACAAACCCGCCGTCCGGCAGCAGGCCGAACACGAAGGGGCTGTTCTTGTAGACTTCGCCGATCCCCACGCCCGCGCCCAGCAGCGCCCCCGCCAGCACGTCGGTTTGCCAGTGCTGCTGCGCCTTCACGCGCGCGACCATCTCGTACACGGGCACCAGCGCGAGCCCGCTCGACAGCCAGGGATGCGACTCGAAGTTGTTGAGGATGAACGGCGTCACGGCGGCGGTCGTCACCGCCACGTGCAGACTCGGGAACGTTCCCTTGCGGCCCGTGAACCAGCGGCCCGGATCGCTCGTCTCGCTCGGCCCCTGGCGGCCGGTGAGGTATTGCAGCGCTTCAGTGGAAAGCCCGCTGATGCCGATGCTCTCCGCGCTTTCCCAGCAGGTCTTGCCGATGGGCGTTTGCGTGCCTTCCCAGAGCGCGCAGCCGCCGCTGAAGACCGCGAGCGCGATCGGCACGACGTCTTGCGCGGCGAAGATGCCGCCGGTATTGCGATTGACGCGATGGTCGATACCGTCGCCGGCGTTCGCCAACAGCGGCGCGCAGGCGGCCGCCGCCGCGACCAGGGCGGATACGATCGCGCGGCCGCGCGATATGGAAAATCTCACAGCGACTACCCCCGAAAACAGCTTGTTTTAATGTTTTTTGCGGCGTGCTTTTTGCCACCGCGACTCACGCTATTGCCGCTACTACCTCGACAGCGCCTGCGCGCCGTGCGATCTCGGCGCGGCGCGTTGCGGAAACACCAGAATGCACACCACGATGAACGCCAGCAGAATGAGCGAGGCGTAAAAGCGGCTCACGGCGAAACCGCCCTGCGCGACGGGTTTGTCGAGCAGATCGCCAAGCGTCGCGCCCAGCGGACGCGTGAGCACGAACGCCGCCCAAAACAGCAGCGTGCGCGACACGCGGCCCCACATCCACAGCAAGCCAACGGCGACGATACCCGCGCCGAAGATCGCCGCGCCCACTTCGTAGCCGAGCCCGAGACCGCCGAGATCCTCGTCGGCGACCCAATCGCCGAGCGCGGTGCCGAGCGTTTGCGAAAACAGAATGGTGACCCAGTAGAACCACTCGACGCGCGGCGTGGCCACGCTGCCGATCGACACCGTGCCTTCCGTGCGATACCAGATGCCGAGACTCGCGGCGAGCAGCACAACGATGATCGACACGCCGCCCGGATAACCCACGCCGGCGGAGCGGTCGCAGAAGTCGGCGAGCGTGGTGCCGAGCGTGGTGGTCGCGACAATGGTGGCCCAGTAGAGCCACGCGTTGAAGCGGTGCGCGCGCACCTGCGCGAATACGAGCACGAGGAAGGCCGCGAGGAAGATGAGCGTGCCGACGAGATAGCCGAGCTTGAGCGACATCGTCACCCAGTCGCCGCCGGTTTCACCGAGCGTCGTGGCCGCGATCTTGATGATCCAGAAACCGAGCGTGAGCGCAGGCACCTTGCTCAACGCCTGACGCGATGCATCTCCCGCTGCTGAATTCATCGGCTCGCTCCGAGGGCACGTAGAACGTGAAGCCGTTCATCGTAGCCAACGCTAGCTTAACGTTTGCTGAAGGCGCGAAAGAATCGCCAGCGGCATCGGCAATCGGGCATCGGCAAATGACGCAACGATGACAACGCGTACGCCCAGGCCTCAGAACACGCGCCCTTCGGTGAGGTGCGTGGTGACGCCGTTCAGGTCGTAGTCGCCAAGCACGCGTGCTTTGTGCGTGAGCGGATTGTGGCTGAAGATCGTGCGCAGGTTGCGCCAGTGGCGGTCGAAGTTGTGCGTGCGCGCCGTGGCCGAGGCGCCGCCCGCTTCGAACAGCCGTTCCGCCGCCTGCAACGCGAGCTGGCTCACCACGAGTTGCGTGCGCGCGGTCGCGAGCGCGCCTTCGAGCACGAGCGCTTCGGCGTTGGCGTCGCCCGCGAGGATCGCGTTGGCCTGCCGGTCGAGCACGCGGGCATTTTCGCGCACCAGCGCATCGATCGCGTGACTGTGCGCCGCGAGTTCGCCCACGACCTGCTGGATGAACGCGTCTTCGCGCGCGCTCGGCGCCGGGCTGTGCAGCGCGGGCCGGCCGTGATGGATCACATAATGCTTCGCATCGCTAACAATATTGCGAACGATGCCGGCCGCCACCGCCACGAGATGCAGTTGCCGCAGCGCGCCCGTATGTCGCCCGACCAGCGAGCCGAGCACGCGCGGCGAGACTTCTCCGGCCTGCACGAGCAGATTCTCGAACACGAGACCGCCGCTCGCGGTCATGCGCTGGCCCATGCCGTCCCAGTCGTCGAGCACGCGAAACCCTTCGCGCTGCACAGGCACGATCGCGATCACCGGGGCGCCCGCGTCGTCCTGCACGTTCAGGCGCGCGTAGTCGGAGAAGGCCGTGCCGGTTGCATAGTATTTGCGCCCATCCAGCCGATAGTGCGCGCCGTCGCGGCGCAGTTGCACCGTGATCTCGCCGGGCCGCGCGGTGCCGAGTTCCGTCGAGGCGCCGCCGAAAATCGCGCCCGCGGCCACGCGGCGGATCTGCGTATCGTTGAACGGCGAACGCGGTGAGAGCGTCAGCACTTCCGTCTGATCGAAGTGCAGGCGCAACGCATGCGCGAGATTGCTTTCGGCCGCGCCGAGCGTGGCGACCAGTTCGAACACGTCGACGAGCGAGCCGCCCAGGCCGCCCCACGCCACCGGCAAACGCAAGCGCCCCAACCCCGACTCGCGGAAACGCGTCGCCGCGTCGAACGGCAATTCGCGCCGCACTTCACGCGCGGCCGCGCCTTGCGCGATCGCCTGCGCGAGTTCTCGCAATCCGGCGAGCGCGGGTTGAGCGGGCGTGGCGGGTGATGCCGCCTCGACAGCAGAGGTCGGCACGGAAGATTCGGTCGCGGGCATTCTCGTTCCTTCGCATGATGCGCGGCACGCGGCCGCCGGGCAGCAAAGTATAGGAATGCGCGCGCGGCGCGATAACGATGGATTTCGACTTACGTTATGCGCGGCGCTGCAAAGCGCGCACGCCATCACATGATTACGCCGTGGCGCCCAGTCCTTCTTCCGCGATCAGATCGGTGAGCAGCGCCACGAACGCATTCGCCGCGAGCGTCGTGGCGGCGCGGCGGCGCGACAACAGCGCGACCGTGCGTTGCGGCAAGGCGGGGGTAACCGCCAGCGAAACGAGCCCGCGATGCTCGCGCAGGACCGCCGAAGGCAGCAGCGTGGCGAGCGTGCCGTCTTTCACGAGCTTGAGCACGGTGCCCACGGAATTGGCCTGCAACATCACCTGCGGGCTGAGTTGATGCGCGCGGAAATAAGCGTCGGCGAAACGGCGTACCACGAAGTCGGCGCTCAGGAGCGCGAGCGGCATGCTCTCCAGTTGCTGCGACGAGACCGCCTCGCGCCGCCGCGCGAGCGGGTGCCGCGTCGCCACGAGCAACGCCATCTGCTCGGCGAACAGCGGACGCACGTCGATTTCGTCGGAGCGCACGTCGGTGAAACCGATGCCCAGATCGAGTTCGTCGCGCTCCAGGCCGCCTTCGATATCTTCGAGCGGCCGCTCGCTCACCTCGATCGCGAGCGCCGGATGCGCCGCGCGAAAACGGCGCAGCGCGGGCCCGATCAAATATTCGGCGAAGGTGGGGGTGTAAGCCAGCCGCAAGAGTCCGCGCGTGAGGTCGCGCACGTCGTGCAACGCGCGGCGCCCCGCGTCGAGATGCGCGAGCGCCTCGCGCGCGTGTTCGATGTAGACACGGCCGAATTCGGTAAGGCTGATCGCCCGGCCGCTGCGGTCGAACAGCTCGCCGCCGAGTTCGGCTTCTAGCTGGCGTATCTGCTGCGAGAGCGCGGGCTGCGACACGTGCAGCACTTCCGCCGCGCGCGTGAAGTTCTTCAACTCCGCCACGGTGATCACGTAGCGTATCGCACGAAGCATCAAGGTGGCTGTCTCCCCGCTCGCTTGCACCCTCGGTCATCCGCCGGCGCCTGGCCACGCACCCTGCCAGGCATTCGGAATCGAGATTCGGTCCGCGCGCGTTGCAACCATAAGCCGCGCTTATCGTGACGATCCGAATATCGTCTTGGACGCCGCCGCGCGCGCTGCGCAAAATAGTACGCAAAGTGGTGGCGCACGCGTGAACCGGCGTTCGCGCACCATTCTACCGTCGGGAGTCAAGCGGATGTTCGAGTCGTTCACGATGAGCGTGCTGGCCGTGTGCGCAGGCGCCTGCCTGACATTTCTTACGGCCATTCTGCTGCCCGAACCGGTCGCGGCCAAGGGCGCGCGCGGCGGCCTCTACGCGGGGCTCGGCGAGGAAAACGACGCGCCGCTCACGCGCGCACGCCGCGCGAACGCGCCTTTGCCGTGGCGCGCGCCGCGCTTCGTCGGGTTCAGTAGACGTCGCGCACGTAGCGCCGGTCCCGCGCGAGCCCACTGACGTAATCCTGCGCGGCCTCGCCGCTCAGGCCGCCGTGCGCCGCGACCACGTCTTTCAGCGCGGCATCCACGTCTTTTGCCATGCGGCTCGCGTCGCCGCACACGTACAGATGCGCGCCGTCCTGGAGCCACGACCAGAGTTGGGCGCCCTGCTCGCGCATGCGGTCCTGCACATAGACCTTGTCGCTCTGATCGCGCGAAAACGCGAGATCGAGCCGCGCGAGGTGGCCGTCCTGCTGCATCGTCTCCAGTTCCTCGCGGTAGTAGAAGTCGGTGGCCGCGTGCTGCTCGCCGAAGAAGAGCCAGTTGCGGCCCGCGTCGCCGCGCGCGCGGCGCTCGTGCAGAAAGGCGCGGAACGGCGCGACGCCCGTGCCGGGGCCGACCATGATCATCGGCGTGTCGCCGTTGCGCGGCGGACGGAAATGCGTGCTCTTCTGCACGAACACGGGCACGCTGCCCGCCTCGGCGCGGTCGGCGAGAAACGTGGATGCCACGCCTTTACGCTCGCGCCGGCCATTGTTGTAGCGCACCGCCGACACGGTCAGATGCACTTCGCCCGCGTGCGCCTTCGGACTCGACGAAATCGAATAGAGGCGCGGCTGCAGACGCTTCAACATGCCAAGTAGTTCGGATGGCGAAACATCCACGGGATATTCGTGCAGCACGTCGGCAATCTGCTGGCCCCAGAGCCAGTTGCGCAAATCCGCCTTGCGCGCTTCGCCGAGCAGTTCGGCCAGACCGCGCGAACGCGTGCGCGCCGCGATGAACGCGAGCGCGTCGGGGCTCGGGCGCGCGATTTCGTAGTGGCGAGCCAGCGCGTCGGCGAGACGCATGTCGCCGTGGCCGCTCACGCTTACGCTCGCGTCGCCCGCCAGCCGCGTGAGATGCAGCAGTTCGTCGACGAGCGCCGGGCAGTTGGTCGGCCACACACCCAGCGCGTCGCCGGCCTCGTAGTCGAGTCCCGCTTCGCCCGTAGCCAGCGAGAAGTAGCGCGTGTCCTTGGTCGCGCCCTGCAGGTTCAGGCGCACGTTGCGCAGCAGGCGCGAGGTGGCCGGGCGCGCCTTGGTCGCGGCGCAGCCGGGCAGCACGTCGGGAATCGCGCCTTCGGGGGGGACGGCGTGCAGCGCGGTGTCTTCCTCCTTGATGCGCACGACGATGCGTTCGAGCCAGGCGTCGGCGGCGGGCTGGAATTCGCTGTCGCAGTCGGTGCGCTCCATCAGGCGCGTGGCGCCCAGCGCTTCGAGGCGCGCGTCGAGACGGCGGCCGTGACCGCAGAACTGGTCGTAATTGCGGTCGCCGAACGCGAGCACGGCAAAGCGCAGCGCGGCCAGACGCGGCGCGTTCTGCGCGTTGAGCGCGCTCCACAACGGCTCGCCGTTGTCGGGCGCGTCGCCGTCGCCGAAGGTGCTCGTCATCAGCAACGCGTACTGCGCTTTTTCGAGGTTCGCGAGCGGGTAGTCGGACATGCAGGCGGTGCGGATCTCGAAGCCCGACTGCATCAGATGCGTCGCGTACAACTCCACGAGCGATTCCACGTTGCCCGTTTGCGACGCCCACAGCAACACGACTTTCGGCCGCGTGTGCGCGATACGCACGCCTTGCGGCGGGTCTTCCGCCACGCTCATGTCGACGGGCGCGGCCAATGCCGCGCGCGCACTCGCGGCCGGTTCCACGCGGCTGAACAGCCCCGCGAGCAGGCCGTCGAGATAGACCCGCGTGCCCGGCGCGAACGGCGCCTGCGCGGGCAGCACGGGCACGCCCACGGCCTCGTGCGTCTTCAGCGAACGCAGGCCGCCGACGAAACCGGCGAGGTACTGGCGCTCCGCGGCGCTCAATGGCGGTGCGGGAACGTCGTCGAGGCCGAGCAGCGTCGAGAAGGCATCGATACGGGACATGTCGTGTTCCTGAGACGGGTTGACGGCGTGCGGGTCCCGCGCGCCGGGGCTCGCATCGGCGATGGCGGCATCGGCATCGGCATCGGCATCGACATCGGCATCGGCTCGATTGCGGCCAGACCTTGGCGTTTCCGCCGGCACGTCGGGCCCGACGCGCGTAAGCGCGACCGCGCAAAACTTGAGTTCGGGCTGCTGCGAGATCGCGTCCACCGCGTCGCTCGTCACCGCGTTCACGCACAGGTCTTCGCCGTATACGTCGTTCCAGTGCATGGGCGCGAAGCAGTTGCCCGGGCGCACGCGCTCGGTCACCACGGCGGGCAGCACCACGCGGCCGCGGCGCGAGCGCACTTCCACGCGATCTTTCGCGGCCACGCCCAGTTGCGCCGCATCTTCGGGATGAATCTCCACGAACGGGCCCGGGTTGAGCTTGTTGAGCATCGGCACCTTGCCCGTCTTCGTCATCGTGTGCCATTGATGTTGCAGGCGGCCCGTGTTGAAGACGATCGGGAACGTGGCGTCGGGCAACTCGGCGGGCGCGACGTGCGGGCGCGCGAAAAACACGCCTTTGCCATGCGGCGTGGCGAACACGAGGCGCGGCCGCGTGCCGTCGGCGTCTTCCTTCAGCGTTTGGCTCACGCCGTCGTTCAGATACCGGACAGGATGCCGATCCTCGCTGGAATCCGTCGCGATTGGCCATTGCAGCGGCGTCTCGCGCAGCTTCGCATGGCTCGCGCCGCGCAGGTCGTAGCCCGTGTTCGGATTCGCGAAGCGCGTGATTTCGTCGAACACCTCCGCGGCGCTCGCGTAGTCGAACGCTTCGGCAAAGCCCATTTCGCATGCCACGCGCGCGATGATCCGCCAGTCGGGCAGCGCTTCGCCGGGCGGTTCGACGGCCTGCTGCGTGAGCGTCAGGTTGCGCTCGGAGTTGATCATCACGCCTTCGGCCTCGGCCCACAGCGCGCCGGGCAGCAGGACGTCGGCATAGGCGTTGGTTTCCGTGTCGAGAAATGCGTCCTGCGCGATCACGAGTTCGGCGGCCTTGAGGCCCGCGACCACGGTCTGCCGGTTCGCCACGCTCGCGACCGGATTCGTGCAGATGATCCAGCACGCCTTGATCTCGCCCGCGCTCATGCGCGAGAACATGTCGATGGTGCCCGTGCCCACTTTCTGCGGCAGCGTGCCCGCGGGCACGTTCCACTGCTGCTCGACGAACGCGCGGTCGTCGGCGGACAGCACCGTGCGCTGGCCAGGCAAGCCCGGACCCATGTAACCCATTTCGCGGCCGCCCATCGCGTTCGGCTGGCCCGTGAGCGAGAACGGGCCGCTGCCCTCGCGGCAGATCCTGCCCGTCGCGAGATGCAGATTGCAGATCGCGTTGGTGCTCCACGTGCCGTGCGTGCTCTGGTTCAGGCCCATGGTCCAGCAACTCATGAACTCGGGCGCCTCGCCCATCCATTGCGCCGCGCGACGAATGTCGGCCTCGGCGAGGCCCGTGATCGCGGCCACCTTCTCCGGCGTGTAGTCGTCGAGAAACGCGGGCATCGCGTCCCAGCCTTCGGTGTACTGAGCGATGAACGCCGCGTTCGTGTGACCGTTCCGGTGCAGCAGATGCAGCAGGCCGTTGAGCAGCGCGAGGTCGGTGCCGGGCGTGATCTGCAGAAACAGCGAGGCCTTGTCGGCGGTCGCGTTGCGGCGCGGGTCCACCACGATCAGCTTCGCGCCCGCCTTCACGCGGTCCATCATGCGCAGGAACAGGATCGGATGGCAGTCCGCCATGTTCGCGCCGATCACGAAGAACAGGTCGGCCTTGTCGAAGTCGCGGTACGAGCCGGGTGGGCCGTCTGCACCCAGCGAAAGCTTGTAGCCGCTGCCCGCGCTCGCCATGCACAAACGCGAGTTCGACTCGATGTTGTTGGTGCGCACGTAGCCCTTGGCCAGCTTGTTGACGAGGTACTGGGCCTCGATCGACATCTGCCCCGACACATAGAACGAGAGCGCGTCCGGACCGTGCGCGTCGAGCGTCGCGCGCAGGCGGCGCGCCGTGTCGGCGATCGCTTGCGCCACGGGCAGCGGCACCGGGTCTTCGTCGCGCGCATGACGCACGAACGCGCGTTCGAGCCGGCCCGACTTGCGCAACGCCACGTGCGCCGAAGTGCCCTTCGTGCAGAGCCGCCCGAAGTTGCTGGGGTGCTCGGCGTCGCCGGAAATCTTCGTGACCTGGCCGTCTTCGACGTGCAGGATCATGCCGCACCCCACGCCGCAATACGGACACACGCTCTTTACGCTCTTGCTGGTCATGCCGTGGATCGCTTTCCGCTGCCCTGTGTGTACCTGTCGCCGCGCTCTCGCGCCGCGCCGTTCTCCTGCCCGCGCCTCAGCGCTTCAGCACGTTAGGCGGCCACCCACACCTGGCCGTTTTCCACGCGTGCCGCGAACGCGCTCACCGAATGCTGCGGCGCTTCGAGGCATTCGCCCGTGGCGAGATCGAAGTGATGCTTGTAGATGGGCGAGGCCACCACGACGCGTTCGCCGAGGCTGCCGACCAGCCCGCGCGAGAGCACGGCCGCATGCGAGTTCGGGTCGTAATTGCCGATGGCGTAGACGCGCGCGTTGCCGTCGTCGACATGAAACACGGCGACCTGCTCGCCTTTGACAAGCGCGCACACGCCCGTATTGGGCACGATGTCGTCGAGCGTGCAGACGGGAAACCACGACGCCACATGATGTTCGCTATGCATTTCGTACTCCTCGTAATGGGTCGGCCTGATCGTTCCGATCAAACCGTTTCGACAACAACGGCAATCTCTTCGAGCGCTTCGTAACGCAGCGGCGCCACCGCGCGCTCTTCGGGCGTGGCCGGACGGATCTGGCCACGCTCCTCGATGAAGGTCACGTTGGCGTCGCCCGCTTCGCTGTTCACGAAGTGACGGAAGCGGCGGCGCGTGGCGGGATCGGTCACGGCCTTCTTCCATTCGCACTCGTAGGTGTCCACCACGCGCTGCATTTCCGCTTCGAGTTCCGCCGCGAGACCGAGCTTGTCGTTCACGATCACGTCGATCAGATACTCGAGGCCGCCTTCGAGGTTGTCGCGCCAGACGCTCGTGCGTTGCAGGCGGTCGGCCGTGCGCACGTAGAACATGAGAAAGCGGTCCACGTAGCGCACGAGCGTGGCGTGATCGAGATCGGCGGCGAGCAGTTCCGCGTGGCGCGGTTTCATGCCGCCGTTGCCGCACACGTAGAGATTCCAGCCCTTTTCCGTGGCGATGATGCCCACGTCCTTGCCCTGCGCTTCCGCGCACTCGCGCGTGCAGCCCGAAACGCCGAACTTGATCTTGTGCGGCGCGCGCAGACCCTTGTAGCGGTTCTCCAGATCGATCGCGAAGCCCACCGAGTCGCCCACGCCATAACGGCACCACGTCGAGCCCACGCACGACTTCACCGTGCGCAGCGCCTTGCCGTACGCATGGCCCGACTCGAAACCGGCATCGATCAGTTCTTCCCAGATGAACGGCAGTTGCTCGACGCGCGCGCCGAACAGGTCCACGCGCTGGCCGCCCGTGATCTTCGTATAGAGACCGTATTTCTTCGCGACCTGACCCACGGCGATCAAGCCGTCGGGCGTGACCTCGCCGCCCGCCATGCGCGGCACGACCGAATAGGTGCCGTCGCGCTGGATGTTGGCGAGGTAGTAATCGTTCGAATCCTGCAGGCTCGCGTGCTCTTTCTTCAGCACGAATTCGTTCCAGCACGAGGCAAGAATGCCGCCCACGGCCGGCTTGCAGATATCGCAGCCGAGACCGTGGCCGTGCTTCGCGAGCAGTTCGCCGAAGGTCTTGATGCCTTCCACGCGCACGATGTGATACAGCTCCTGGCGCGAATACTTGAAGTGCTCGCACAGGTGATTGTTGACGGCGAGCCCCTGGCGCGCCATCTCCGACTTCATCACCTGCGTGACGAGCGGCACGCAGCCGCCGCACGACGCGCCCGCGCACGTGCCCGCCTTGATCGCGGCAATGGTGGTCGCGCCGTCGCGCACGGCCGCGCAGATCTGCGCCTTCGAGACGTTGTTGCACGAGCAGATCTGCGCGCCCTCGGGCAACGCTTCCACGCCGAGCGCGGGCTTCGCGCGGCCGTCCGCTTGCGGCAGGATCATGAATTCGGGCGCCTCGGGCAACTCGATACCGTTGAGCATCATCTGCAACAGCGTGCCGTATTCGCTCGCGTCGCCAACCATGACCGCACCCAGCAGTTTCTTGCCGCAGTCGGACACGACGATCTTCTTGTAGACCTCGCGGCGTTCGTCGGCGTAGCGGTACGAGCGGCTGCCCGGCGTCTTGCCGTGCGCGTCGCCGAGACTCGCGACATCCACGCCCATCAGCTTGAGTTTGGTGCTCATGTCGGCGCCCGCGAACGTCGCGGCTTCGCCCGCCAGCGCCTTCGCGGCGATGCGCGCCATGTCGTAGCCGGGCGCGACCAGACCGAAGATTTGCCCTTGCCACAAGGCACATTCGCCGATGGCGTAGATGTTCGCGTCGCGGGTCCGGCATTGATCGTCGATGACGATACCGCCACGCACGCCGATCTCGAGACCGCAGGCGCGCGCGATTTCGTCGCGTGGACGAATGCCGGCCGAGAACACGATCATGTCGGCTTCGAGATGCGTGCCGTCGGCGAACACCATGCGATTCGCGGCGCCCTCGCCATCCACAATGGCCGTGGTGTTCTTCTGCGTATGCACGCTCACGCCGAGCGCTTCGATCTTGCCGCGCAGCATGCGGCCGCCGTCGTCATCCACCTGCACGGCCATCAGGCGCGGCGCGAACTCCACCACGTGCGTCGTGAGGCCCATGTCGCGCAACGCCTTCGCGCATTCGAGGCCGAGCAGGCCGCCGCCGATCACCACGCCCGTGGTCGCGCTCGCGCCGCGCG
Source organism: Paraburkholderia acidisoli (assembly GCF_009789675.1). Taxonomy (NCBI): domain Bacteria; kingdom Pseudomonadati; phylum Pseudomonadota; class Betaproteobacteria; order Burkholderiales; family Burkholderiaceae; genus Paraburkholderia; species Paraburkholderia acidisoli. Next base: position 210,227 of record NZ_CP046916.1, on the reverse strand, counting down.
CCTGCATGGCTTCGAGATCGGCGATGGTGCGGTAGACGAAACAGTCGGCGCGATCGTTGCCCGCGATGGGCGGCACGAACGCCGACGACCCCGTGGCGAGCACGAGCTTGTCGTAAGCGAGCGTTTCGCCGTTCGAGGCCGTCACGGTGCGTGCTTCGCGATCGATGGACACGGCCTTCGCGTCGAGTACGAGACGCACGTTCTCGCGCTCGAAGAAGCCGGGCGCGACCAGCGTGAGATCGTCGGCGCTCTTGCCCGCGAAGTAGTCGGAGAGGTGCACGCGATCGTAGGCGGGACGCGGCTCTTCGCAGAGCACGGTCACGCGCACGTGGGGGCCGCCATCCGCGAGCACGGACTCGAGAAACTTGTGGCCCACCATGCCATGGCCGATCACCACGATCTCCATCGCGAGGGAATCGTTCGCTACGTTGTTTGCTTGCACCATGAGCCCCTGCCAAATAAAAAAGGCGTCCCGCGATTCCAGCTTGTCGAGAAGCCAGATTCGGGGACGCCATTGCCCTGAATGAAGAGAAACTGTGTGTGCGCTGCGTGGTTCGCAGCCAGATCGCCGTTGATCCGCGTGGCACTTGCTGTATCGCTTAATGCAAGCACTGTGCCAATTTGCGCCCGGCGTGCGCAGCGCCGCTTCCCGCGCGGCTTTGCGGCGTTCTCCCGGCGTGGGCGGCGAGTCGCAACGAAACACATCGTGATGCAAGGCAGCACAAGTTTGGTGCTACGCAGCACAGCCGCTGTGCGGCTTTTGTGTGCGTGTGGAGCGGCGAATCGCGCTCGTCGAGGTCGGAAGGCGTGCAAGGAAGCTGGTCTGGATTTTGCATCCTAAAGACCGCCTGGCAACGATGCCGGGCGCGGCAAACGAGCATTACGTAGCACCAGGCAACAGCACGCAGCACAGCATTCCGGACAATGGCGTCCCCTCGTCGGCAAGGCGAGCGGACGCCATTTTTTTTCAGGCCACTTCAGGCCACGACGCGGCACGCAGGCAAAGGAACACACAGGATGGAAACGGGCAAAGTCACGCTGGTGAGCGCCGGTCCGGGCGATCTCGATCTACTCACGCTGCGCGCCGCGAAGGCGCTGGCCAGCGCCGACGTGGTGCTGCTCGACGACCTCGTGAATCCCGAGATCGTCACGCTCGCCCCGCAGGCACGCGTGATCCGCGTGGGCAAACGCGGCGGCTGCCGCTCCACGCCGCAGGCGTTCATCGAGCGTTTGATGCAACGTTATGCGCGCCGCGGTTTGCACGTGGTGCGCGTGAAAGGCGGCGACGCGCTGCTGTTCGGCCGCGCGGGCGAAGAACTCGCCGCGTTGCGCCGGGCGGGCGTGAGCGTCGAGATCGTCAACGGCATTTCGTCGGCGTTCGCGGCGGCGGCGGGACTCGGCATGTCGCTCACGCACCGCGATCACTGCCAGGGCGTCACGTTCGTCACGGCGCACCTGCGCGATCACAGCGAACCCGACTGGCGCGCGCTCGCGGCCACCGGCATGACGCTCGCGATCTACATGGGCATGAGCCGCATCGACACGCTGTGCGCCACGCTCGGCACAGCGCTCTCGAACGAGACGCCCGCTGCCGTCGTGCAATGGGCGGGCAGCGCGCACGAGCGGCGCGTGACCGGCACGCTCGGCAACATCGCCACGCTCGCCCGCGCGGCGGGACTCGGCAGTCCCGCGATCATTCTGGTCGGCGGCGCGATCGGCGAGGCGGCCGCGTTCGGTATCGACCTCGCGCAGGCATCGTCCGATGCGCTGCGCCGGAGCGCGTGAAGCGCGCTCATTGCGCGCGGCGCGCCAGCCCACACTGCATGATCCCGTCGATCCGAACCTCGCTCGACGTCGCTTGATTCATCTTCCCTTCACGCCGCGCCGGCGCGCACGATGACTCCGCTCGTGCGCGTGGCGTTGCGGGTTCTCGTCGGTCGAATGCGCCGCGCCATGCCTCGAAAGCTCATCGACATCGACATCCACCGGCTGCGCAAGCATCTCGCGCTTACCTGCGCGCAGATACTCACGCTGCGCGGTCTCGGCGACATCCTGCGCATGAAGGACGCCGCGTTGCCCGACCATGATCCGGTCGAGAGCGAACGCGGCGCCGCTCGATCCACCTACGAGCCGGCACACGAACGATAGTGCCGGCCTGCTCGATCTCGAGCGCGACGCCTCAGTTACCCGCGCTCGCCTGGGGCGCGCGCACCACGGCCGGTGCCATGACGGCTTCCTGCGGGAGCGCCCATTCGAGCCAGCGCGCACGATGCAGCACGACAAGACCGAACGCCGCGGCGGCAATCGCGCCAAAGGTCGCGAAGCCCATCTGGTAGCTGCCCGTGCTTTCCTTGGCGATGCCCATGATCACCGGCAGATAGAAGCCGCCGATGCCGCCCGCCGCGCCGATGATGCCCGACATCAGGCCGGTGCGGCCTTGCCAGCGGCGCGGCACGAGCTGGAATGTCGCGCCGTTGCCGAGCCCGAAGCACACGTAGGTGAAGCCGAGCAGCGCGATGCCGGCGGCGAACGGCGGCATCCACAGCGCGAAGGCGAAGTCGCACAGCGAGATCGCGGCGAGCAGCAGCACGAGCGCACGCACGCCGGAAATGCGGTCGGCGATCAGACCGCCGATCGGGCGCACCATCGCCCCCGTGAGCGCGAGCAGCGACATCACCACGCCCGCTTCGAGCTTGGGCACCTGATAAAGCGAGATCAGCAGCGTGGACACATACGAGGACATGCCGACAAAACCGCCGAACGTGATGCTGTACACGAGCATGACGACCCACGTGTCGCCTTCGGCGAGCACGCCGCGATAGTGACGCGGCAGCACCGCGATGGCGAGCAGCGCGCCCAGCACCGGCAGCAGCAGCACACCCGTCTTGCCCGCGCCGAACAAACCGGCGTGGACGGCGAGCACGAGCGCGATCAGACCCACGAGCGTGATGGCGAACGCGCGAAACGCTTGCCGCGCGCTGCCCGTCTTGGTGCCCAGATCGCGCGCCCAGAACACCACGGCTGTCGCGGCGAGCGCGAGCAGCGGCAGCGCCGCGCCCGTGGCATGCGCCCAGCCGTGCGTATTGGCGAGGCCCGGGAACAGGAAGCCGTCGAGCACCGCGCCGATGTTGCCCGCCGCGGCGAGACCGAGCACGAGGCCCTGCACCTTCGGCGGATAGTTGCTGCCCGCCATCGGCAAGGCCACGGCAAAGCTCGCGCCGCCCACGCCCAGCAGCACGCCGAGCACCAGCAGCAGCGTATAGGACGGCGTGCCCGGCATCAGCAGCAGCACGAGCGAGGGAATGGCGGAGAGCGCGATGCCGAGCAACGCGACGCGGCGGCCGTCGCAGGCCTGATAGAGATTGCCGAGCGTCACGCGCAGGATCGCGGCGCCCAGCACGGGCACGGCGACGAGCAGACCGAGCTCGCCCGGCGTCATCGTGATGTCCTTCTGGATGAACGGCGCGAGCGGGCCGAACATCACCCACACCGTGAAGCCGGTATCGAAGTACAGGAAGCACGCGATGAGCGCGCGCCAGTTACCGCTCTTCAGCGAATTTGCCAGGTCTTTCACGAGGTTCTCTCCCCAGTAGTTGGATCTCAACCCGCGACGCGGGCCGGCATCCGTTGAATTCCGTTGCCGCCACGACCCGGATGAGTCGCGGCATTCGGCGCGGCGGCCGTGTTCTTCGCGTACGCGTGCGCGCCGGTGTTCGAACCGGCGTGAGCGGTGCCGCTCGCGCCCGCCTCGCGCTTGCCGACCACGCTTTGCACGAGGCCGTCCATTTCGCGGATCACGTGCGTGAGTTCCGCCGTGATCACCGCGAACTCGAGTCCGAACTGGCCCGCGCGCGCCGCGGCCACGCGGGCATTGAGCGCGACGATGTTGGCGCGCATGGAGATCGCCGCCAATTCGTCGACGATGCCCGCGTGGCGCCGGGCCGTGGCGGCTTCGACGCCGCGCATCTCGTCCTGATACGCCTGCGTGATCGCCTGCAGCAGGTCGAGCAGCGGCGTGGCCTCGGCGCTCAGCTTCGCGACGGCGGCTTCGTGCGCGTCGGTGCTGGCGCTGCGTTCGAGGCAGTCGCACGCGGCGCCCGCGAGCGTGACGAACGCGCGAATGCGCTCGTCGGCCTTGCGCGCGCCGAAATACACCTCGCGCAGTGCGTGCGAGAACACGCCGGGACAATGCGCGTCGCCGTCCACCAGCTTCGCGTGCGACGCCGTGAAAGTCGCGAGGCAAGCGCGTGCGACGGCGATGGCGGAGGCGTCGCCACGCAGGCCGAGCAACGCATGCAGGACGATGCGCTGCGAGAGCATGCGCTGGCGTCCGGCCAGATTGATCAGCTCGCCGACGATCTCGCCGGTGACGTTCGGTGTCGTTTCCCGCTTGTCCATCGCTTAGTCGTGCAAATCGTTTTGACGTGGGGCCCGTCGCGGCGCAGGCACAAAAAAAAAACGTCCCGAAGCGCACCCGCCGTCCGACGCCATGAGCATCGTGTCTTTGGGTGCCGCTTCGGGACGCCGTTGCCCCGCTCGATCGACTGGATCGAAACTGTCCCGCTCGTGGTTGCGCCGAGCGGGAAGCGCTGAATTCGGTGAAGCCGCCTTTGGCCTCGCAGCTTACAAAGCAATAGCTATGCCAAAGCGAGGGAAACCGCGCGAAGGCCGCCGCGGCGCGCCGTCGCGCGGCACTTGCGCGGGCGGCCCCGTTTTCGCGCGACGCATGGCGGCGGCGGGCGCGCGGCCACGGGCGCCACCATTCGTGTGCTTGTCGTGATTAGTGGTGGTGCACCGCAGCGTGAGCGCGCACCACGGGCGGGCGGTGCGGGCGGCGGTGTGGCTCGGCGCAGTGCGGGCTGACTCGAGGCGCGCGGAGCGCCCGGCGAGCCGTTGCGAGGGGCGCGGCCCGAAGGCCGGCAAGCGGCAGGCGTCGATCGAACTAGAAGCCCTGCACCGTACCGGTGGCGTGCGCCACGATCAGCACGATGCCGAAAATGCCGCCGCCGATCAGCGCGGCCAGCGCCAGCGCCACGAACGGCAGCAGGCTGAAGTTGACGTGGGCGAAGTCGGCTTCGTGGGCGGCGCGACGGCGCACGCCGAAGAAGCTCCACAGCACGATGCGGATCATGCGCAGCAGTTCCATGCGGTCCTCCAGACGGTTCGATGGCATGAACGTAGGGTCGCGGTTTGGCGCGCGCGTGAAAAGCAGCAGTTGCCGACGATTCGGGCGACGCAGTTTTTTATCGACGAAACCCGCACTCGCGCACTCGCCGAACGGCGCGCACGACAAAAGCCCCGGCACTCGCGTGCCGGGGAAAAAATACTTGCCGCGCTACAGGCAAAAAAGAGCCGCAAGCTCTGCGGGTTTAGGTGATGAAGCCAGGCACTCGCGCAGTAATCCCCGCGCATCGCGGGTGAACCCACCCGGACTCCGACGCGCGCTGACCGCTATCATGCGGGGGCGCGCGCCGGCCGTACAGCAGCAGTCGGCGACAAAAACAGCGCAGCAGCGCTTCACCACGAGAACCACCGCATGACACGCTACGAACGCCTCGCCCAGGGTATGGCCGCCGAAATCCGCTCGGGCAACCTCAAGCCCGGCGCGCGCATGCCCTCGCTCCGGCAGATCATCGCGCAGCACGGCGTGAGCCAGTCCACGGCCGCGCGCGCCTACTATCTGCTCGAGCAATGGGGCCTCGTGCTCGCGGAGGAACGCTCGGGCTACTTCGTGGCGCCGCCCGCGAAGCCAGGCCACGGCGCGGCAAAGCGGGCGGCCAGCGCAGGCGAAGCGGGCGAAATGGACGAAACGGACGAAACGGCCACCGTCGACATCAGCGAACTCGTGTTTTCCGTGCTCGACGCGGCCAAGCGGCCCGGCATCGTGCCGCTCGGCTCGGCGTTTCCCTCGCCGCTGCTGTTTCCCATGGCGCGCCTCGCCAAGTCGCTCGGCCTGGCGGCGCGCAGCGTGAGCCCGTGGAGCACCGTGGTCGACCTGCCGCCCGGCAACGAGAATCTGCGCCGCCAGATCGCACTGCGCTACATGCGCGTGGGCATCTCGCAGCCCGCCGAGGACATCGTCGTGACCAACGGCGCGCTCGAAGCGCTCAACCTGTGCCTGATGGCCGTGACGCAGCCGGGCGACGTGGTGGCCGTGGAGTCGCCGGGCTTTTACGTGGCCTTGCAGGCGATCGAACGGCTCGGCTTGCGCGCCGTCGAGATCCCGGTGGATGGCGCGACCGGCCTCGATCTCGAGGCGCTCGCGCACGCGCTGGAACGGCACCCGATCCGCGCGTGCTGGTTCATGACCAACTTCCAGAACCCCACGGGCGTGACGCTTTCCGCGGCGAAAAAGCAGGCGCTCGTGGAACTGCTCGCGCAGCACCAGGTGCCGCTGATCGAAGACGACGTATACGGCGAACTGCACTACGCGCCCCACTATCCGCCGCCCGCGCTCGCGTTCGACCGCCACGGGCTCGTCATGCACTGCGGCTCGTTTTCGAAGACGCTCGCGCCCGGCTATCGCGTGGGTTGGGCGAGCGCGGGGCGCTTCGCCGCGCGCGTGCAGCGCCTGAAGCTCATGACCACGCTGTCGGCGAGCATTCCCGTGCAGGCGGGTATCGCCGACTATCTGGAGCATGGCGGCTACGAGCGGCACCTGAAGAAAATCCGTCTGTCGATGCAAAGCCAGCGCGACGCGATGATCGACGCCATCGCGCGCTGGCTGCCGGAAGGCACGCGCCACACGAACCCCGAAGGCGGCTATTTCCTCTGGCTCAGTTTTCCCGCGCGCATCGACGCCATGGCGCTGCACCGGCTCGCCATCGAACGCGGCATCAGCGTGGCGCCCGGCCCACTGTTCTCGGCCACGCACGGCTTCGAGAACTGCATCCGCCTGAACTACGGCCACCCGTGGTCGCCGCGCATCGACGAAGCCATCCGCACGCTCGGCGAACTGCTCGTGCATCCCGAGGTTCGCGCGCGCGACGCGTGAACGCCCGCGCATCTGCTGCCTGCTGCTCGTCGCGGCCGCCACGCACGCCTCACCGCCGAACCCCGACGCCGCGCGCACGCTCGTGCTGCCCAACGACGCCGCCCCGCTCGCCTACGCCGCCGACATCGCGGCCGCCGCGCGCGTGGAACTGCACTTCCCCGCGTTCACCGACGGCCGCGCGTACCGCCAGGCGTGGCTCGTGCGGCGGCGGCTCGGCTTCCGGGGCGACTTGCGCGCGACGGGCGAGGTGCTCGTCCGCCAGTTGCAGCACATGGAGCGCGTGGGGTTTTCGAGCGCGGTGCTCGCCGAAGGCATCGACATCGAGGCCCGCCGCCAGCTCGAACGCTTCGCGTCGTTTTATCAGGGCGATGCGGTGCGCTGATTCCCAAAGCGCGCATTTCTGCCGCGTCGCTCGGTGCACCACCACCAAGTCGCGCAATAATGCGCCTTGGATCGCGGTAGCGTCCGCATTTAATGCCTCACGGCGCCCTTCGAGTGCCGCTTCCTTCTTGATCGAACGCAAGCCTCGCGTTCGACGATTTGCTGGCCACGCCACGCCCGCCACCGCGCCGCGCTTTCCCGCCGCGCCCGTCTCGATTTTCACGCCGAAAAGATTGCGCTCAAGATCAACGAGTTAATCGGCCGAAGCTTTTTCATTCGATTCCACCGCTCGTTTCGCCATCGGATAGATCCGAATTTCCCGGCGCATCCTCCCCGATTGACAAGCGTTTTACCGCTTCCAATAATCGCCCCCGAACTTGCCCACCAGGCGAGTTTTAGCTCCGGCAAGCACGCCTGATTCGTACACGCGAATCGCCAGTGCATTGCAACGCGGCTTCGCACAACGACCATTAATCAGGAGACCAAAATGACACGATCACATCGATCCTCGTGGTTCGCGGCAACGCTCGCCGCCTTTGCCTCGCTCGCCTTCACGCACGCGCCCGGTGCGCTCGCCGTTACCGTGCCGCCCGGCACCGCGCTCGCCGCGAAACAGGAAATCACGCGTCAAGTGCTTGCCGAAGTCGAGTCGCTCGATCCGGCGTACATCGAAACCACGGGCGCGAATCTCATCGGCATCGACCTCTACGAAGGTCTCACGCATCTCGACGCCGCGGGCAACGTGGTGCCCGGCGTCGCCGTCTCGTGGACGCAAACCGCGCCCGACACGTGGGTGTTCAAGCTGCGTCACGACGCGAAATGGAGCGACGGCCACGCGGTCACCGCCGCCGATTTCGTCTACGCGTGGCAGCGTCTCGTCGACCCGAAAACCGCGTCGCCCTATACGGTGGCCGTCGAATTCGTGAAAAACGCGAAAGCCGTGATCGCGGGCAAGCAGCCGCCCGCGTCGCTCGGCGTGCGCGCCGTGGACGCTTACACGCTCGAAGTCAAAACCGAAGCGCCGGTGCCGTTCCTGCCCGAAACACTGTTCAATTCGTCGATGGCGCCCCTGGATCGCGCGACCATCGCGAAGTCGGGCGACGCGTGGACGCGCCCCGGCAATCTCGTCGGCAATGGCGCCTACATGCTCACCGAGTGGCAACCGAACAACCGCATCGTGCTCGTGAAGAACCCGCACTACTGGAACGCGGCCAATGTGCGCATCGCGAAAGTCACGTGGGTGCCGATCGAAAACAACGAAACCGCCATGCGCATGTTCCAGGCGGGACAGATCGACATGACGTACGAAGTGCCTTCGGGCCAGTACGCGTCGCTCACGAAACAGTTCGGCGCGGAACTGCGCGCGAACACGCAGATCGGCACCTACTACTACGCGCTGAACAACACCAACGCCGCGCTGCGCGACGCGCGCGTGCGCCAGGCGCTCTCCATGGTGGTGGACCGCGATCTGCTCACCGCGAAGATCACGCAAAGCGGCGAGCGCCCCGCCTATGGAGTCGTGGCCCAAGGCACCAAGGGCGCCGACACCTACGCGCCCGAGTGGGCCGCATGGCCCATGACCCAACGCGTGGAGAAAGCGCGCGAACTCATGAAGGCCGCCGGGTACTCGGAGGCGAAGCCGCTCACGCTTTCGCTCGTCTACAACACCAACGACATGCACAAGAAGGTCGCGCTGTTCACCACGAGCGAGTGGCGCAGCAAACTCGGCGTGAATGCGAAGCTTGAAAACCTCGAATTCAAGGTGCTGCTCAAGCAACGCCACGAAGGCGCGTACCAGGTCGCGCGCGACGGCTGGTACGCCGACTACAACGACGCCACCTCGTTCTACAACCTCGTTAAATGCGGCAGCCCGCAGAACGATCAGCGCAACTGCAACGCGAAGGCCGACGCGCTCGTGGTCGAGGCCAATCTGCAAAGCGACGCGGGCCAGCGCAAGGCGCGCATGACGCAAGCGTTCGCGCTCGCGCAAGCCGATTCGCCACTGCTGCCGCTGTTCCAGTACGCGAACGTGCGCCTCGTGAAGTCATACGTGGGCGGCTACACGCTCACCAACTATCTCGACCAGCGCGCGACACAAGACATGTACATCCTCAAGCACTGATCGCCCGCCCCATGTTCGCCTATATCCTGCGCCGCCTGCTGTGGGCGGTGCCGACCGTGCTCGCCGTCGTGACCGCCTGCTTCCTGCTGCTGCATCTCACACCCGGCGGCCCGTTCGACACCGAGAGGCCACTGTCCGCCGCCGCGCTCGCCAACCTCCAGGCGCGCTATCACCTCGACGAACCGCTCTGGCAGCAATATCTGCGCTACCTGGGCGGCCTCCTGCACGGCGACCTCGGCAGTTCGTTCCGTTACGCCGACTGGAGCGTCGATGAACTCGTGAAGCAGGCCGCGCCGGTGAGCCTCGGCATCGGCGGCATCTCGATTCCGCTCGCCGTGCTGCTGGGCGTGACGCTCGGCGCGCTCGCGGCCGTGCGCCGCAACACGCTCGTCGATCACGCCGTCATGCTGCTCGGCAATCTCGGCAACGTCGTGCCGCCGTTCGTGCTCGGTCCGGTGCTGGTGCTGTGCTTCGCCATCCTTATCAAATCCGCCGACGGCAACGGCCTGCTGCCCGCGGGCGGTTGGGGTGACGGCGACTGGCGGCATCGCGTCTTGCCCGTCGCGCTGCTCGTCATCATCAACTCGGCGGCCATCGCACGCGTGATGCGCGGCAGCCTGATCGACGTGCTGTCGGGCAACTTCATCCGCACCGCGCGCGCAAAAGGCCTGCCGGGCCGCACGATCGTGTTGCGTCATGCGCTGCGGCCCGCGCTCATGCCGGTCGTCTCGCTGCTCGGGCCCGTGTGCATTTCGTCGATCACGGCGGCGGTCGTCACCGAGTCGGTGTTCGCGCTGCCCGGCCTCGGCCAGCTGGTCGTGAACGGTGCCATCAACCGCGACTACACGCTCGTGCTCGGCCTTGTCGTGCTCACCACGGTGTGTGCCGTGCTTTTCAATCTGCTCGTCGACCTCGCGTATGCGTGGCTCGATCCGCGCATTCGCTACTGACCGAGCGCATCCTCATGACTGCTCCCGCTTATTCCGCGCCCCACGCCAGGGCGCCCCGGCGTACCTCGCCCGCGCTCGCACGCTTCCTGCGCCATCGCGCGGCCCTCGCGAGCGCCGTGCTGCTCGCGCTCATCGCCCTCGCCTGTTTCGTCGGCCCGCTCCTGCTGCCGAACACGCCCACCGACAACGACTGGAGCGCCATCAGCCTCGCGCCCACGCTGCAAAACGGCCACTGGTTCGGCACCGACGAACTCGGCCGCGACCTGCTCGCGCGCACGCTCACCGGCGGCCGCGTCTCGCTCGAAGTGGGCCTGCTCGGCACACTCGTTTCCGCGCTCGTGGGCGTGGTCTACGGCGCGACGGCGGGCTTCCTGGGCGGCCGCGTGGACGCCGCGCTCATGCGTATCGTCGACATGCTGTATGCGATTCCCTACATGCTGATCGCGATTCTGGTCGTCACGCTGTTCGGCCGCGCGTTCTCGCTCGTGGTGCTCACCATCAGCGCGTTCTCGTGGCTCGACATGGCGCGCGTGGTGCGCGGCCAGACGCTGTCGCTGCGCTCGCGCGAATTCGTCGATGCCGCCCGCGCGATCGGCGTGCGCCCCGCCGCGATCATTGCGCGTCACATCGTGCCGAATCTCGCGGGCATCGTCGCCGTCTATGCGACCGTGACCGTGCCCGCCATCGTGCTGACGGAGTCCGTGTTGTCGTTTCTCGGGCTCGGCGTGCAGGAACCCATGACGAGCTGGGGCGTGCTGATCCAGGACGGCGCGCAAAAACTCGACGCCATGCCGTGGCTGCTGCTCTGCCCCGCCACGCTGCTGTGCGCAACGCTCTACTGCGTGAACTTCGTCGGCGACGGCCTGCGCGACGCCTTCGACCCGCGGGAGCGTTGAGATGGCCCTGCTCGAAGTTCAAGACCTCAGCGTGCGGTTCGAACGCCGCGACGCACCGCCCGTGACCGTCGTGCACGACGTCTCGTTCGCGCTCGAGGCGGGCGGCACGCTCGGCATCGTCGGCGAATCGGGTTCCGGCAAAAGCCAGACGGTGATGGGCATGCTCGGGCTGCTCGCGTCGAACGGGCGCGTCACGGGCCACGCGCGCCTGCGCGGCGAGAACCTGCTGGCGATGAAGCCGCGCGCGCTCAACCGCATTCGCGGCGACCGCATCGCCATGATCTTTCAGGACCCGATGACGTCGCTCAACCCGTTCCTCACGATCGAGCGGCAGATGACCGAAGCGCTGCAGTTGCATCGCAAGGTCACGCGCCGCACGGCGCGCACGCGCGCGATCGAGGCGCTGGAGCGCGTGCGCATTCCCGACGCCGCGCGCCGTATCGCCATGTATCCGCACGAGTTTTCGGGCGGCATGCGCCAGCGCGTGCTGATCGCGGCCGCGCTCATGATGGAGCCCGACGTGCTGATCGCCGACGAACCGACCACGGCGCTCGACGTCACCGTGCAGGCGCAGATCATGGCGCTGCTACGCGAGATGAATCGCGAACGCGGCACGGCGATCCTGCTGATTACGCACGACATGGGCGTGGTCGCCGAACTCTGCGACGACGTGATGGTGATGTACGCGGGCCGCGCCGTCGAAAAGGCGAGTGCGCGCGCGCTGTTCGAGCAGCCGATGCATCCCTACACGAACGGCCTGCTGGGCGCGCTGCCGCGCCTCGACGCGCCGGCCGGCGAACCGCTGCGCACCATTCCCGGCGATCCGCCGCTGCCCGGCGGCGGCGACGGTAGCGCGGGCGACACGGGAGACGCGGGCTGCGCCTTCGCGCCGCGTTGCGCGGCTGTATTCGAGCGCTGCCGCACGCAACGCCCGCCGCTCGAATCGATCGACACGCGCGACGGCACGCGCCTGAGTGCATGTCATCTGCCCGTTGCGGGAGCCCGCGCATGAGCCGCGATATCCACGCTCAAGCCCTTCAGCAAGAGCACACCGCGCCAGCCGATACGCTGCTGTCCGTGCGCGATCTCGCTGTGAACTTTCGCGTCGCCTCGGGTTCATGGCCGTGGCAAAAGTCCATGCTGCGCGCGGTCAACGGTATCTCGTTCGAGATGCGGCGCGGTGAAACGCTGGGCCTCGTGGGCGAGTCGGGCTGCGGCAAGTCCACGCTCGCGCGTGCCTTGATCGGGCTCGCGCCCGTGGCGTCCGGCAGCGTGCGCTGGCACGGCGAGGAAACCGTGTTCGGCGCGCGGCGCCGGCTGGTCGCATTGCGGCGCGGCGCGCAGATGATCTTTCAGGACCCGCTCGCCTCGCTCGATCCGCGCATGTCGATTGGCGAGATCGTCGCGGAACCGCTGCGCACCCACGCGCCCCAACTCGGCCGCGCCGAGATCGCATGCCGTGTGCTCACGATGCTCGAACGCGTGGGTCTGAGCGCGCATCACGTGGAACGGCGCGCGCACGAATTCTCGGGCGGCCAGTGTCAGCGCGTAGGCATCGCGCGCGCGTTGATCGGCGAACCGCAACTCGTGATCTGCGACGAACCGGTTTCGGCGCTCGACGTGTCCATTCAGGCGCAGATCGTCAATCTGCTGCGCGATCTGCAACGCGAACTCGGGCTCTCGCTGCTGTTCGTCGCGCACGATCTCGCCGTGGTGAAAGCGCTCAGTCACCGCGTGATGGTGATGTACCTCGGCCGCGTGATGGAACTGGGCGACCGCGACGCCGTATACGGCGCACCCGGCCACCCCTACACACGCGCGCTGCTCGACGCGGTGCCCGTGCCCGACCCCGCGCGGGCGCGTGAGCGTCATGCGCCGCTGCTCACGGGCGACATTCCCTCGCCGCTGCGCCCACCTTCGGGCTGCGCGTTCCGCACGCGCTGCGCGAACGCGTCCGGGCGCTGCGCCGAGGCGCCGCCGCCCGCGGCCCTCATCGGTTCGACCCATTCGATCGTCACGTGCTGGCATCCCCGCATCGCTGACGATCTGCCCGCTGCCTGAACCGTTCGTCCGGCCCCGAGCCGGGCGAACGCTCCGGTAGATCAGTGATCCTAAGCAATCACTGAGCCCACACAACGACAGCATCAGAGACCAACAATGAAACGAGACACTACCGCAACACGCCCGGCGCACGCGCTCGCCGCCCTCGCGATCGGCTTGCCGCTCTGCCTCGCGCAATCGGCGTGGGCCGTGGACGCATCGCAAGCCACCGCGCGAACCGCCGCGATCGCCACGACGCAGGCCACGCCCGCTCCCTCGGCGCAGAAGCCGGCCGCACGCAAGACGAAAGCCAAACGCTGGCGCAAGTCCATGCACGCGAAGACCGGGCAAAGCGCGCAGCAAAGTGCACAGGCCAACGCACCAACCTCCGCTCAGCAAGGCCAGGTGCAGAACGCCGCGCAATCGCGCCCCGCCGCCGTCGAACCGCTCGTGCAGCCCAACGCGCCCGAACTGCTCGCAGCCGGTTCGCCCGAGCAGAGCACCCATCTCGCCGTCGAGGCCGACAATCCGCCCCGTGCGCAGTCGAGTCAATCGCAGAGCAAGGGCTTTATCGACGACAGTCATCTCACGCTGAATCTGCGCAATTACGCCGACCATCTCGACATGGAAGGCGGGCCGCACCGGCATGCATGGGTGCAAGGCGCAATGCTCGACTACACCTCGGGCTATACGCAGGGGCCGGTAGGGCTGGGCGTGGATGCGTCGCTATACGGCGCGTTCAAGCTCGACGGCGGCGCGGGCGCGGGGAACATGGTGCACGTGGGCAAGGACGGCGGCGGCTCGAACCAGCTCGCATGGGCTTATCCGGGCATCTGGGACGTGAAGGCGCGCGTGTCCGACACGGTCGCGAAATACGGCTTGCAGATGGTCTCCGACAATCCGTTCTTCGAGCCGCATGACAATCGCGCGTTGCCGCCCACGTTTCTCGGCGTTTCGCTCGTGAGCAAGGACATTGCGAACGTGGCGCTGCAGGCAGGCAGCTTCACCAAGGTCAACCCGCGCGGCCACACGAATCTCACTGACCTCTCCACCTCGTACGGCGGCGTGCAGTTCAAGCGTTTCAGCTATCTCGGCGGTAGTTGGGATTACAGCAAGAGCGGCAGCCTCGCCTTGTTCGCGAATCAGGCCGACGACGTCTGGCGCCAGTATTACGGCTCCGTGCAGCAGAGTTATGGCGATCCCTCCACGCTCAAATGGACCGGCTTCGCCAACGTCTACTCGACCCACAGCACCGGCGACGCGAAGCAAGGTCATATCGACAACAACGCGTACAGCCTTTCGCTGGCCGCGCAGCATGGCGCGCATTCGCTGCTATTTGGCTATCAGCAGATTCTCGGCGATCAGTTCTTCGACTACGTGAACGAGACGGGGGGCATCTATCTCGTCAATTCAATGGATGTCGACTACAACGCGCCGCACGAGAAGTCGTTTCAGGTGCGCTATGGCTTCGACGGCAAATACGCCGGTTTGCCGGGCGCGAACGCGATGCTCTGGTATGCGCTCGGCTGGGGCGCGGACGCTACGGCGGGCGCGCTCGCGAATCCGGGTTCGGGCCTCTACTGGAAGAACGGTCAGCCCGTGCACGGCTCGCATCACGAGTTCGGCTTCATTCCGTCCTATACGCTGCAAAGCGGGCGCTTCAAGGACACCAAGGTTACGTTCATCGCCATGTGGCATCACGGCTCGAAATACTATTCGGATGCGTCGAATATGGAATATCGGCTGGTTGTGAACATGCCGGTGAAGATTTTCTAGGGCGCGGGAATTCAAGGCGACGCGTCTTCGCTCGCCGTTACCTCAGGTGCGAAAAAAGCGGGCCCCGTGCCCGCTTTTTGTATTTTGTATCGACGAAACCCTCGGCTTCATGTCGAGCGCGGCAGCTAGCACGTTCCCGCGATCTCAATGCGCGGTGTAGTAACAAACGCCCGTCAAAAATCCTTGCAGCTTCTGCTCCCCGGCGCTCTTGAGGTAACCCGCCTTGATCATGTTTTCCGCCAGCAGCGAGAGCGTCAAGTCCATGATGGGCGCGTGCTCGCCGAAGTGCCGGTTCACCACGTCCTCGACGGGCACGTGCGCGCGTGCGGCATCTTTCGCCATCACAATATCGCCCGCGCTGTGCGCGTCGCAGGTGTTGTATTCGTCCGATTCGAAGTCGCCAACGGGCGCGGCCTGGGCCGTCACGCCGGAAAAAAGCGCCGCGATCAGCAAAACTTTCTTCATTACGTCATTCCTTTTCTTCTATTCGGGCGCGAAAGTTTCGGCCTTGTTTTTGCTGGAATCCTGCAGGGTCACGATCTTCGATCGTTCAACTCGACGCACCGGAATGCCCCAAGGGTTTCGCGAGAGCCGGCGCGTTCCTGCGCCACGTCGCCAGCGGCTTGCCCTTCGGCCCGTCGAACAGGCTGCCCGCCATCGCAAGCAGCGAATCGATATGACTCGCGACCGTCGCGTCGTACGTCACGCCGGTCGCGTCGTCGGGTAGCGCGGTGGACCGCGCCTGCGCGACGGCGTGTTCGATCGTCACGCGCAGCGAGCCGGCCGTGTCGCGTTCGAACACGTGCTTGGCGTGCGGGGCGATGACGTCGCAGCAGCCCATCGTCGAGGGAATGATGACGGGCGTGCCGCATAACACCGACTCCACGCCCACCAGCCCGAAGGGCTCATAGGCCGAAGCGAGAATCGTGAAGTCCGCGGCGCGATAGCAATCTTCGATTTCGCGCTGGAAGCCGATGTCGCGCACGTGCGGCGAAAGCCGGCCCGCCGGCCGCCCCGCGACCGCCACCACCACGCGTTCCGGCATGTCCCGCAAGGCCGCTTCGATCAGCGCGAGCCCCTTGCGCACATGATCGCCCGAGGGAAAGAGGAGCACCGTCTCGTGCTCGCCAAAGCCGAGACGCGCGCGAATGGCGCGGCGCTCGGCGGCGTTCACGGGCGAAAAGCGAGCCGTGTCGACGGGCGGACGAAGGATGCGCACCTTCGCTTCGTCGATACCATAGAGTTCGGTCAACTCGTCGTGCATCATCGGCGAATGCGCGAGGATGATGCGCGCGTTGGCGTACTGGCGTTTCTCCAGCGCGATCTGCCAGCGGTCCGCGAGCGTGGGCGCGCGGCCGGTCGCGCGCAGAAACCCGAGATGCGTGCCTCCGCACACCGCGATATCCGAACTATCGACCCGGTTGCAGCCGACCATGACATCCACGCCGGCCGTGCGCTTCGCGCTGCGCAGGCGCCACGAGAACCACGCGTCGCGCAGCTTGCCCGGCAGGAACGACACGTTGATCCGGTGCGGCTCGACCATGGCGTGCTCTGGCAACGACTCGTCGAGGCTGCGGGCAAAATACGCGGGCCGTAAGCCGCGCGCGGCGATACCGCGAGCAATATCTCGCGCGTAACGCTCCATTCCGCCGCTGTGCCTCAAGACGTTACACGATACTCCGAGTTTCATAAGTCCACTTCTCTCGATCGGCCCGGCTTGCCGGACCGTTTTTCCAATCGGCACCCTCTCGCGCCGACCACCTCTGCACGGCGCGGCTACGAGCGCGCCTGCAATGAATGAAACTGCGTCATGACGCGGTTCACGCCGAGCAACCGCTTCCAGAGCATTTCCTTGAGATTGCCGAACGGCACCACGTCCGGCGGCAACACGATGTCGCCGGGTCCCCATGTGGGACGCCACGTGCGCGCGAGCCCGCGGCGCATGAACAGCGTGAGCGTGGGCACGCCGATCGCCGAAGCGAGATGTCCAAGGCCCGAGTCGTTGCCGATAAACCATGCCGATTCGGCAATCCACGCCGCCACGTCTTCCAGCCGCGCGAGAGCATGGATCTCGTGGCCCCGTGCTTCGATCTGGCGCCACGCGGCATATTCGCCCGGCGCGACGAGAAAGCTGGGTTGCAGGCCCGCCTCGCGCAGCCGGTCGGCCAGTGCCAGAAATTTATTCGGACTCCACATTTTCTCGGGATGACTGCCGGTGGGATGAATCACCACGCGGTTGGCGTAGCGGCCGCGCTGTACGTGCGCGGGCACGGCGATGCCGTTCGAGCGCGTCACGTCCGGCAGTGCGAGCACGCTGGCCGCCACGGCGGTAATGCGGTCGACCATGTGATTCGGCGCGCGGTACGCGTCCAGCTCGCTCAGGCACAGCGTCTCGCCGGTGCCGCTCAGCGCAGGCGCGAAATCGGTGCGGCGCAGCTCGATCACCGTGTCGAACGCGCCGGCGTAGGCTGCGGGATAGCCGACTTCGACGTGCGGAAACCAGCGCTCCAGCTGCTCCGCGACCCAGCCGAACACCACCGGCCGATAGCCGTTGCGAATCAGGTTGTTGACGAGGACGAGCCCGATCAGGCTGTCACCGATGGGCGGCGGCAGTGCCACCGCGAGACGATTGGAGTTCTGCAAGTTCATGGGCCGAAGCTTTCGGGGCGGCGATAAGCGGAGGTCAGGTCGATAAGGTGCGCGTGACGGCGCCGTGTACGAGGGTGCGGGTCGCGCCGGGCTTCACGCCGCGGCGGCGGCGCGCTTTCTGAGTTCTCCGAACCGTCGCATCACCCGGTTGATCGAAATGCTCTCGCGCCACAGCCGTTCCTTGAGTCCCGCGGAGGGCAGCCACCAGGGCGGCAGGACGATCTCCGCGCAGTGGAAGCCGGGGCGCCAGCGTTGCGCCACGCGGCGGCGCCGGAACAGCGTCAAGGTGGGAATGCCGAGCGCGGAGGCGAGATGCCCGAGGCCCGAATCGTTGCCGATGAACCAGCCCGATTCGTACAGCCACGCGGCCAGTTCCGCCGTGTCGTGGAATGCGCGCAACGGCAATGCGTCGCGCACGCGCGGCAACCAGCGCGCGCGTTCGCGCTCGGCCATCACCAGCTCCGGCGCGAAACCCTGCGTGCCGAGCCGCCGGCACAAGCCGATAAAGCGGCGCGCGAGCCAGCGCTTGTCCGGCGTGCTAGCTTCGGGATGCACGGCCACACGGTGCGCGTAGCGACGATGAACGAGCCCCGCCGGTGCCTGCATGCCGTTCGATATCTCCACGCCCGGCAGGTCGAAGCGGGCCGCGGCGAAGACGGCGAAGCGGTGCGCCATGCACGGCTCGCCATCGGCGTATTCGATCTCGTGCAGATCGACGAAACCGGGATGCCACGCGTGCAGATCGGCGAACGGACGATCCCGGTGCATCTGGATGACCACGTCGAAGCGTTCGAGCGTCTCGCGCGCGGCGTCTTCGCGCAGCGCCGGCTCAATGGGCAAATGAGGAAACCACGCCGCCAGCGACCACGCGTGCGCACCGAAGATCCGCACCTGCCAGTTCGCGCGCACGAGATTGTGGGCGATGACCAGCAGGTTGAGGGAATCGCCCAGCGCGGGCGACAAGACGAGCGCCACGCTACGGCGCGCCGCCTGCCCGGGCGGGAGGCCGGCATTCAGCTCGTGGTGAGGCACTGCACGCGGCCGGTCGGTTTGATACATCGGTGGAGTCTGCAATCGGGCCTGGAAGATGGGAACGCATGCTGACACTTTCGGCGCGTTGCTTGATTACCCATTATTTCCGTAACTTTCGGCCCCGCCTGGGACCCCGCCCGGCGTTGCACCGGGGCGTGTGACGAGCGTGTTCCGCGGGCGACCGCCGCCGGGCCGTGGCGCCCGCCCGCATGGCCCGAAACCCCATTCGGCCAACGGCGGCCGCCTCGAAACACCAAACGGGAGCCACGCCGTTTAGCAGGCCGAACTTTCCTTGAAGCGGCCGGCGAAAGATAAGGAAATTAATATCTGGTAAAAAACGGCGGCTTAGACCGAAGCCGTGGCAAGCCGCTCGTCATGACGTTCGGCGGGCGCCGCGCGGGTTGTCGTCAGACTCACGCGGCAACCTGGCGCCACCGGATCGAATGCCAAGGTCATCGCGTGCATGGCGGCGACGGCACTCACCAGACTCAGGCCCAGCCCGTTCCCCGGCGTATGCCGGCTGGCTTCGCCGCGATAAAACCGCCGTAGCACCGCCTGATGCTCGCTTGCGGGAATGCCGGGACCGTCGTCGTGGACCGATAGCTGTATCCGGCCTTCGAGCCGGCTCAGCCCGATCGTCACGGCGCCGCGCTCCGGCGCGAACTTGATGGCGTTTTCAATCAGGTTCGCGAGCGCTTCGAACAGCAGATTGGGGTCGCCTTCCAGAGCGAACACCTCGCCCGGCTCGATCTCGCAGCGATAACTCAGCGCCTTCTCCTCCGCCGAAGCTTCGTAGTAGTCGTACACGTCCCTCGCGAGCGCGGCCAGATCGACGGGCACGAACGATTGACGACGCACGCCGCTTTCCAGCTCGGAGATGCGTAGCAACGCGTTGAACGTGTGGAGCATGCCTTTCGCGTCGACGAAGGTTTCGTCGACAGCCTGACGATAATCGTCGATGGTTCGCGCGCGGCGTTGCGTGCGCTCGAGTCCCGCGATCATCGAAGTGAGCGGCGTACGCAGGTCATGCGCGATCGCGTCGCACACGCCTTTGACTTCGTTCATCAGACGCTCGATTTCGTCGAGCATATGATTGACGACCCGCACCAGGCGCTCGAGATCGTCCTGCTTTCTCCGCGTGGGAAGACGTTGCGATAAATCGCCGCCCACGATCCGGTTGATCGTCGCGGTGACTTCGTCCAGACGACGCAGCGAGCCTAACCCGATGAACGCCGCGCCGATCAGTCCCACCACCAGCGCGATGAGCGCGCCGATCATCAGCACGCGCACGAGCCCGCCATTGAAGCTGCTCAATTCCTGCGCGTTCTGGCAGCGCATGGCGAGGCGCTCGCCCGGCAATGCCGCCGTGATGCAGCGGGCCGTTTGATGAATCGGGCCGTCGTCGAGCCGAATGCTGAACGGCTGGCCCGCCGCCGGGAGATCGCGCGGCAAGGTCGCGATGGAACCGGCGAGATAGCGGCCGTTTTTGTCGAACAGCCCGTTCGGGCGTTGCTGGTCCGGATCGCTTTGGCTTAGCACCGTGAACTGCGCCGCGAGACGCTCCGGTGTGCTGCGCTGCATGGCGACGTACTCGCGTCCCAGCCAGCCGTCCACCCGCCCCGTTTCGAAGCCCGTGATCGAAACGTACAGGTAGGCGAACAGCGGCACCGAAATGCCGCCGAAAATGCCGAGAAAGATCACGGCGAGCCGGAAGCTCGTCGTGCGGCGCAGATCAATCAGGCGCACGAAAGACATAGCCGGACCCGCGAACCGTGTGAATGATGGGCGCCGCGCCGGTCGGATCGAGCTTCTTCCGCAGGCGGCTGATATGAACGTCGATGACATTGGTGCGCTCCGCCACCGTGTAATTCCACACGGCTTCGAACAGCATCGAGCGGCTGATCACCTGTCCTTCGCGGCGAATCAGATACTCGAGAATGCGGTACTCGCGCGGCAACAGTTCGATCTCTTTGCCCGAGTAAATCACCACACGGCTGATCAGGTCGATGCTCAATGGCCCGATGCGGTAAATCGGCTCCTGGACCACGGACTGCGCGCGCCGGACCAGCGAGTCGAGCCGGGCCGTCAGCTCGATATATTCGAAGGGCTTCACGAGATAGTCGTCGCCGCCCGCGCGCAATCCCCTCACGCGCTCGTCGACCGTCGACAACGCACTGAGAATCAGCACCGGCGTGGTCGACCCGGCGCTACGAAGCGCGCTCAATACCTCGAGACCCTCGCGGCCTCCCGGCAACATCCGGTCGAGCACGATGGCGTCCAGCTGGCGCGTGGTCGCCAGCCGGAATCCCGCCTCGCCGTCGCGCGCCGTTTCGACGGCGTATCCATGATCTTCCAGCGCGACCGTGACTTCGCGGAGTGTCCTGGCGTCGTCCTCGACGACGAGTACTGTCGGCATACGTTGTTCTTCCTGATGGGGGCCGTCGTCCGGCAAGACCGCCGGCAAAATCCGCCTGAACATTAAAAAAAGTTCATTAAACGCAATTCATCCCATTGATTTTTCTAAGGAATTGCCATTTCGCAGATTTTAAAGTATAAATACGAACCATTCTCATTGTACCTGCGAAGCCGCTCCCATGACCTCCCTAGCCGATGCCCGCCACCGGCGCGCGGCACCGCTGGATACGCGACGCCGCGGCGCCTGCGTGACCATGCCGCCTGACGAGAAGCCCTAGTTCGCTTTGCCGCGGCCCCATGCCGTTCGCTTTGCTATCGCGATCCGGGTAGCGAACGAGCCGCACCGGTTCCGCCAGGTTCGGGCAACGCGTTTCGTGCTCGCCCGGGCCATTTTTCCAGGGGTGGACACTCATCGAATGCACCTGCGCTGCATTGGATCGGGCCGCCTTGCGCGTTCACTTTTTAACCACCTTCATGAATCACTCTTCTCGCCAAAAGAGCCGCGCGGTGACGAGCGGCCGCCACGGTCGCCGCACGCGCAACCAGTCCATTGCCATGGCCCTGTCCGTGATCGCCTATGGCGGATTCGCCGACCATCGCGCGGTGGCCGCGGAACCGGCCGCCGCCGCCGATGTGGCCGCGTCGCCCGCTCCGGCCAGCGCGCCGCAAGGGGAGGCCACATTGGCCACCATTTCGGTCCAGTCGAAGAAGGCGGCCGCCGCCAGCCCCTACGCGGCCAAAACCGTGCAGTCCGGCCCGTATCGGGGCGTCGACGCGCTGGACGTGCCCGCCACCGTCAACGTGGTCACGTCCGACCTGCTCAAGGCCCAGGCGGCGAGCGGGCTTTACGACGGCTTGCGCAACGTCGCGGGCGTGGTGCGCCAGCAGTTGAGCGGGATCGCCTACGACCAGCTCTCCGTGCGCGGCATCGCGCTCGACAACCGCAACAGCTACCTGCTGAACGGCGTGCTGCCCGTGGACAACAACATCTGGATGCCGATGGAAGACAAGGACCGCGTGGAAGTGCTCAAAGGCGCGTCGGCGGTCTATTACGGCTTCATGGTGCCGGCGGGCGTGGTCGACATGGTGACGAAGCGCGCGGGCGACGAGCCCGTCACGTCGGCGTCGATCGTCGCGGATTCGCACGGCTCGATCGGCGCGCATGCCGATCTCGCGCGCCGCTTCGGCACCGACAAGCAGTTCGGCATTCGCGTGAATGCGATGGACGAGCACGTGGAAACGCCGATCGACGGCGATCGCGGCTACCGCCGTTTCGAAAGCGTGGCGCTCGACTGGCGCGCGACCCAGCGCCTGTCGTTCAAATACGATCTCGAGCATATTGACGAACGCGTGGTCGAGCAGGCCGGCATCACGCCGCTCGCCGCGAGCAACGGCGTGATCACGTTGCCGCGCCTGCCCGACGCCTCCACGCTGCTCTCGCCGAACGACAAGAAGACCAACGCGACCGCGATGAGTCAGTTGTTCCGCGCGGACTATCTGTTCAACGACAACTGGAGCGCGAACGTGTCGGTGGGCCAGTCGATCACGCAGCGCGACCGTTGGCTCTGGATCATGCAGAAGTACAACGTGAACACGGGCACCGGCACGCTGCAAGGCAGCAAGCAGAACGGTCAGTTCTACGAAAGCAAGGTCGTGCGCGCCGAGGCGAACGGCCTCTTCGACACGGGCTCGATTCATCACGATCTAACCTTCGGCGTGTCGCAAACGTGGCAATTCCAGCCCAACTTCACGACGTATTACTACACCGCGACGCAGAATCTGTATAACCCCGTCAGCATCACGAATTTGACGGCGGCCGGTTCGAAAGCGTTCTACGCGCAGCACTCGTCGAACGCGGGCGCCTATGTGTTCGACCGCATCGATCTGACTTCGCGCCTGCAATTCACGCCGGGCGTGCGTTACTCCGACTTCCATCAAACCCAGGCGTTCACCGCGACGCAGGACGTGCATCACACGTCGCCCACGGCGAGCCTTCTGTTCAAGCTCACGCCGCAATCGAGCGTGTACGCGAGCTATATCGAAGGGCTCGAATCGGCCGGTACGGCGCCCGCGACCGCGGCGAACGCGTATCAGGCGCTGCCCGCCGCGGTGAGTCGCCAGGAAGAAGTGGGCTTGCGTCATCGCTTCAGCAATGACAGCGTTTTTTCGGTCGCGCTGTTCCAGATCCGCCAGCCGTCCGCCAGCCTGAATGCCGACAACGTCTACGCGCTCGACGGCAACGGCCGTTATCGCGGCGTGGAATTCTCCTACCAGGGCGATATCACACGCGACCTGTCGATCGTCACGACCGCCATGTGGCTCAACGCCAAACTCGTGGACAGCACGGACGCGACCACGCTGGGCAAAACGCCGGAAAACACGCCGCGCTACACCGGCAGCGTGTTCCTCAACTACCGCGTGCCGCAACTCGCGGGCTTCTCGATCAACGGCGGCGCGTATTTCGTGGGCTCGCGGCCGATCAACGACGCGAATCAGGCGTACATCCCCGGCTATACGCTGTTTACCGCCGGCGCGCGCTACGACACGCAACTCTTCGGCAAGCATGCGAGTTTCCAGCTCAACGTCGAAAACGCGTTCAACAAACATTACTGGGCTTCGGCCGGATCGAGTCAATTGGGCATCGGACTGGAGCGCACCTTCATTCTCACCTCCACGTTCGACTTCTAATCGGTTCCACCGCACACACGACCTATGAACACACTGTATCTTTCGGGCATGACGCGTTGCGCGCTTGCCGTCCTGACTTCCTGTGCGCTGTGGGGCGGGGCCGCCCTGCCCGCGCACGCCGCCGCGAGCGAAACCGTTGCGCCCGCATCCAACGCCACGACGCTGCACAAGAAAGTGCTCTACGTGACGCGCCTCGCGCATCGCGATCGCGAGGAGGACGACAAGGTGGTCGCGCGTCTGACCGCGCGCGGCATGGCCGTGACCATGGTCGACGAAACCACCGATGCCAGCGCCGCCAAGGGCTACGATCTCGTGGTCATCTCTTCGGTGGTGAGCGCGCGCGACATGGTCGGCACGGCGTTTCGCGACGTGCCGGTGCCGCTCCTCACCTGGGAGTCCGATCTATTCGATTCGCTGCGCTTTACCGGCCAGAAGAAAGGCGACGATTGCGGCGAGATCGAGAAAGAGCATTACGTCGATATCGTGAACGCACCGAGCGCGCTCGCGGGCGGCGTGCCCGCAGGCAAGCGCTGGGTCTACCCGCGCGACGACCAGATGGGCTGGGGCAAGCCCGCGCCCGCCGCCACGGTAATCGCCACGGTGCCGGGCGAACCCACCCACGCCGTGGAATTCGCGTACGAGAAAGGCGCGACGATGGACTACGACTTCATCGCGCCCGCGCGCCGCGTTGCGCTCTTCCTCGGCAATCGCAGCTTCGAAAAACTCAGCGCCGACGGCCAGACGCTGTTCGACGCCGCCTTCGACTGGGCGCTTTCCGCTCCGGCCGAACCCGTGCAACGCCGCGCGCCGCGGTAATCGCCAACCGGACGAATCGAAATGATGGACTTGTCGACCGAACCCGTGCGCGAGCGCGACGCTAACACCGCGTCACGCCCCAAAGGCAACCGCTCGCGCCGGAGTCAGTTTCTCAAATGGCTGCGCAAGATCCACGGCTGGGTGGGCCTGTGGGGCGCGGTGCTCGGCTTGCTGTTCGGCGTAACGGGCTTCTTGCAGAATCACCGCGCCGTGATGAAGATCCAGGCCGGCGGCGCGCCGGTGGTGTCCAGGGTGCAGTTGCCGGTGGACGCCGCCACGTTGCACAACCCGCGCGAGCTGGCGCAATGGGTCCAGCGCGAAATGAAACTCGACCGGCGCGCCGCCCGCGTCGCGCGCGAACCGGCGCAGGCCGTGAGCTGGGGCGATCAGTCGGTGATGCAGCCCGAACGCTGGACCGCGCGCTTCGCTTCGCCGAAATATCTGGTGGATGCCGAATACTGGAAGGGCGGCACCTTCGTTGCCGTGGAGCGTCGCGAACAAGGTCTGATCGCGGTGCTCGAAGCGCTGCATCGCGCGAACGGCACGACGGCGGGCTGGATCCTGCTCGCGGATTCGATCGCCGGCAGTCTCGTGCTGCTTTCGATTACCGGCGTGATTCTGTGGACGGAGCTCAATCGCCGCCGCACGATCGGCGCGACGATCTTCTTCGCTTCGATCGTCGCGATGATCCTGTTCGCGTTTCAGTCGCTGTAACGCAGCGGCGAACGGACGGCGAGCGCGCTCGCGAAGCGGGCCGCGAGCCCGCGATTGCCATCGGCGAAAACCCGGCCTAGGTCGGCACCTTCACCGCGAAGTCCGCGCGCGCCAGCAACGCGCTGCAACGCTTCGACAGATGCACGAACACCACGTGCTTGCCCGCGCGCTCGTAGCGTTGCTGCACGCCTTCGAACGCGGCAATGGCCGAGTGGTCGGCCACGTGCAGATGCGCGCAGTCGATCGTCACTTCGACGGGATCGTTCGCGGGATCGAACAAGGTCTGGAAATGCGCGGCCGAAGCGAAGAACAGCGTGCCGTGCGGCACGTAGGTGCGCGCGCCGTCGGCGCTGTCGCGGGTGTCGCAGCGGAATTCGCGCGCGTGCTGCCAGGCGAAATTCAGCGAGGCGATGACGATGCCGCACAGCACCGCCGTGGCCAGATCCGTACACACGGTGATGACCGTGACCGCGACGATCACCACGGCGTCGTTGCGCGGCACCTTGTGCAGCACGCGCAGCGAACCCCAAGCGAAGGTCTGCGCCGCCACGACGAACATCACGCCCACCAGCGCCGCGAGCGGAATGCGCTCGATCAGCGGCGAGAGGAACAGGATGTAGAGCAGGATCATCACGCCGCTCGTCACGCCCGAAATCCGCGCGCGGCCGCCCGAGCCGAGGTTGATGACCGTCTGGCCGATCATCGCGCAACCACCCATCGCGCCGAACAAACCCGAGGCCACGTTGGCCACGCCAAGCGCGACGCATTCGCGGTTGGGCTGGCCGCGCGTGGCGGTCACTTCGTCGGTGAGGTTGAGCGTCAGCAGCGTTTCGAGCAGGCCCACCATCGCCATGAGCACCGCGTACGGCGCGACGATCCTGAGCGTGGCGAGATCGAACGGCACGGCGGGCAGCGCGAAGGTCGGCAGACCGCCCGCGATGTGCGCCATGTCGCCGAGCGTACGCACGGGCAGATGCAGCAACTGCGCGGCCACGCCCACGCCAACGATCGCCACCAGCGCGGGCGGCGCCGCCTTGGTGAGACGCGGCAGCAGGAACACGATCGCCATCGTCAGCGCGACGAGACCGGCCATCAGCAAGAGCGCGGCGCCGTGCAGCCATTGCGGCCCCTGCGCGCCGGGCACCTTGAAGTGCTCGAACTGCGCGCGCGCGATGATGATCGCGAGACCGTTGACGAAGCCGAGCATGACCGGATGCGGCACCATGCGGATCAGCTTGCCGAGCCGCAGCGCGCCGAACAGCACCATCACGAGGCCGCTGAGCAAGACCGTGGCGAACAGATACTGCGGGCCGTGCTGCACGACGAGCGCGACGATCACCACGGCCATCGAGCCCGCCGCGCCCGAGATCATGCCGGGGCGGCCACCGAACAGCGCTGTGAGCGTGCAGATGAAGAACGCGCCGTAGAGGCCCGCGAGCGGATTGACGCCCGCGACGAGCGCGAAGGCGATGCATTCGGGCACGAGCGCGAACGACGACGTGAGGCCCGCGAGCAGTTCGCTGCGCAGGAAAGCGGTGCGGCTGACGCCGGTGTGAGCGGATTCCATGAAACGGTCGGGATGGCGGCTGGTTGTCGAAAAACGTCGCGGCCACCCCCGCCCGCCGCGCGCGCGACGCGAAACGGAACTCGAGAACAACGGGAATGGGGGACGGGGCGCAAAACCGCAGCGAGACGGGCTTCTGCGGATTTTCAAGGCCCGGCGGCGCCCACCAGCGGGTCACGCGCCTACGCGCGCGCGTGGTTTGTCTGACGGACGGAAGCGCGCATGCTAACACGAATGGCAAGGGTTTGCCCTGGGGCCAACGCGAATCGAGGCGCGGCTCTGCCGCGTTACGTGCCGCCGCCTCAGCCGGTCTTCGCTGCGAATTTTTCCCCGAATTTTTCTCCGAATTGCGCCCCGAATTGCGCCCCGAATTGTGCCCCGAATTGCGCTCGATACGCCGCCGGACTCGTCAGCGCGATACGCCGGAAATGCCGGCGCATCGACTCCTCGGAACCGAAGCCCGCCAGTTCGGCCACGCGCGCCAGCGCGAGACGCGGACGCGACTCCAGCAGATCGCGCGCCACGTTCACGCGCTCGCGCACGACCCATTCGTACGGCCCCATGCCGGTGGCCTCGAGAAACTGCCGTTGCAACGTGCGCGGGCTCATGGCCGCCCGCTCGGCCAACGACGCCACGCTATGCGCGCGGCGCGGGTTCGCGCGCACCCAGTCCATCAGCCGGGCGAGTCGGCTCGCCTCGTCGGGCGGCATCGGGCGCGGCACGAATTGCGCCTGACCGCCCTCGCGATGCGGCGCGATGACGAGCCGTTGCGCCACGCGATTGGCGACGGCGGCGCCGTGATCGAGGCGCACGAGATGCAGCAACATGTCGAGCCCCGCCGCCGAGCCGGCCGAGGTAAGAATCTGGCCTTCGTCGACATAGAGAGACTGCGGCTCCACGTGCACACGCGGATAGCGTTGCGCCAACCGTTCCGCATAACGCCAGTGCGTGGTGACGCGCTTGCCGTCGAGCACGCCCGCGGCCGCGAGCACGAACACGCCCGAGCAGATCGAGCAGAGCCGCGCGCCGCGCTCGTACGCCGCGCGCAACTTCCGGAGGATCGCCTCGGGCGGCGTTTCGTCGGCGTCGCGCCAGCCGGGAATGACGATGGTCTGCGCGCGGTCGAGCATCGCGAGCGTGTAGCCGGCCTGCACGGTGATGCCACCCGCCGCGCGCAACGGGCCGCGTTCGTCGGCGCACACGGCGAAGCGATACCAGTCGATGTCGAGTTCGGGGCGCTCGAGCGCGAAGAATTCGGTCACGCAGCCGAATTCGAACGTGCACAGCCGATCGTAGGCGAGCGCGACGACGAGATGGGCACGGGAGGCGTTCATGGCGCAATGTTACCGGAGATTGACTATCGCGCCACTGTCGCGCGGCGGTGCGAATTCGCAGAATGGACGCTATCGACATTCACCGGAGAACAGCCGATGTCCACCGTATTCGCCGTGCCCGCCGCGGAAAGCGCCGACGCGCTCGCGCATTTCAGCGCGTCGTTGCGCTTCGAAACCGATTGCTCCGACGTGCATGCCGCGCTCGCGCTGGCCGACCGCGAAAGCCCCGGCTTCGTGCTGCTCGACGTGCGCAGCCCGGCGCTCTACGCGCAAGGCCACGTGCCCGGCGCGATCAATCTGCCGCACGGCAAGATCGTGGCGTCGAAGCTCGCGGCCTTCCCCGCCAACGCGCGCTTCGTGACCTATTGCGCGGGCCCGCACTGCAACGGCGCCACGCGCGGCGCGATCCGCCTCGCGCAGTTGGGCCGCCCGGTCAAGGTGATGATCGGCGGCGTGACGGGTTGGGTCGACGAAGGGTTCGCGCTGGCCGCTGGGGACAGCGCGTGATCACAGCGGTTCGGCCGCTCAGCTCGCAGCCGCGCCCACCGCCTCGCCCGCGATCGTGAGCTGCCCGCTCGCGACGATCTGGTCGAGCGGCGCCGGGCGGCCGAGCAGGAAGCCCTGCACTTCGTCGCAGCCTTCCTCGGCGAGCAGCGCGAGCTGGTCCTGGGTTTCGATGCCTTCCGCGAGCACCGGAATCTCCAGGCTCTTGCCGAGCGCGAGCACCGCGCGAATGATCGCCGTGGTCTGCCGGTTCGACTCGGCATCGCTCACGAACGAGCGGTCGAGCTTGATCTTGTCGAACGGAAACGAGCGCAGCGTGTCGAGCGACGAATAACCCGTGCCGAAATCGTCGAGCGCGATGTTCACGCCCAGCGCCTTGATACGCTGGAGCACGGCGAGCGAGCGCTCGCGATCGGCGAAAATCGTCGATTCGGTCAGCTCCAGTTCGAGCCGCTCGGGCGCGAGACCGGTTTCGGCCAGCGTGGTTTCCACGAGCTTGGGCAAGTCGGCGTGCGCGAACTGCACCGCCGAAAGATTCACGGCCACCTTGTACGGCGGCTTCCACGAAACGGCGCGCAGGCAGGCCTCGCGCAGCACCCATGCGCCGATGCTGAGAATCAGGCCGTTTTCTTCCGCGATCGGAATGAACTCCGCGGGCGAAATGAAGCCGTGGCGCGGATGCTCCCAGCGCAGCAGCGCCTCGTAGCCGCAAATGCCGTTGGTCGAGATCGACGTCTGCACCTGGTAATAGACGCTCAACTGGCCGCGCGCGAGCGCCTCGCGCAGGTCGGCCGCGAGCGAGCGGCGCGCCCGCGCGATCTCGTCCATGGCGGGCTCGTAGAAGCACACCGCATGCGTGAGGTCGGCTTTCGCGCGATACATCGCGAGGTCGGCGTTGTTGATCAGCACGGTCTTGCTGGTGGCGTCGTCGGGATAGATCGCCACGCCGAGGCTCGCGCCCGCGGTCACTTCGGCGTCGTCGTAACGAACCGGGCGATACAGCGCCGTTTCGAGCCGCGTGAGCAGATCCGCCAGCGCCTCGCGCGTGGCGAAGCGCTGCATGGCCACGAATTCGTCGCCGCCCACGCGCGCTACGAACTCGTCTTCGCGCACGAGGCTTTGCAGGCGCCGCGCGAGAATGCGCAGTACTTCGTCGCCAGCATGATGACCGTGCAGGTCGTTGATTTCCTTGAAGCGGTTCAGGTCGATACCGATCAGCGCGAGCTGGCGCGGGTCGTCGGTGCGGGCGAGTTCGGCGTCGATGCGCGCGTTGAAGCTCGCGCGGTTCGGCAGGCCCGTGAGCATGTCGCTCATCGCCATGGTACGCAAATGCTCGACCGACTCGGCGCGCACGCTGTCGTCGAGCAGATAGCTCACGCAACCCGCGCCCGCGATCACGAGCGCCATGCTCGCCACGGCCAGCGCGAGCGCGTGCAGCGCGGCCGGATTCGTGAAGTCGCCGGCAAGCGCCAGCGGCTCGACCTGGAATGCCGTCATGCCGATGAAGTGCAGCGAAGCGATCGCGAACGCGAGAATGCCCGCGATCAGCGGCACCGCCGCGTGCGCCGACTTGCGGTCGGCCAGGCCGCCGATGGACGGCCCGCGCTCCGCGCGCGCGTGCGCCACATGGGCGCGCTGGAGCGCGAGCGCGCTGAAGAGCACCGAGAACACGATCGACGTGACCAGCCAGCCGCGATTCCAGCTCACGATGCCTTCCACGCGATACGCGAGCATGCCCGTGTAATGCATGAGCGCGATGGCGAGCCCGACGATCGCGCCGCCCAGCGCGGGGGCCGCGCGCATGATGCGGCTCGTCGCCACGACGAAACCGGCGAAGCCGCCCACCAGCGCGATCAGCAGCGAGGCGATGGTCATGACCGGGTCGAAGGCCACGGGCACGCCGGGTTCGAAGCCGAGCATGGCGACGAAGTGCGTGCACCAGATGTCGGCGGCGGCCACCACGGCGGTCAGAAACTGCCAGCCCACGCGCTGCATGCCCTGCGTGGCGAACGCGCGCAGCACGAGGCGCGCGGTGACCCACGAACCGGCGCCGCAGATCATCACCGCGAGCAGGACCAGCCACAGATTGTGGTGGTACACGATGCAGCCGAACACGCTCATTACAGGGAACTCTCCATTTCAGCCGAATGCCCGCTCGCCGGACCGAACGCCAACGCACCGGACGCGCGCGATGGCTCACGCGCGAATTCGGACGATTCGGGGAAGGACGCGGGGCAGGACTCGGCGAGGACCGGCGACGCTGCCAGCATGAACGACTTTTGTTAGGCGAATGAAAACCGGGCGTGGCAGCGGGTGCGCGTTGCGCGAACGGCCGCCGCCGTCTGGATGCCGGAACCGGCGGCCCACCCGGCCCGCGACCGAGTTTACGGCAGCCAGCCGAAAAACTTCAAGATTCCCTTTGCTGCGCAAGCCTGTGCAAACGTTTGCCCGTTTTTTGAAGCTTTCTTCTGATGATTACGTGTTCTTACGTCAGTGTGCGATCGTGCCCGAAACCGGTGACAAAACATCGTTCGACCCGCACGCCGCAATTTTTACCGCGTGGCGACGACCGGAATCGCGACTGTTGTTTTTGCGGTCGCGTTGCGAGTCAAAACCAGAATCATTCTCATTTACATGTATCATAGCGGCCGTTCATGCACCATAGATCAACGCTTCCACACGCCGCCCTTCATATGAATCGAACCGCTAACCGTTCCGCTTCGGCGCTCCGCCTGTCGCCGCTCACCGCCGTCATCCGGCAGATTTTCCCGATTACCGCGGTCTGCCTCGCCGGCCTGTCGAACGGCGCCTTCGCCGCGGACGCGCAAACCGGCGCGGGCGATACGAACGGTGCGGCGGCTTCGGTGCTTCCCGCGGTCAAGGTTCAGGGCGCGCGCGAGCAGTTGCCGGGCGATCTCGCCCCGGCCCACGCGGGCGGCCAGACGGCGAGCGGCGCGCAGATCGGCGTGCTGGGCCAGCAGAAGTTGATCGACGTGCCGTTTTCGGTCACGAGCTACACCTCGAAGCTGATTCAGGATCAGCAGGCGCACACGATCGCGGACGTGGTCGCCAACGACCCCGCCGTGCGCACCGCGCTGGGCTACGGCACGATCGCCGAGACCTACATCATTCGCGGCTTCGAGGTGTATTCCGACGACGTCGCCCTGAACGGCATGTACGGCCTCACGCCGCGCCAGATGGTGGGCACGGGCGCGATCGAACGCGTGGACATCTTCAAGGGCGCGACGGCGTTCGTGAACGGCGCGGCGCCCGGCGGTTCCGGCGTGGGCGGCGACATCAACATCCAGACCAAGGTCGCCGACGACAAACCGCTCACGCGCGTGACGGTGGAAGGCAGCGCGTCGGGCGAGATCGGCACGCGGGTCGACGTGGGCCGCCGTTTCGGCAGCAACGACCAGTTCGGCATTCGCGTGAATCAGACGGTCGAAGGCGGCGACGCGGCGATCCAGAACGAAGTCGATCACTCGCAGCAAACGGCTGTTTCGCTCGACTATCGCGGCGACAAGCTGCGCCTGTATGCCGACTTCCTGTATCAGAAGGAACATCAGGCGCAGAACCGCCCGGTGGTGTTCGAGTCGGGCACCGTACTGCCGGCCACGCCTTCGGCCAGCTACAACTACGCGCAGCCGTGGGCGTATTACCAGACCGAAGACACCATCGGCATGCTGCGCGGCGAGTACGACATCACGCGCAACTGGACCTTCTACGCGGGTGTGGGTTCGCGCCACACGAGCGAGAACAGCACCACCTCGAGCATCTACGACTTCAACGGCGCGGGCACGGCCTACGCGTTCCCGTCGATCCACAAGGAAAACGCCATCTCGGCGCAGGTGGGCGTGCGCGGCAAGTTCGACACCGGTCCGGTCTCGCACCAGTTCAACGCGGGCTGGCAGATCAACCGCGTTGCGGGCTACAACGCGTACGGCTTCAGCTCGGGCTTCTCCACGAGCCTCTACGACACGCCGCGCGTGGCCCAACCGACGGCACCGGCCACCGGCAACTTCGCCGATCCGGGCCTGACCAGCGTCGCGCTGATGCGCAGCTTCGTCGTGTCGGACACGCTGGGTCTCTTCAATGACCGCGTGCTGTTCACGATCGGCGCCCGCCATCAGGACCTTCTCCAGAACGGTTACGCGTACGGCACGGAAGTGCAGAACGCGGCGTACTCCGACTCGGCGACGACGCCGATCGTCGGCCTCGTCTACAAGATCCAGCCGAACCTGTCGGTCTACGCGAATCGCGCGGAAAGCCTCGTCGAGGGCGGCACCGCGCCGACCACGGCGGCCAACTCCGGCGCCGTGATCGCCCCGTTCCGCGCCAAGCAGTACGAAGCCGGCGTGAAGTACGACGCGAACCACTACGGCGCGGCGCTCGCGATCTATCAGATCCGCCAGCAGGTCGCCTACACGAACGCGGTCACGAACATCTATGGCGCGGACGGCATTCAGCAACACCGCGGCGTGGAATTCTCGATGTACGGCGAACCGCTCAAGGGCGTGCGCCTGATCGGCGGCGTGTCGTACATCAACGCGAAGCTCGAGGACACGGCGGGCGGCGCGACGGACGGCAATCGTCCGATCGGCGTGCCCGCATGGAGCGTGAACGCGAACGTCGAATACGACGTGCCGCAACTCGCCGGCCTCACGCTGATGGGCCGCGCGCTCTGGACGAGCACGCAGTACCTCGATCAGGCGAACACGTTGCAGGTGCCTTCGTGGACGCGCTTCGACGTGGGCGCGCGCTACGAAACCAAGGTGGCGGGCCACGACACGAGCTTCAAGGTGATGGTGACCAATCTCGCGAATCGCTCGTACTGGTCGTCGTCGCTTGGCGGTTACCTGACACAGGCCGCGCCGCGCACGGCATGGTTCTCGGTCACGAGCGACTTCTGATGACCGCACGCGGCCGGGGCCCGCACGGGCTTCGGGACGCGTTATTACGCCGTTTCGGCTTCCCGCGCGAGGTGCTGCGCGGCGCCAGGCCGGACCGGCCTAGGCCTTCCGGGCGAGCGGACCCGCTCGCCGCCTTGCCGGCCGCACCTTGCCGGCCGCACCTAGCCAGCCGCACCTAGCCAGCCGCGCCCGCGCCGTGCAATTCGCTGTCGTCGTCCTGAGCCGATGCGTTCGGGTATTGCGCGACGACACGCGCGACATCGTGCGCGAAATCTTCCATCGCTTCGAGCCATGCGGAGCTGCCGGCCTCCAGGTCTTGCGGATTGCGCTTGCCCTGGGCGCGCCGGATCACGCGGATACTGGCCTCGAGCGCCCGGGCTTCGGCCCAGATGGGATCGTCTTTGGGGAGTGTGAATCGTTCATGCGTCATGCTGGAATTTTCGGCAGACGACCCGCGAACTTTAGACACGTGCCTCGATTTAGAGACTTCGCCCTATTGGGTTTTAACGCGCGTTTTGACGCGCGCATTGAAGGGCACATTAAAGGGCGCATTGAAGGACGCCGGCCTGCCCGACGCCTCTTTTTTCGCGCGATCGCTCACTGCGACTGCAATCGCGGACATTCCGTCTGGAACCAGTAGTCCACGAGGCGCTGCGCCGCCTGCAGATCGTCGGGATAGTAAGGGTCGTCGGCCCACGGCGACGGGTCGTAACCCGCCTTCCTCAGCGCCCCGAGTTCGCTCTGGTGTTCCGCCATGGTGGGCGGCGCCTGGCTTCTGAGCGCAGTCAGATCGCGGCACTCGGTCGGGCTCAGATGCGGCCCGCCGGGCGGTCCGCTGTATGGCCCGCTTTGCGACACGCCGCCCACGGTACATCCCGCTAGCAGCAGCACCCACACGACGTGCGTGCGACGACCTCCCGGCAGACGTTTCATGGCGCATCTCCCTATGTGGGACTGGACGGGCGCCGCGCAGCCGCCTTGGTAGGGACGATCACGCGGGCTTTCGCGCCTATTCTGCCTCAGGCCTTCGCGGCCCGCATCTGGCCGACCGCGTCTAGCCGACCGCGTCTAGCCGACCGCGTCTAGCCGACCGCGTCTGGCCGACCGCATCTAGCCAGCGCATCGGCGGCGCGACCCGGCGGCCTGCGCGTTCGACGCAGCCCGCTCGCCCGGTGATGCGCCGAACCGCGCCGGTCCGTGCGCCGTCACGGGCTCGTGACCGGCTGGACCCAATTCGTCAAATCCTGCGCGGCGGTTCCATCGACCGTGGCGTTGGGCGGAATCTGCACGTTCAGCCGCACGTAATACGGCCGACGATGCGAGCCGATGTACAGCCCGTCCTGAGTGGGCGCATCCGAAGGCGCATAGCCCGCGAAGACCAGATAGGTCTGCCCGCCCGTATCGCTCACAATGGACGGCACGCCCGGCGCCAGCACCTGGTCGGCCACGTAATTCGGCCACTGCGCTTCCTGCGACTGCAGCAGATACGCCACTTCCGCATGGTTCGGCTGGCCCCAGACACCCGCCGTATCCAGCTTCTGCGCGCGCTTGTAATACGCGCCCGCGGTGGTGGGCAGGAAGTGATCCGACCAGGCAATCCCCGCCTTGTAATCGGGCTGGTTGTAGCCGCCCACCGAATACGTCATCACGTACTTGCCCTGCACTTTCGTGATGTTGCCCGTTTCGATCTGCTTGTACGTCTTGCCCGAACCGAGCCCGTAGAACAACTCCGAGTTGTAGCCGCCATTGCTGGTTTCGTCGCCCAGCAACGGCACCGGCGCGCTGCTGGCCGCCACGGTGGCCGATTGCATGGCCTGCGCCATGATGCCGTTGGTTTGATCGGCCATCACACCGCTGTACACGAGATACAGCGTGCCCGAATCCTCAACGTACTTGCCGTCGTAGTTCGCCTGGCCCCACGCGCCGATCTTCCCTTTCAGCACGGCGTCGGCGACCCAGGCGGTCGGGATGCCCGTGGAGGGATTGGCCGGGCCCGGGCTCGCATGCAGGATCACGTTCCAGCTCCGCTGGTTCGGCGGGTTGGTCGAAGGACCCGCGATATGCGCCGTCACCGCCATCTGCCACGCGCCGCTACTGTCCTGGTACACGTTCAGATTTTCGAAGCCGCTGATCGAGGTCCCGGCCGCCGTGGCCTGCGCTGCGAACGCGCTGCCGTCGATCGTCATCGCCGTGCCCGTGAAGCAGTTCGGTTGCAGCGAGCCCGCGCAGGTCAGCAGTTGCTTCGTCGTGCCCGAGAACGCCGGAACCGTGGAGGCGCTGTTCGGCGTCACGGTGTGAATCGGATAGGGGTCCGAAAAGTAGCCCGTGCTCATCGGCTGGATCGCGACCTTCGCTGCCGTCGACCCGGGGTTGCCCGACGATCCGCCGCCGCCGCACCCGGCCAGCGCCACGCAACCGCAGGACAGCAGCGCGGTCACCGGCCGCCAGGCACGGCGCGCCCGCGCGCGAATGATGATGAACCGTGGGAACGGCAGAATGGGCGTCTCTCTCATCGTGTCGATACCTCCGCAGCGAGTGGTAGTCAGATTCGTGGACAACGCAACGAGCCGGAAATCGCGGAGGTTCCCCGCAAAGCCCGTACCGAGCCTGGCAGGTCGACGCGATCCCGCGCGCGTGCGCACGAACGCATGCGGAAGCAAACGAAACGGCGGCCGCTGCGAACCCGGACCAGCGGACCGCGCACGCGCCTCGGCGCCAAGGCGCAAGGCACCCAGGCTCAGGCGCTCGCCGGAAGCCGCAGGCAGTCGATCAGGGCGCGCAGCTTCGCCGACACCTTGTTGCCGCCCGGAAAATACAGATAAAAGCCGGGGATGACGGGACAGAACGCGTCGAGCACCGTGACCAGCTCGCCGCGCGCGAGCCAGGGCGCGAAGGTCTCCGCCATGCCGAAGGTGATGCCCGCGCCCGCCACGGCGGTGTGGATCATCACGCGCATGTCGTTGGTGGTGGTGCGCGGCTGCACGGCAACGTCGAACGGCCGCCCCGACTCCGCGAACTCCCAGCGGTACGGCGCGGTATCGGGCGCGGGCCGCCAGCCGATGCAATCGAACTCGGGCAACTCGCGCGGATGCGCGGGCGTGCCGCGCCGCGCGCAATAGTGCGGCGCGGCCACCGCGATTTGCCGCTGCGGCCGCGAGACCGGCACGGCGATCATGTCGGCCTCGATCACCTCGCCGAGCCGCACGCCCGCGTCGTAGCCTTCGCGGAAGATGTCGAATTCGTCGTCGGTGACGAACACGTCGAGCGCGATCCCCGGATGCCGCTCGATGAAGCGCGCCAGCGACTCCCCGCGCATCACGCTTTCGGCGATCGACGACACCACGAGGCGGATCGTGCCGCGCGGCTCGCCCTGTTCGTCGCCGATCGCCGTGAGCGTTTCCACCAGCGTCGCGCGCGCGGGCGCCAGCGAAGCGAACAGCCGCTCGCCCGCCACCGTCAGGCGCACGGTTCGCGTGGTGCGCTGAAACAGCGGCACGCCCACGCGCGCCTCCAGCCGGGCCACGGCCTGACTCACCGCCGGGCGCGTCACGCCCAGCCGCTCGCCCGCGCGCCGGAAGCTGAGCGTCTCCGCCACGGCCATGAACACGTCCATGCCATCGAAAAAATCGGTCATTGGAAATTTAGGCTTACCAGCCCATATAACTCAACCCTCTCGATCTTCCCAGTTCCACCGCGTAATGTCCACGTATCCGTTTGCCTCCACTTCATTCGACAAGGACTTCCCGATGGACACTCAAACCGCACGTACCGACAAAACGATCCTGATTACCGGCGCGTCCGCCGGCATCGGCGAGGGCATCGCGCGGGTCGCGGCGGCGGCGGGCGCGCGGCTCGTGCTGGGCGCGCGCCGCACCGACCGCCTGCACGCGCTGGCGAACGAGTTGCGCGAAACCGGCGCGCAGGTCGTGTATCGGGCGCTCGACGTCACGCAGCGCGAGTCACTGGTCGACTTCGTGGCGTTCGCGCGCGAGACCTACGGCCGCGTCGACGTGCTCGTAAACAACGCGGGCGTGATGCCGCTCTCGCTCATGCGCTCGCTCAAGCTCGACGAGTGGGACCGCATGATCGACGTGAACATTCGCGGCGTGCTGCACGGCATCGCGGCGGTTTTGCCCGTGATGGAAGCGCAAGGGCACGGACATATCGTGAATATTTCGTCGATAGGCGGCCTGAGCGTCTCGCCCACCGCCGCCGTGTATTGCGCCACCAAATACGCCGTGCGCGCCATCTCGGACGGCCTGCGCCAGGAGAACGACACGCTGCGGGTGACCTGCGTGTATCCGGGCGTGGTGGAATCGGAGTTGGCGCACACCATCACCGACCCCGCCGCCGCCGACCTGATGCGCACGTACCGGCAAATCAGCATTCAGCCGGACGCCATCGGCCGCGCGGTGCTGCACGCCATCACGCAGCCCGCCGACGTCGATACCAACGAGATCGTCGTGCGGCCCGTGCGCACGCGCTGAGCTTTCGCGCACCCCTCACGCTAGCGTCACAACGCTATCTTTAGTCATCCGAACGATTCGACGCACGCTTGCGAAGCGCGCGTATCGCTATTTTCAAACAAAGGAGAAAACCACCATGAGCGACACAGTCTGGTTCATCACTGGGTGTTCGAGCGGCCTCGGCCGTGAACTGGCGAAGCAGGTGCTCGCCTCGGGACAGCGCGTCGTCATGACGGCGCGCGACCCGGCGAGCCTGGCCGATCTGCAGGCGCAATACCCCGACCGCGCACGCGCGCTCACACTCGATCTCACGGAGCGCGCGAGCATCGCCGCCACCGCCGAAGCCGCGCAGGCCGCGTTCGGCCAGATCGACGTGCTCGTCAACAACGCGGGCTACGGTTACGTCGCGGCCATCGAGGAAGGCGAAGACGAGGAAATCCGCCGTCAGTTCGAGACCAACGTGTTCGGCCTCTTCGCGCTCACGCGTCACGTGCTGCCCGGCATGCGCGCGCGGCGCAGCGGCCACATCCTCAATCTTTCGTCGATCGGCGGTCTGGTGGCGTTCGGCGCGACCGGCTACTACCACGCCAGCAAGTTCGCGGTGGAAGGCTTTTCGGAAGCGCTCGCGGCGGAAGTCGCGCCGCTCGGCATCAAGGTCACGCTCGTCGAGCCGAGCGGGTTTCGCACCGACTGGGCGGGCCGTTCGATCATCGAGTCGAAAACGGTCATCGACGACTACGCGGCCACGGCGGGCGCGCGCCGCCAGGCCACCCGCGACGCCTCGGGCAAGCAGCGCGGCGACCCGCGCGCGCGGCCGCCGCGATGCAAGCGGTCGTCGCGATGCCGTCGCCGCCGCTGCGCCTGCTGTTGGGCCGCGACGCCTACCGGCTGGCGATGGCGCGCCTCGACACGCAACGCAAGGCGTTCGAAGCGCTCGAGGCGCTGACGTGCGGCGCCGACTTCCCGGAATAGCGCGCCGGGTCGTTCATCGGCCGATCGGCACGCACGACGCGCCCGCGACACGCCATCACGGTTTCGCGGGCGCGTCGTGCGTAAACGCCGTTTGCAGGAATACGCCCAGATAGTCGATGAAGGTGCGCAGCTTCGCGGAAAGCCGGTGGCGTTCGAGATAGATCGCGTGGATGTCGGCGTTGGGCAGCGTCCACGCGCCGAGCAGCGGCACCAGTGCGCCGCTCTGGATATACCGGCGAATTTCCCACTCCGAGCGCACGACCACACCCCGCCCGTCGAGCGCCCATTGCAGCGCGACGCCGCCATCGTTGCTCGACAGCGCGCCGCTCACCTTCACCGTTTCCGTGCGCTTGCCGCGCGAAAAATGCCACGTGCCGTACGCCGACTCGTTCTCGCGCAACACGATGCAGGTATGGTGCGCGAGATCGTGCGGCGCGGCGGGTTCGCCGTGGCGCTTCAGATAATCCGGCGCGGCGCACGCCATGCGCCGGTTCGGCAGCAGCAGGCGCGCATTGACGCGCGCGTCGGGCGCCTCGCCGAAGCGGATGCCCAGATCGAAGCCCTCTTCCTGCAAGTTCAGCGGGCGGTCGGTGAGATGCAACTGAATCTGCATGGCCGGATACTGCGCGATGAACGCCGAGATGGCCGGCGCGATATACGTGCGGCCGAATCCGAACGAGGCGTTCACGCGCAGCATGCCGGTGGGCTCGCCCCGGCCGCGCGCGACGAGTTGCTCCAGCTCCGAAAGCTCGTCGAGTATCCGCGAGCCGTTCGCGAGATACAGCTCGCCTTCCGGCGTCAGGCTCAGGCGCCGCGTGGTGCGGTTCATCAGGCGCACGCCCAGGCGCCGCTCCAGTTGCGCGAGCCGCTTGCTCACCGCGGGCGGCGTCACGCCGATCTCGCGCGCCGCCGCCGCCAGGTTGCGATGCCGCGCGACCAGCGCGAACAGATTCAGATCGGAAAAGCCATCCATCGTCGCAGTGCCCTTGATTTGTTCCTTTAAGTTACGACCGGATTGCCTTTGCGGAAACCCAATCGATTTGGTTATCAATTAGACTCGATTCGCGTTCAGGAGACAACCGGAGTTAGCGATGTTCGAAGGTTTCAAGGAGGCGTCGATGCAGGTCGGCGACGTCCATATTCATGCGATCCAGGGCGGCCGCGGCCCTGCGCTCCTGCTGCTGCACGGCCATCCGCAAACCCATGCGATCTGGCACAAGGTGGCGCCCGCGCTCGCGGAGCACTTCACGGTGGTGGCCGCCGACCTGCGCGGCTACGGCGACAGCGCCAAACCCGCGGGGCAAGCCGATCACGCCAACTACGCGAAGCGCACCATGGCACGCGATCAGGTTGCGTTGATGCAGGCGCTGGGCTTCGACGCGTTCTCCGTGATCGGTCACGATCGCGGCGGCCGCGTGGCCGCGCGCATGGCCATCGATCACCCCGAGGCGGTTACGCGGCTCGTCACGCTCGACGTCGCCCCCACCGTCGCGATGTACGAGCAGACTTCGTTCGCCTTTGCGCGCGCCTATTGGCACTGGTTCTTTCTGGTGCGCCCCGCGCCGTTCCCGGAAACGCTCATTCGCGCCGATCCCGACCTGTACCTGAAGCAGACCATCGGCGCGCGCAGCGCGGGACTCGCGCCGTTCGCGCCCGAGGCCTACGCGGAGTACTTGCGCTGCCTCGCCGACCCCGCCACCGCGCACGGCATCTGCGAGGACTACCGGGCCTCGATCACGATCGATCTCGAACACGACCGCGCCGATCTCGCGGCGGGCAAACGCATGACATGTCACATGCTCGCGCTGTGGGGGGCACAAGGCGTGATCGAACAATGCTTCGAACCCCTAAGCGAATGGCGCGCCTGGAACGCGGCGGTACAAGGCGGCGCATTGCCTTGCGGCCACTACATTCCCGAGGAAGCGCCCGAATTACTGCTCGAACGCGTACTGCCGTTTCTCCAGCAGACGCCGTGAATCACCGACTCGAAAGCCACCTCATGTCCGCACATACGCTCTATCGAAAGCTGGTCGACTCGCATACGGTCTCGACCCTCGACGCCGATCACGTGCTGCTGTACGCCGATCTGCACATCATGAACGAATACACCAGCCCGCAAGCGTTCACGGGCCTGCGCGAGAAGCAGTTGCGCGTGCGCCGCCCGCGCCAGCAAATGGGCGTGGTCGATCACGTGATTCCCACGCGCCCGGTGCCGGTACCCGCGCGCACCATCGAGATCGTCGATGCGGCGCGCCAGGCGGCCAACTTCACGCGCAACTGCGTGGAGCAAGGGATTCATCTGTTCGATATCGACGATCCGATGCAAGGCATCGAGCACGTGGTCGCGCCCGAGATCGGCCTGATCCGGCCCGGCATGGTCGTGCTCTGCGGCGACAGCCACACGACCACCTATGGCGCGCTCGGCGCGCTCGGATTCGGCATCGGCACCTCGGAGGTCGAGCACGTGCTCGCCACGCAAACGCTCGTGTATCGCGTGGCGAAAGCCATGCGCATCACCGTGGACGGCACGCTCGCCGCCGGCACCACGGCGAAGGATCTCGTGCTGAGCATCATCGCGACGATCGGCGCCCAGGGCGCGCGCGGTTACGCCGTGGAATATGCGGGCGCAGCCATTGCCGCGCTGAGCGCCGAGGCGCGCATGACCCTGTGCAACATGACCGTCGAGGCCGGTGCGCGCGCCGCGCTGATCGCGCCCGACCGCATGACGCTCGACTACGTGCGCCGTACGATACGCGACCTGGACGCCGCCACGCTCGACGCCGCCTGCGCGGCGTGGCAGCAATTGCACTCGGACCCGGAAGCGGTGTTCGACGTCGAACACCGCTTCGACGCGAGCGCCGTCGCGCCCTTCGTAACGTGGGGCACGAGCCCCGACCAGGCGATTCCGGTGGATGGCCATCTGCCCGCCGGCACGGCCGGCACGGGCCTCGACGCCGCCACGCTGCAAAAGGCGCTCGACTACATCGCGCTGCCCGCCGGCGCGGCGATCGAAGGCACGCCGATCGACCGCGTGTTCATCGGCTCGTGCACGAATGCGCGCATCGAGGATCTGCGCGCGGTGGCGAACGTGGTGCGCGGGCGCAAGGTGGCCGCCACGGTGCGCGCGATGGTCGTGCCGGGCTCGGGCATGGTGCGCGACCAGGCGGAACGCGAAGGCATTGCGCAAGTGTTGATCGACGCGGGCTTCGAGTGGCGGCAGCCGGGCTGTTCCATGTGTCTCGCCATGAACGACGACGTGCTCGCGCCCGGCGAGCGCTGCGCCTCCACGACCAACCGCAATTTCGAAGGCCGTCAAGGCCGCGACAGCCAAACCCATCTGATGAGTCCCGCCATGGCGGCCGCCGCCGCGCTCGCCGGACGTATCGTCGACATTCGCAAGGAGTTCGCTCATGGCTAAGCCGCTGACCGTGACCGGCGTTGCCGCGCCGCTGCCCATCAACAATCTGGACACCGACCAGATCATGCCCAAGCAGTTTCTGCTTGGCATCGACAAGGCGGGCCTCGCGCGCGGTCTGCTCTACGACCTGCGCTTCGATCCCGCG
Source organism: Paraburkholderia acidisoli (assembly GCF_009789675.1). Classification (NCBI taxonomy): domain Bacteria; kingdom Pseudomonadati; phylum Pseudomonadota; class Betaproteobacteria; order Burkholderiales; family Burkholderiaceae; genus Paraburkholderia; species Paraburkholderia acidisoli. The sequence continues at coordinate 167,438 of NZ_CP046916.1, read as the reverse complement.
GGCCGCGCACGCGAGCAGTTCGTGCTGAACCGCGAGGCGTATCGCGACGCGAAGATTTTGATCGGCGGTTCGAACTTCGGTTGCGGATCGAGCCGCGAACATGCCGTGTGGGGCTTGCAGCAGGCCGGTTTCGAAGCCGTGATCGCGCCGAGCTACGGTGAGATCTTCTACTTCAACGCGGCCAACAACCGGCTGTTGCTGGTCGTGCTGCCGCCCGCGCAGATCGAGGCGCTCGTGCACGAGATCGAGCAGGGCGGCAGCAAGCAACTGGCCATCGACATCGAAGGTCAATACGTGGAATCGCCCTCGGGCGTGCGCTATGCGTTCGAATTGCCCGCGCGCCAGAAGCAGATGCTGGTGGAAGGCCTCGACATGGTCGGCATGACCTTGAAGGACGCCGCCGCCATCGACGCCTTCGAACAGCGCCACTGGGCCGCGAACCCGTGGTGCCGGATCGATTTGCCCGCGCAGCAGGCGCATTGGGCTGCCCTGTCCGAACCCGCCATGCCGCAGCCGTAGTCGCGAGTGCGCGCCGTCGACACCGGCGCGCTTTCTGATTATTTCGCCATGCTAAACAAGACCGCACGCGCCACGGCGCGCAGCGGCAGGAGACAATCATGCCCCCCACCCAGACTCCGCTCCATCCCGACGCGCCCGCCGCGCTCGAACGCCGCGTCATTCGCAAGGTCTCGCGGCGCATCACGCCGTTCATCATCGTGCTGTATTTCCTGAGCTTTCTGAACCGCACCAACGTGGGGTTCGCCGGTCTCACGATGAATCACGACATCGGCCTGACCCAGGCGATGTTCGGCTTCGGCGCGGGGATCTTTTTCGTCGGCTATATCGTGGCCGGCATGCCCTCGAATCTCGCGCTGCAACGCGTGGGCGCGCGCCGCTGGATCGCGCTCCTGATGCTCACGTGGGGCCTGCTCTCTTCGGCAACGGCGTTCGCCACCGGCCCCGCGAGCTTTTACACGCTGCGCTTCCTGCTGGGGCTCGCCGAAGCGGGCTTCTTCCCCGGCATGATTCTTTACCTGAGCTTCTGGTTTCCCGCGCGCCACCGCGCGCTCGTCACCGCGATGTTCATGACGGCCGCGCCGCTCTCGAACATGATTGGCTCGCCCATTTCGGGTGCGCTCATGAACCTCGAAGGCGTCGCGCAATTGCACGGCTGGCAGTGGCTCTTTCTCGTGGAAGGCGCACCGACGGTCCTGCTCGGCGTGGTCGCGCTGTTCTTCCTGACCGATCGCCCCGAACAGGCGCGCTGGCTCGCCGCCGAGGAACGCGCGTGGCTCAGCGGCGAAATGCAGCGCGAGCGCGACGCGCGCGTCACCCAGGGTCGCTCGCGCGTGTGGGAAGCGTTCAAGGACCGGCGCGTCCTGCTGCTCGCGCTCGTCTACGCGGGCACGTCCACGGGCCTCTACGCCATCGGCATCTGGGCGCCGCTCATCATTCACCGCTTCGGTTTTGGCTACTTCGAACTCGGGCTCGTGAACGCGGTGCCGAACCTGTTCGCGGTCATCACGATGGTGGCGTGGGCGCGCCATTCGGACCGCACCGGCGAGCGTCGCCTGCACGTGGCCGTCGCGTGTCTCGCCGCGGGTATCGGCATGCTGATGGCGGGCTATGCGACGCACGCGGTCGTGCTGATCCTCGGGCTCTCGATCGCCAACTTCGGTATCAACGCGGCCAAGCCGCCGCTGTGGAGCCTGCCCACGCAGTTCCTCTCGGGTTCGGCCGCGGCGGCGGGCATCGCGCTCATCAACGCGATGGGCAGTTTGATCGGCGGCACCCTGGGGCCGATGGTGATCGGCAAGCTGCGCGACCTGAGCGGCGACTATTCGCTCGGCCTGTATTTCGTCAGCGCGACGCTGCTGCTTTCGGCGGTGTTATCGGCGATGTTCGGGGCGGCAAAGAAGGCGCCGATGCGTGAAGGCAGCGGCAGCGCGGCTTCGCGCTAGCGACGTGCGGCGCGAGGGAGGCAGGTCGGGCCGCGTAGGTCGGGCCATCCGCTTCGGGCCGCCCAGGTCGGGCCGCCCCGGTTCAACCCGTGCGGGTACACCGTCTGCTGCACCGGACTCTCCCGCGATCCCTTCGCCCATTTCCGGAGTGTTGTCCCATGCGTTTCCCCCTCGTTTCGGCCGCGGCGCTCGCGTTCCTGAGCGCGCCGGCCTGGTCCGCGCAATCCGATTGCATGACGACCGCCACCACCCAGCAGGCCATGAACGCCTGCGCGGGTCAGAAGCTCAAGGCATCGGATCAGCAGTTGAACACCACGTACAACGCCCTGCTCGCCAAAACCAGCAAGCCGGGCGGCGAGCAATTGCGCAAGGCGCAGCGCGCGTGGGTCGCGTGGCGCGACGCGCAATGCCAGTTCGACACCCTGGGCACGCGCCAGGGCAGCGTGAATCCGATGGTCTACACGCTATGCGTCAACGACCTGACGCAGCAGCAAACGAAGCATCTCGCCGCGCAGCTGCATTGCGAGGAAGGCGATCTCTCGTGCGGCGGGCAATGACGCGCACCGTTCAAGTCAGCGCGGGCTGCACGTAGCCGGTAAGGATCAGCGTGGTTTGAACGGCGCCGAACAGCACGATGGCGAGCGCGCCCACGATGGCCACGGCGCGCTGGGTCGCCTGAAGCCGGGCGCGCAGGCGGATGCCGCGCCCCATGACGAAGCGGTTCACGCCCATCGCGCCGAGTCCGAACAGCGAGACCGTCACGGCCACGCCCGCCGCAATCGCGAAGGTCGCCGCGATGCCCACCCACGGCGCGTGCGCGGCCACCGCCGCCACCAGCACGAAAATCGACCCCACGCACGGCCGGATGCCCGAAGCGAAACCGGTTGCCAGGATCTGCGCCACCACGGCGAATTTCGACTGCCGGGCCGTGAACGTGCCGCGCGCTGCGCGCGTGTGAACCCGCAGTTTCGCGCCGAGATACGCGGGTTGTTCGGGCGCCGCATCGCGTTCTTCGGGCACGAGCTTGAGCGTACGCGGATCGACGCAGCAGTCGCGCCGCGTGAACGTGGTGTAGAGCGTGAAGAGGCCGGCCGCGCAGAGCAGCAGATAGCTGACGACGTCCAGCGAAGCCGCGTTGGACAGCACGTTCGTCATGCCCGCCCGCGCGAACCACGCCGCCGCGAACACGAGCACAATCGCGCTCATCGCCTGCACGGCGGCGCTCCAGCCCGCGAGACCGATGGCCTGCGCCACACGCGTCGTGCGCGAGCCGAGATACGTGCCGGCCACGAGCTTGCCGTGCCCCGGCCCGACCGCATGCAGCACGCCATAGGCAAACGCCACGGCGATCAGCGTGAGCCACGTTGCGGGCGCCGGATCGCGATGCAATTGCTGCGCGGCATCCGCGATACGCGCGTTGAGGCGGCCTTGCCAGATGAGCGCGGTCGCGAGCCAGCCACGCGCGAATTCCGGCAGGAGCATCGCGCGATGCGGGGCGGGTGCGGCAACGGATTCGGGCGCGGAACCGGAACCGGAATCGGCCGCCGACGCGCCCGCGTCGTCCCGCGCGGCGGCGGCGGAGGCCGCGTGCAGGGGCTGGCCGAACACGTCGACGGCAGGCGCCGCGTGCGCGGGCAACGCAACCGTTGCAGCGAGCACGGTCACGCATAGCGCGAGTACGGCCCAAAGCGAAACGCGCACGAAGCTCAGCATGACAGGGCCATGGCTTGCGGCACGTAGAGGCCGTCGAAGATGGGATGCGCGTGATCCTGAAACGGCTTCACCGTGCACGTGGGCGCGGCGTGACCGTCCAGGGTCACGGCGTTCGCGCCGTCGGGTTCGTAGTCGACGAAAAACGACTCGTCCCAGATGCCGAGCGAAACGTTATGGCCGCGCACGTTGAGCGGCTTTTTCAGCGGCAACGTGAAGGTGTAGACGAGCTTGCCGTGGTCGATGACCACGCGAAAGCCCGTGGGCGCGCCGAGCGGTTGCGTCCGGCCATCGACGAAAAGCTGGCTGAAATAATGCGCGCCCGCCAGCGAATCGAAAGCCTGCTCGCGGAAGATCGCGGTCTGCTTCGCATCGAGCGGGCCGTTGTCGGGCAAGGTGTCGATGCCCACCAGTTGAACCGGGAAGCCTTCGGCGAAGCGCCAGCTTTCGGCGATGGCGGTGATCGTCGTGCCCTGCATCTGCACGCGCGCGGCGTAGCGGATCCAGACGTGCGGATGCGCGGCGGCCAGCGACGGGACGATCCATACGGCGGCGCCCGCGAGGCGCTTGAGCCATCGGGACAAGGAAAGATTGCGCATGGCTTGCGGTGGGGATTCCAGCAACGTTGAGGCTGGGTATCTTACCGTCCGAACGATGCGTCGTGCTTTGGGGCGATGCGCGGCGAGGCGTGGCGATGATGGACGAGATGCGCGCCGCCGCCTCGGTGAGCTTTCATCGCGCCTTCATCGCAGCGCTCGCCCCCTCACCGCAACCACGCGAACGCCGCGAGCGCGACCATCACCGTAATGGCCCCGCCAATACGCGTGGCGATCTGCGCGAACGGCATCAACTCCATGCGGTTCGCGGCGGTGAGAATGGCCACGTCGCCGGTGCCGCCCAGGCCGCTGTGCGTGGCGTTGACGATGGCCGCCTCCACCGGGTACATGCCCGTGTAGCGCGCCACCAGAAAGCCCGTGCCAACGAGCGTGAGCACCGTCGAGACCGCCGTGACGATGTTGACCCAGTGAAACGCCGTGACGATCTCGCCCCACGGCGTCATGGCGACGCTGATCGCGAACATGAGCGGATACGTCACCGCCGTCGAGAAAAAGCCGTACATGAAACGCGCGCCGCCTCGCACGCGCGGCGAGACGATCTGGAAGAACTGCGCCGCCACCACCATCACGAGCATCACCACGGGCGCGGGCCAGTCGAAGTATTGATGGCTCAGCACGCCCAGCAGGTACAGCGCGATGGCCGTCGCGCCCGCCGAAGCCACCGAACTCACGTCGAACTCGAACGACTGCGGCTGTGTGCCGGTCACGCCGTCGTCTTCGGCCACCGTGAGACGGCCGTTGCCCGTGAGATGCGGGCGGCGCGCGCCCAGATAGCTCAGCAGCCCCGCGCAGCAGATCGCCGCGATGTTGCCGAGCATCACCGCCGAGAGCACCTGCGCGAACAGCGGCCCCTGCTCCACGCCGAGAATCTGCGCGTACCCGGCCGAGAGCGGCAACGCGCCCTCGCCCACGCCGCCGGCCATGATCGGCACCACCACCATGAAGAGCGCGTGCTTCACGTCGAGGCCGAGGAGCGTGCCGACCGCCGTGCCCACGCACGCGGCCGCGAGCGAACCGGCCGCGACCGGCACGAAAATGCGCAGGAAGCCTTTGACGAGCGTCTGCCGGTCCATGCTCAGCACGCTGCCCACGATGATCGCCGCAATGAACAGGTACAGAAAGTTCGATTGCTTCGTGAACGTGGTAACGGCCTTCGTGATGGGCTCCGGCATCAGCTTGTAATAGACCAGCATCGACGGAATGAAGGCCGCGAAAATCGAGGTCGCGCCAATATGCCGGATCCACGGAATGCGCTTCGCGAGTTCGGCGCACGTGAAACCGCCCACGGCCACGAGCGCGATGCCCGTGGGCAGGTCGGCGGCGAGCTTGCCGTGCGCCGTCATCAGCGCGAGCACGGCGATCAACAGCGCATACACGGGCAGCGGCAGCGCGCCCACCCGCAGGTCGAAAATGCGCCACCAGCGTTCTTTCAGACCCTGGGGCGCGGTCTCGGCGCGATGCGTCGCGGTATCCATCGAATTGTCTCCCTTCATACAAAGATCAGCAGCGCCGCGCCGTACACGACGAAGCCCACGGCGAACGTCATGACCGTGAAGCCCAGCACCCGCTGCACGCCCACGCCCGCCATCGCCACCACGGGCGCGGCCCAGAACGGCTGCATCATGTTCGACACCTGCTCGCCCATGGCCACCGCCATCGTCGTGGCGGGCACGGAGGCGTGCAGCGCGACCGCCGCGGGCACCACGAACGGGCCTTGCACGGCCCAGTGACCGCCGCCGCTCGGAATGAAGAACGTGACGATCAGCGAACACACGTAGCTCCAGAACGGCAGCGTGTGCGCATTCGAAATGGCGATGAAGAAGTGCGAGATCACGTCGGGCAAGCCGGTCGCGTCCATCATGCCCATGATGCCGCCGTAGAGCGGGTACTGCAGCATCATCGAGCCGGTTTGTTTCGCGGCGTTCTTGATCGCGTCCGCGTAGGCGAGCGGATAGCCGTGCAGGATCACGCCCGCGATGAACATCACGAAGATCACGGCATTCACGCCCGAAAACGCGATGTGCTGGAACTGCGTCAGCACGATCAGGCCGATCCCCACCGCGCCGATAAACGCGCTGCCGATCCACGAATGCTCGACCTTGCGCGCGAAACTCAGCTTGCCCTCGGGCTTCTTGCGGATGGCTTCGTCGGGATGCTTGTCGGTGTCGAGCGGCACGGCCTCGGCATCGCTCGGGCGCAGCCACGCGAGCACGAACGGCATCGCCACGAGCATCACGAGCGTCGGCACGAGATTGAAGCGCGTGAACACGGTGTCGCCAAACGGCAGCACGGCGCCCGTGAGCTTTTGCACGACGTTCATCGAACTGCCGGGCGTGGATTGCGCGAGCGCGATGGAACTCGAAATGCCGCTCGCCCACACGACCCAGCCCGAGAAGCCGGCCGCCACGATCCACGCGAAGTCCACCCGCATGCGCTTCGCCACTTCCCGCGCGAGCAACGCCGCCACCACGAGGCCCATGCCCCAGTTGAAGAACGACGTGGCCGCGACCAGCACGAAAGTGAGCGCGCCGGCCTGCGCGGGCGTGCGCGCGACGGACACCAGCGCCTTGAACACGCGCTGCACGGGCGGCGCATGCGCGAACGCGTGCCCGGTGACGAGCACGAGCGTGATCTGGAACGCGAACGTGAAGATGTCGAAGAAGCCCTTGTACCAGCCGGTGATCATCTTCGGCACCGTGGCGTGCGGCGCGAAGATCGCGGACAGCGCGGCGACCACGGCGGTGATCAGGATCGCGAGCACGAACGGATCGGGAATGGTGCGTTCGAATACGCGGATGGTGGCTTCGGTGAAGCTCGTTTTACGCGCGGGCGCGGGCGGCGCGGCGGTGGGTTTCATGCGTGTCTCCAAGGCTATTTTTACTGGATGTTCTTAACGGCGTTTTAGATCGCGAAGCCGTACAGCTCGGCGGGATTCGCGACCAGAATCCGGTCGCGCGTGGCGTCGTCGGGCGCCCAATCGGCCAGCAGATCGAGCAGCATGACGTCGTCGGGTTGGTGCGTTTCCGTCACGTGCGGCCAGTCGCTGCCCCAGACGAGCCGCTCGGGCACCGCGTCGACCCAGGCGCGCGCCATGGGCGTGATGTCGGCGTAACGGGCCGCGAGTCCGGCTGCGGAATCGAGGTACGGGCCCGAGAGCTTGATCCACGCGCGCCCGGCTTCGGCCAGCTCGCGCACGATGCCGAACGCCGCGTGATGCGTGCCCGTCTGCAGCGGCAGGCGCGCGCGATGATCGAACACCATCGCGCAGGGCAGACGCGCCAGCAGCGCGCGATGCTCGACCACCTGCTCGGCGGTCCAGTGCAATTGCACATGCCAGCCGAGTTCGGCGATGCGGTGCGCGAGCGGTTCGACCATCTCGAAGCTCACCGCCGCGTGCTTCGCCGTGTAGAGCGTGAAGCGAATGCCGCGAATGCCGCCCTCGTTCAACGCGTCGAGTTCGGTGTCGCTCACGTCGGGATGCAGCACCGCCACGCCGCGCGCATGGTCGATACCGAGCTGGCGAATGGCATCCACGGTCACGGCATTGTCGGTGCCATAAATGCGCGGCGTGACGATCACGGCGCGCTGCGTGCCCATGCGCGCCTGCACCTCGCGATACGCGGCCACATCGGCATGATCGACGAAGCCCGCCGCGCCGCCCTGGCCCGGTTGCGAGCCGGGAAACGCGCGGTCATAGATATGGATATGGGAATCGCACTGCATCGCGAGGAGTCTCCGTGTTGGTTGGGCTGGCGAGCGGTCGATCAGAGCACGGCGCGTTTCGCGCGCAACGCTTCGATCTCGTCCTCGCGCAAACCTGCCTCGCGCAGCAGCGCGACGCTGTGTTCGCCGAACGCAGGCGCGGCGAACGGCTCGGGCAGCGGCGTGCCGCTGAAGCGCACGGGATGCTTGAAGCCGCGATACGCGCCCACGCCCGGATAGTCGAAGTGCGCGACCATGTCTTCCGCGAGCACCTGCGGATCGTCGAACATGTCTTCCACGCTGCGCGCGGCGGCGCACGGTACGACGTCGCCGAACACCGCTTCCCATTCGAGCGCGGAACGCTGCGCCAGCGCCGCGCGCAACTGCGGCACGATCTCGTCGCGATGCGTGGCGCGCTTGCGCACGGTGTCGTAACGTTCGTCGGCGGCGAGCGCGGTGAGACCCGTCAGTTCGCACAGCGCGTTCCAGAAATGCGGCGTGTTCGCGGAAAGATACAGGTAGCCTTCACGCGTGGGATGAATGCCCGTGATGCCGCCCGAGCGCATGTCGCGGCCCACGTCCTTCGGTTCGCTGTCGGCCCAGATCATGCGCGCCGACTGCATCGTCAACGCGCTGCGCAACAGCGAAACGCCGAGATACTGTCCCTCGCCGCTCTTCTCGCGCGCGAACAGCGCCGACGACACGCCCGACGCCACCAGCGCCGCCGCGTAGTAATCGACCACGGAACCGTACAGCACTTCGGGCGGCCCTTCGGCGGGACCTTGCAGCGTGCACATGCCCGTCATGGTCTGCAGCACCTGGTCGTAACCGGCCTTGTCCTTGTTGGGACCGTTGTCGCCGTAGCCCGTCACGGCGCAGTAGATCAAACGCGGATTGATCGCGCGCAGTTGTTCGTAGGCGATGCCGAGGCGCGCGGGCACGCTCGGGCGGAAGTTGTGCACGAGCACGTCCGCCTGCTTGACGAGATCGAGCAGCACGTCGAGCGCCTCGCGCTGCTTGAGGTCGAGCACGAGCCCGCGCTTGCCGCGGTTCACGCCGAGAAATGCGCGGCTTTCGGCTTCGAGCGTGGACGGATATTTACGCAGATTGTCGCCCGTGGGCGGCTCGATCTTGATGACTTCGGCGCCCTGGTCGGCGAGCAGCGTGCAGCCGTACGGACCGGCGATATACGCGCTCAGGTCGAGCACGCGCACGCCGGAAAGCGGGCCGCCGCGTTGCGAAATGGGTTCCATGAATACTTCTCCGTTGATACCTTAGGGCACGTTCCCCCCATCGACAATTTCGTTCCAGGGGCTGGCCGTTATGAATGGGAACCGGCCTTAAATCCCGAGCGATGCGCGTTGTTCGTGCGAGAGCAGGTCGAACCGCGCGGCTTCGTTCACGAGCGAGCGCGCGCGTTCGACGAAGGGCGGATCGATCATGCGGCCGTCGACGACATAGGCGCCCACGCCGTTCGCGTCCGCCTCGCGCGCCGCGATCACCACGCGCACGGCATGCGCGATGTCGTCGTCGGACGGCCGGAACACCTCGTTCGCGATCGCGATCTGGCTCGGATGAATGCAGCTTTTGCCGATGAAACCGAACGCGCGCGACATCTGCGCTTCGGCGCGAAATCCTTCGGCATCCTTGATATTGGCGAACGCGGTGTCGTAGGCGAACACGCCTGCTTCGCCGGCCGCGACGCGCAGCGCGAACATCGCCTGATGGATCGCCGCCGTCTCGCGACGCGCGATCCCGAGCGGCTCGAACAGATCGCCGAGACCCAGTTGCAAACCGGCGACGCGCGGATGCGCGCCCGCCAGCTCGGCCGCGAGACGCAGCGCACGCGGCGACTCGACGTTGAGCAGCAAGCCGATCGGCGTGGTCACGCCGTTGGCGCGTTCGGCCGCTTCGAGCGCGGCGGCGGCGGCGCGCACGTCGTCGGGATGTTCCGGCTTCGGCAGATTCACGAGCTTCACGCCGGTGCGGGCGACCGCTTCGATATCGGCGGCGAAATGCGGCGTGTCCAGCGCGTTGACGCGCACGATCAGCGTCTTGCCGGTGGCGCGCGCCTCGGCCGTTTCGAGCAGCGTGCGCAGGTCCGCGCGCGCCTGCGGCTTGCGCTCGGGCGCGACGGCGTCTTCGAGGTCGAAGGAAAGCGCGTCGGCGGCGCTGGCGAGCGCCTTGGCGAACAGTTCCGGGCGCGATGCCGGCACGAACAGCTTGCTTCTCATGTGTCTCCCGAACTTCTTCGAAATTTCGCCCAGTGTAGGAGCGTCCACGTTTTAGATAAACTACCTGCGTCTATCTTCAAACAATAGGAAAACCATCTTGTGGAGACGGCATTTCTCGCCAATCTGCTCTTGATCGTCGACACCGGGTCGATGGCGGAGGCCGCGCGGCGCGTGGGCGTGACGCCGGCGGCCATTGCCCAGCAGATGTCGGCGCTGGAGCGCGAACTCGGCGTGACGCTGCTGGTGCGGGCCGGCCGCACGGTCACGCCCACGGAGGCCGGGCATCGCATCATCGAGCGGGCGCGCGGTCTGGTCGCCGATTTCGCCGAGCTGAAAGCGCATGCGCTCGAAGGCGAGGCGGCGGGTGAACTGCGCATCGGCACGATCACCACGGCGCTCCTGAGCCTGTTGCCCGACGTGCTCGCGAACTTCGCGCGCGGCTTTCCGCGCGCGAAGGTGCTGATCCGCGCGGGCACCTCGATGGAGCTGTACGACTCGCTGCATCGCGGCGATCTCGACGTCGCCATTTGCCTGCACCCGGCGTTCGCGCTGCCGAAGGCGTACGACTGGCATCTGCTGCGCGAGGAGCCGCTCGTCGTGCTCGCGCCGCAGCGTCTCGCCGGCGAAGACCCGCACGAGCTGCTGCGGCGCGAGCCGTTTATTCGCTACGACCGCTCGCTCGGCGGCGGCAAGCAGGCGGACCAGTACCTGCGCGCGGCGCGCATCGTGCCGCGCGAGCTGTTCGAGCTGAACGCGTTGATGCCGATCGCGATGATGGTGGATCGCGGCCTGGGCGTTTCGCTGGTGCCGGATATCGTGTCGCCCATGACGGCGGCACTCTCGATCGCGCGCATTGCGTTGCCGATGCCGATCGAGCCGCGCCGCTTCGGCATGGTGTGGCAGCGGGCGTCACCGCGCTCGCGGCTGATTCAGGGGCTGTTGCAATGCGCCGATGAAGCCGTGCAGGCGAGCGTGGCGCGCAACGGGCGGTGAGGCTTGCCGGTGGGTTCTCGCTTGCGGCGGCGCTCGTGTGGAGCGATGGCGGTCGTGCGTCGCTACGGCGTTTTTCGGCGATGTCGCGCGGCACGCGACGGTGGATCGGCGTGAGGTCCAGGCACGGCGCGGCGAAGCGTTACCTGAAGCCACGCGTTACCTGAAACCCAGCGCCGATCAAACTCCGCCCTTCCCCAGCCGCACCGCCTCCAGCCGCGCGCGCAACCTGGGCGCGGCGAAATCGAGAAATGCGCGCAGCTTGAGCGGCAGCGGCGCCTGCCCCGCATGCACGAGGCTCACGGGCCACGCGGGCGGCTCGAAGTCTTCCAGCACGAGCGCGAGCTTGCCCTCGCGCACGGCGGCCGCCACCTGATACGACAGCACGCGCGTGAGGCCGATGCCGAGCAACGCGGCGTCGATGGCCGCCTCGGGCGTGTTGAGCAACAGCCGCGAGCGCAGCGGCGGCGAGATCGTTTCCTTGCCCACGCGAAAGGTCCACGCGCGCGCCGACGAAAAACCGTTCGACGCGATGCACGCATGCGCCGCGAGATCGTCGGGATGCGCGGGCGTGCCGTGCTGCGCGAGATACGCCGGGCTCGCGCACACCACGCGGCGCATCGTGCCCACGCGCGTCGCCACCAGCGCGCTATCGGGCAGTTCGCCGATGCGCACCGCCGCATCGACATGGTCTTCGAGCAGATTCACGACGCTGTCCGCCAGCATGAGCCGCACGCCGATCTCGGGAAACTGCGCGAGAAATTCCGCGACCACGGGCAGCACGTGCAGCCGCCCGAACACGACCGGCGCCGTGATCGCCAGTTCGCCGCGCGGCGCGCGGTACTCGCCGGTGGCCGCGCGCTCGGCCTCGCCCACTTCGTCGAGGATGCGGCGGCACGCGGCCACATACGACTCGCCCGCTTCGGTCAACGTGAGCTGGCGCGTGCTGCGCGTGAGCAGCCGCGTCTTGAGGTGCGACTCGAGGTCGTTGACCTTGCGGCTCACCGTGGCGAGCGGCATGCCCAGACGCCGCGCCGCCGCCGAGAGGCTGCCCGCGTCCACCACGGCGATCAACACATGCATGGCGTCGAGCCGGTCCATCGCGTTCTCGCTTTCTGGAAGGATGAACGCCGATCATGACCGATTCTTGCCAGAATCGGAAGCGCGGTGGGACAGCACGCCGCTCGCGCAAACACCCATCGCACGATCGTTCTATTTCGGGCTACGATCGTGCCTTCCCTTCGAAGCCGAGAGACCATCCCGCCATGTCGCTGATCCTTTCCCGCCGCGATCTCAACTTCCTGCTCTACGAATGGCTCGACGTGACGGCGCTCACGCGCATTGCGCGTTACGCCGACCACAGCCGCGAGACCTTCGACGCCGCGCTCGACACCTGCGAGCGCATGGCCACCGACCTGTTCGCGCCGCACAACAAGAAGAGCGACCAGCACGAGCCGCAGGTCGACGGCGAAACGGTCACGCTCATCCCCGAGGTCGAAACGGCGCTGAAGGCGTTCTGCGAGGCGGGCCTGATGGCGGCCGGCCAGGACTACGAATATGGCGGCATGCAGTTGCCGCTGGTGGTCGAAAAGGCCGGCTTCGCGTGGTTCACGGGCGCCAACGTGGGCACGAGCGCGTATCCGTTTCTCACCATCGGCAATGCGAACTTGCTGCTCACGCACGGCAGCGCCGCGCAGATCGACGCCTTCGTGCGGCCCGAACTCGAAGGCCGCTTTTTCGGCACGATGTGTCTTTCGGAGCCGCAGGCGGGTTCGTCGCTCGCCGACGTGGCCACGCGCGCCGACTTCGAATGCGACTCGCCGCTCGGCGCGCAATACCGGCTGCGCGGCAACAAGATGTGGATTTCGGGCGGCGATCACGAACTCGCCGAGAACATCGTGCATCTCGTGCTCGCCAAGATTCCCGGCCCCGACGGCAAACTGATCCCGGGCGTGAAGGGGCTCTCGCTGTTCATCGTGCCGAAGTTTCTCGTCGACGAAAACGGCGCGCGCGGCGAGCGCAACGACGTCGTGCTCGCGGGCCTCAATCACAAGCTCGGTTATCGCGGCACGACCAACTGCCTGCTCAACTTCGGCGAAGGCACGCGGCACACGCCGCTCGGGCGCGCAGGCGCCGTGGGATATCGGGTGGGCGAGGCGCATCGCGGGCTCGCCTACATGTTCCACATGATGAACGAGGCGCGCATCGGCGTGGGTCTCGGCGCGACTCTCCTCGGTTACACGGGCTATCTGCACGCGCTCGATTACGCGCGCAACCGGCCGCAGGGGCGCCCGATCACCGCGAGCAGCAAGGACGCGGCGGCGCCGCAAGTGAAGCTCGTGGAGCATGCCGACGTGCGGCGCATGCTGCTCGCGCAAAAGAGCTACGTGGAAGGCGCGCTCGCGCTGAACCTGTGGTGCGCGAAGCTCATCGACGAAACCCGTGCCACTGACGACGAACGCGAGCGCGCGCCGCTCGCGCTGCTGCTCGATCTGCTCACGCCCATCGCCAAGAGCTGGCCGTCGCAATGGTGTCTCGCCGCCAACGATCTCGCGATCCAGGTGCACGGCGGCTACGGCTACACGCGCGAGTACAACGTCGAACAATTCTGGCGCGACAACCGGCTCAATCCGATCCACGAGGGCACGCACGGCATTCAGGCGCTCGATCTGCTGGGCCGCAAGGTCGTGATCCAGGACGGTGCCGCGCTCGCGCTATTGGCAAAGCGGGTGCAGGCGAGCGTCGAACGCGCGCAGTCCGGCACGGCCGCTGCGGGCGGCACGGCACTGGCGAATCACGCGCACGCGCTCGGCGCGGCGCTCGCGCGCCTGATCGACGTCACGAAGCAGGTGTGGGCGGCGGGCGACCCGGCCGTGACGCTCGCGAACGCCTCGGTGTACCTCGAAGCGTTCGGGCACGTGGTGCTCGCGTGGATCTGGCTCGAACAGGCGCTGGTGGCGAGCGTGGCGCTTGCGGAACCCACCAGCGCGCAAAGCGACGATGCTGGTTTTTATCGCGGCAAGCTCGCCGCCTGCGCGTACTTCTTCGCGTGGGAATTGCCGAAGACATCGGCGCAATTCGACTTGCTGGCGTCGCTCGACCGCACGACGCTCGACATGCAGGACGCGTGGTTCTAATCAGCAAAAACGCCGCGCCGCCTTCCTCGGGCAGCGCGGCGTTCGATCGCCGCGACGTGTTTCGCCGGCGAGCGGCGTTCGTGTTGCTTACTGCGCCTGCTGCTCGAAGCGGCGCAGCAACGCGTTGCCGCGCGAGTTCGCCGAATCGAGCGCCTGTTGCGGCGTCTTGCTGCCCGTCCACACCTGTTCGAGTTCCTCGTCGACGATGGTGCGGATCTGCGGCATGTTGCCGAGGCGCAGGCCTTTGGTCCACGCAAGCGGCGGCTTGTTGAGCATCTGCTTCGTGGCCGTGTCGGCGCCCGGATGCGAGGCGTAGAAGCCCTGCTTCTGCGTGAGTTCGTAGGCGGCCTTCGTCACCGGCAGATAGCCCGTGTCCTGATGCCACTTCGCCGCCACGGCGGGCGTGTTCAGATACGCGAGAAACTTCGCCACGCCCTTGTAGACTTCCGGGCTCTTGCCGCCCAGCACCCACAAGCTCGCCCCGCCGATGATGGCGTTCTGCGGCGCGCCCTTCACGCTCGGATCGTACGGCATCATGCCGGTGCCGAACTTGAACTTCGCGTACTGCTGCACGTTCGCGAGCGCACCCGAGGACCCCATCATGATGCCGCAGTCGCCGCTATAGAACTTGGCCGTGGCTTCGTCCTTGCGGCCCACGTAGGTGAAGGTGCCGTCTTTCGCCATCTTCTGCAGGAAGGCGATATGCGCGACCTGCAGCGGCTTGTTGATTTCGAGCTGGGCGTCGAGGCCGTCGAAGCCGTTGTTGCGCGTGGCGATGGGCGCGCCGTGCCAGGCGCTGTAGTTCTCGATCTGGATCCAGCCCTGCCAGCCGGTCGTGAAACCGCAGGTCAGGCCCGCGGCCTTGAGCTTCGCGGCGTCGGCGGCGACTTCGGGCCAGGTTTTCGGCGGCTGGTCGGGATTGAGGCCCGCCTTCTGGAACGCGTCGCGGTTGTAGTAGAGCACCGGCGTCGAGCTGTTGAACGGCATGGAGACGAGGTGGCCGGTTTTGGCGTCGCTGTAATAGCTGGCGATGGTCGGCACGAACGCCTTCTCGTCGAGCGGCACGCCCGCTTTCTGCATCACGTCGTACACGGGCAGCACGGCCTTCTTCGCGTTCATCATGGTCGCGGTGCCCACTTCGTAGACCTGCAGGATCGCCGGCGCGTCGCCGCTGCGATACGCCGCGATACCGGCGGCGAGCGTCTGATCGTAAGTGCCCTTGAACACGGGCACGATCTTGTACTCGCTCTGCGAGGCGTTGAACTGCTTCGCGATGTCGTTCACGCGCTCGCCCAGTTCGGACTCCATCGCGTGCCAGAACTGGATCTCGGTGGCCGCGTGCGCGGCCTGCGCGCCGCCCGCCATCGCCAGCGCGGCCACGGCCATGCGCAGTCCGGTCCGCATGCGTGAGCGCGCGCCTGCGCGTTGTATCTCGTGCTTTTTCATCTGCGTCTTTCCTGTGGATTCCTGTTATCGGGTTCAGGACTTCGGTGTACTTCGATGAGGCTTCGAGCTTGCCGTGAGGCGTGGGCCGCTGGTCGCGCGCCGCTGGTCGCGCACCGCTTGCCGCGCGCCGCTGGCCGCGCGCCGCTGGCCAACGGCCCGGGAAGGGTAGCACAGCCGTGCGGAGGTCCCGTGATGGGCAAGGTTGACGGCGCAACGGACGGCCCGGCGCGCCACACGCGTTATCGGCGGGAAAAAAGTTTTAAGTGGCGGACCCCACAGACGCGAAATGGTAACCATCGCACGATAGCGTCGCCCCCGTGACAGCAACAGGTTGCGGACGCAACGTTCAGGGGGTGTCCTTCACTTAACCTTCTGAAAACCGATCATGAGATTACTGCGTTCGTTTCTGGTGGCTGGCGTGATGGCCGCTTCCGCCGTATCGGCATCCTCCGCTTTCGCGCAAAGCGCGGCTGACAAAACCTGGTACGTGGCGCCCACGGTCAGCCTCACGATCAACGACAGCGCGCGCACGCGCAGCGAAGGCGTGGCGGGCGGCGGTGCCGTGGGCAAGATCCTGAGCGATCACTGGAACGTGGAACTCGCGGGGCAGTACGCCGCTTTCGGCGACAAGGACAACCAGGCCAGCATCACGCTGGACGGTCTGTACTTCATCAAACGCAACAAGACGTTTTCCCCGTTCATCACCGCGGGCGTGGGCGGCGTGCACGAGGGGCCGCTGCCGGTCGAAGGCCGCAACCGGGACCTGCTGCTGCGTGGCGGCGTGGGCTTCACGACGAGCGTGAGTTCGAACATCGATTTCCGCATGGACGCGCGCTACCAATGGCATGGCAGCACGGGCGGGGCGCCCAATCTCGGCGACGTGTTCGTTTCCGCCGGCTTGAATATCTACTTCAAGTAACGCCGCCGGGAACGTCGCGAAGGCATGGCGGCCGCGCTCGCGCGACGAAGATCACCGAGGCCGGTTTGCCGCTGCGCGGGTCGAGCGGCTCGCGCATCTCGCGCAAGGCGAGTTCGCTCGCCTCGATCAAGGCCAGCCAACTCGCGAGCGTGCGGAAATACCACGGCGGCGCGTCGCGAAACGCGGGGCTGAAACCGGCCCACGACCCTTCGCGCCAGCCATCGGCATAAGGCAGGTCGCCGCACGCCACGAGCGGATGCAGCGTTTGCACGACGAGCGTGCCGTGCGGCGCGAGCAGCGCGGGCATGGCCCGCAGCAGGCCGTCCACGCTCGCCTTGCCGATCAGCGAAAAATTGCAGACGACGACGTCGGCGCGCAGATCGAGCGCGTCTTGCGCGATGGCTTCGTAGGCGAGCACGCGGCAGTCGGCGAGACCCGCCGCGCGCGCGGCGGCGACGAGTTCCGGCACGGCGTCCACGCCCGTGACCGCCATGCCGTGGCGAGCGAGCGCGAGCGCCAGCCAGCCTTCGCCGCAACCGAGATCGAGCACGCGTTTTTGCCCGCGCGTTGGTCCGAGTTCGGGCGTGCGTTCGGACAGACACTCGAGGACGGCATCGAGCACGGCGGCGTCGGTGACGAGCTTGCGGCTCGCGATCTCGCCGCCGCGTACGGCCGCGATCCACGGCGTGGCGTTGCGCTGCCATGCCGCGAGAACGGTGGCGTCGGTGAGCGTGTCGCGGGTCATGGCGGTCCTTGCGTGCGGGCGGCGTGGTCGAAACCAGCGCGATCGAAACCGGTGTGATCGATAATCACGCGTATTATGCGCGCGCCGCCCGCCCCGCAAACGCCGGTATGCGCTTACGAACCGAAGAACGGCACGCAGTAGTCGGGCGGTCCGACGCAGTCGCCGGGACCGTTGGGTTGCGGATGCAGGTTCGCACAGCCGGACACGGCGGCCACCGCCGCGAGGCACAACGCCGCGCGCAGCAAGCGGGAAAGAAGGCGTAATTTCATGAGAGAGACATGGGATAAGTTTCGGCCGCGTTGACTGTGACGTCGCGACGTGCGGCACCCGGCGGCGCGACTGACACGATGCACGCCCAAAGCGTGCGATCGACCGTGGCCAGCATAGAGACGCGTGCCGCACCGAAAGCCCACAGCAGCATGAAAAATCTTTTAAACACGGTTTAACCGGTGTTAACTTAGTCATCCAGATTAAAAAAACGGCCATGCAAGATGGCGCGAAAAAACAACGGCGTGACGGGGCGATACGTCTGAAGTGCCTGTATTCAAGGCTTCATCGCGCGCGTGCGTTTTCTGAAACTCAGTCTTTCCGCTTTTCGAATTTGTCGGTGCAGGGCGTTACGGATAATCGCCGCAGATTTTTGCCGCATGCGTTCTTTCGCACGACATCGGCTGAATCTCTCACGACAAACTCAAACGGATTCCACGATTCGCCATGAAGAAAACCGCTCTCGCCACCGCCGCGTTCGCCGCGCTGTCCACCTTCGCTTCGCTCGCCCACGCACAAAGCAGCGTCACGCTGTACGGCGCGCTCGACACGTCCGTCGCTTTCTTCGGCAATCAGCACGGCGCGAACGGCTCGGGCAATACGGTGCAGATGATGGCCGGCAATCTCTCGCCCAACCTGTGGGGCCTGCGCGGCAAGGAAGATCTCGGCAACGGGCTCGCGGCTGTGTTCAAGATCGAAAGCGGCTTCAATGTCGACAACGGCAAGTCGAATCAGGGCGGCCGCCTGTTCGGCCGTACCGCAATGGTCGGCCTGGATTCGAAAACGGGCGGCACGGTCACGCTCGGCCGCCAGTACGATCCGCTCATCGACCTGATCCAGCCGCTCACCAACGACGGCGCGTTCGGCTCCGCGTTCGCCACGCCGGGCGACATGGACAACTACGACAACAGCTATCGCACCAGCAACTCCATCAAGTACACGAGCCCCGACTTCGCGGGGCTGCAGGTCAGCGCGATGTACGCGTTCGGCGGCCAGGCGGGCAGCACGGGCGCGGGCCAGACGTGGGCCGTCGCGGCCGCGTACAACCATGGTCCGTTCGGCTTCGGCGCGGGCTACTTCAAGGCCAACAGCAACAGCGGCACGGCGGCCTCGTTCGACGGCCTCTCGCCCAACAGCGACGTGGACGCCGACTCGCAGGCCATCACGGGCGGCTTCGTCAACGCGAACTCGCTGCAGATCATCCGCGCGGCCGGCGACTACACCTACGGCCCGGTCACGGCCGGCCTCGCGTACAGCAACGTCGAATACGCGAACTACCAGAGCGCGGCCGGCGCGAACCGCAACACGAAGTTCAACACGGGCCAGCTGTTCGTCAACTACCAGGTCACGCCCGAGGCGCTCGTCGGCCTGGGCTACGACTACACCAAGGGCAGCGGCAACGGCGTGAATGCGAGCTACAACCAGTTCAGCCTGGGCGGCGACTACTTCCTCTCGAAGCGCACCGACATCTACGCGCTCGCGGGCTACCAGAAGGCGTCGGGCCGCACCATCGACGCGGACACGGGCGCGCTCGTGAACGCCAACGCCTCGTTCGCCGACTTCGGCAACGACGCTTCCACCAACAAGCAGGCCATGGCGATGGTGGGCGTGCGCCACAAGTTCTAAGCGGTACCGGTCCGCTGCGGAGGCCCGCGGCGGACGAACAACGGCGGACACGTTTTCACGCGATCGCCATGTCGTTTGCGCTATAATCGCCCCCTGTCTTAGGGGAGTAGTCTGCTTCGCCAACCCCGGCGGAGCGCCGTCGTCAACATAATTGGTGCCTCGCGCACCATGGCGCCGGCAGCCGTTGCAGCTTTCGCGGCCTGACGAGACCTTTGACGTTTTCCCTTTTTTGCCGAGCCGGGCGAAGGGAAGCGTCATTGGTTTCGCAGCCCGGCTCGCATACAAGAACGGCACAATAATGACAAGCCTCACCCCACAACTTTCCCGCTGTCGCGCCACGGAGCGTTCGTCATGATCTGGACGTTCGCCCTGCTCATTGCCGCCGCCGGCATCATCTATCTGTCGTGCGAGACCTTCGTGAACAGCGTGGAGTGGCTCGGCCACAAGCTCAAGGTCACGCAAACCGCCACCGGCACGATCCTCGCCGCGTTCGGCACGGCGCTGCCCGAAAGCGTGGTCACGCTCGTGGCCGTGGCGTTCGGCGACACGCCCGCGCACAAGGAGATCGGCGTGGGCGCGGCCATTGGCGGCCCGCTCGCGTTGAGCACGATCGCCTACGCGGTCGTGGGCGTCGCGCTGCTCGCCACGGCGAAGCGCGCGGGCCGCGAACGCGCGGGGGTCGTCGACGTCGATACGCGCCGCTTGCGCCGCGACCAGCTCTGGTTCCTCGCGATCTTCGTGGCCAAGATCGCGCTCGGCCTCGTGGTGTTCAGCTTCAAGCCGATACTCGGCATCGCCTTCCTCGCCGCTTACGGCTTCTATTGCTGGAAGGAATTGTCCGACAACGGCGGTGGCCATGACGAAGCCGAAGGCGACCTGGAACCGCTCAAGCTGCGTCCGCGCGACGAGAACCCCGCACTGTTCTGGATCCTGCTGCAAACGCTCGGCGCGCTCGCGGTGATCTTCTTCGCCTCGCATCTGTTCGTGGAGCAGATCGGCGCGGTGGGCCCGTGGCTCGGCCTGAGCCCGCAGCTCACGGCGCTGCTGTTCAGCCCGATCGCCACCGAACTGCCCGAGATCATGAACGCGATCATCTGGGTGCGGCAGGGCAAGGAGCGTCTCGCGCTCGCCAATATCAGCGGCGCGATGATGATCCAGGCGACCATTCCCACGGCGTTCGGCATGTTCTTTACGCCGTGGCATCTGGGCGCGCCGTCGATCCTCGCCGCCGTCACGACGATGGCCGCGATCCTGTTCCTGCAATGGGCGTTCAGCGCGCCGCGCGTGCAGAGCCGTCAGCTCACGCACGTGGGCTGGCTCTACGCGGTGTTCGCGGTGCTGCTGTTCGTGGTGTGAAGGCGGCGTGGCGCGAACCGGGCGAGATCGGCCCGGTCGCGCGACGGCATCACCGCATCAAGCGGGCTGCGCGGCGCCCGCCTGCCGATGCAGCCAGCGGATCATGTCCGAATGCCGCACCACGCCGATCAGGCGGCGCGCGTCGTCCATCACGGGCACGTCGTGCCATGCGTGCTCCGTGAACATCGGCACGAGTTGCGCGAGCGGCGTCGCGCGATGCACCGCGTGCACGCCCGCGGCCATCACCGCCGCCACCGTGTCCTTCGCCTCGCCCCGCGCCCCTGTTTCCCCCGTTTTCTCCGCACGCGCGCCCGACTTCAAAAGCGCGCGCCGCCATCTTGCCCATGCCGCAAGCGGCGCCATCTCGCCGAGCGCGTGCTGCGTGACCATGCCCACGACGCGATCCATCGCATCGACCACGGGCAGCGCCGTCGCGCCGTGGCGGCGGAACATCTCGCGCGCTGCGTGCGTGCCCATGGTCGCGGGCACGGCCGCGCATGGCGTCGACATGATCTCTTCGCAGGTGAGTTGTTCGAACGAGGCGATGGGTTTGTCGACGGGTTCGAGCGCGGGCAGCGCGAACGATGATGTCGATGGCACAGCGGATATCGATGCGTTGGCCGCTTCCGCCGCGGGCCGGAACGCCGCGCGCGGATAGCGATGCCCCGTGAGCGCATGAAACGCGAGCGCCGCGCTCACCAGCGCGAGCGATTGAAACGCGATCGGCGCGAGTACGAAGTGAAAGCCCAACGCGTGCACGGCCGGTCCGCCGAGCACGGCCGTGAGCGCCACCGCGCCCGAAGGCGGATGCACGCAGCGGCACAGGAACATTGCGCAGATCGCCAGCGCGACCGCGGCCGACGCCGCCATCACCGTGGAGTCGATCCAGCGCGCGCAAGCCACGCCCACGAGCGCCGCAACGAGGTTGCCGCCGATGATCGACCACGGTTGCGCGAGCGGGCTCTCCGACACGCCGAACAGCAACACGGCCGAGGCGCCCATCGGGGCGACGAGCAGCGGGATGTCGCCGGCCGCACCGAACGCCGCGTGCGTGGCGAGCCCCGTGAACGCGATACCGAACAACGCGCCCGCGCAGCGCCGCAAGCGCTCGCGCCACGGCGGCGCGGCGGGATGGGGCGCGGCCGGCTGCGGCAGGAAACTCGTCAGCCATTCGATGATCGCGGTGCGGGACATGATCGCGGCGGCGGCCTGCGTCGAAGTATCGAAGATGGGTGCCAGCGTAGCGGCGCGCGCGAAAAATCGATAATTGCGATTTCTATCCGTATATATAGTTCATCGTGTATGCATGTTTTTTCGCGGTGCATGCGTGCACGATCTTCCTAAATTAGTTTTCATTTATAGTGCGCCGCAACTTCAGCCATCGGCTTGGCACGCGCGCCGATAATGCCTCCAGTTTCCGCACTGCGAGGTACGCAACATGCAAAAGCCGATGTCGCTCGAACTCGTCAACGAGTATGGTCAGCACGCGGTCTGCGTGAACGTGAACGGGCAAGCCGCGCTGCTCGACGCCACCGAGGTCGACGGTCTTATCGAAGAACTCAGCAAGCTGCGCGCGGGCATGCGGCCCGCCGTGGCCGATCATCCGCAGCGCGCGCATCAATATCTGCTCGAAATCGATCCCTGCTGGTACACGGAGCGCAATCCGCTGTTCGACGGCGCGGTCTTTTTCTTCCGCCACACCGGCCTCGGCTGGACCGGTTTCGCCATTCCCACCGAGAGCATGCAGCGGCTCAAGGAAGCGCTCAGCGAGCACGAAGCCGCCGCCGCGCGCGCTCCGGCGCTCGCGCACGCCCTGCCCAACTAAGCCGCGCCAGCCCGGCGCCATCACGCGACATTTCAGCGGAACCGCACACCATGAACCAGCTCCAGGCCATGCGCGTCTTCACGCGCGTCGTCGATCTGAACAGCTTTCGACTCGCGGGCAAGCAGCTCGGCATGTCGGCGGCCGCCGTCACGCGCAGCGTGGGCATGCTCGAAGCGCACCTGAACATGCGCCTGCTCAATCGCTCCACGCGCAGCCTCTCGCTCACCGAGGCGGGCCGCCTCTATCTCGACGGCTGCCGCGCCGTGATCGACAAGCTCGACGAAGTCGAGTCGGATCTCGTGCGCGCGACCCGCGACCCGAGCGGCGTGCTGCGCATCGCGGCGCCCAACGTGTTCGCGAGCGCCGGCTTGCCCGCGGTGCTCACCGCGTACCGGCAGATGAACCCGCGCGTGGAATTCGACGTGACCGCGTACGACACGCACATCGACCTGATCGAAGGCGGCTTCGACGTGTGCTTCGCCACCGACCGCCAGGCCGTGAACGCCTCGCTCGTGAGCCGCAAGCTCGCCTCGCTCAAAGAGATGCTCGTGGCGACGCCCGCGTGGCTCGCGCGGCGCGGCACGCCGTGCACGCCCGACGAGCTTGCGGAGCACGATCTGCTCGCGGTCTCCGACGCGCCGCGCGCGTGGGAATTCACCAACGCCGAGGGCGTGCAGCGCATCAACGTGAACGGCCCGATGACGGCCAACAGCTACGCCACGGTGCGCGCCGCCGCGCTCGCCGACATGGGCGTCGCGCGTCTGCCGCTGCCGCTCGTGGCCGACGATCTCGCGCGCGGCGCGCTGCTGCCCGTGCTCAACGCGTTCGACGTGAACGGCGGCATGCAGCACCTCTCGATCGTGTATTCGGGCCGCAATTACCTCACCATGAAGATCCGCAGCTTCATCGACTTTTCCGTCGAGCACTTCCGCTCGGGCGCGACGCAGCACGCGCCGGTCGCCCTGCGCGCCGTTGCCTGATGCGCCGCACGACAGACGGTTTATGCCGCGCATCCTGACCATCGAACCCGACGCCATCACCGAGCGCAGCGTCGTACCCCGGCTCGCCGCCACGGGCTTCGAGGTGGACGTCGCGCGCTCGGGCCGCGAGGGCATGGCGCTCGCCATGGCCGGCGACTACGACGCCGTCGCGCTCGAGCGGCGCCTGCCCGACCTCGACGGCCTCACCATCGTCACCACCATGCGCGGCGTGGGCATCGAAACGCCCGTGATCGTCATGAGTTCGACGGCGGGCGTGGAAGAGCGCATCGAAGGCCTGCGCGCGGGCTGCGACGATTACCTCACGCGGCCCTTTTCCATCGACGAAATGCAGGCGCGCGTGGAAGCCCTGGTGCGCCGCCGCGTGCGGCCCACCTCGCTGCAAACGCAGTTGCGCGTGGGGCCGCTCGAACTCGATCTCGTCAAACGCCGCCTCACCTGCCGCGGCAAACCGCTCACGCTGCGCCCGACCGAAATGCGCGTGCTCGAATTCATGATGCGCCATGCGGGCGAAGTGCTCACGCGCACGATGATCTTCGAAGGCGTGTGGGGTGGCCGCTTCGATCCCGGCACCAATCTCGTGGACGTGCACGTGGGTCGCGTGCGCCATCGCGTCGACGCACCCGGCGAGCCTTCGCTCATTCGCACCATCCGCGGCTCGGGTTATCTGCTCGGTTGACGGTTTCGCCGCGGCAACATCATGGCAACCTCGCGGCAACATCACGGCAACATCACGCCGATTGATTCGATATCCGAATCGATGCCGAGATTAACCAGATAGTTAAAATTTTCTTCATTTATCTGGCTGCCGGTTGTTAGGGCCCGCTCGACACAATAGCGCCGCCGGTTCATGCGATTTCGCACCCGCCGGCGCCGATGTTCTGACCGGAGCCCCTTCTGATGCTGAAAATCGTCCGGCTGGCCTTGAACCGACCGTACACGTTCATCGTGCTGGCCCTCTTGATCCTGATCGCGGGCCCGCTCGCGGCGTTACGCACGCCTACCGATATCTTTCCCGACATTCGCATACCCGTCATCAGTGTGGTCTGGAACTACACGGGCCTGCAGCCCGACGACATGGCGGGACGAATCGTCAGTTATTACGAGCGCACGCTCGGCACCACCGTGAACGACGTGGCGCACATCGAGTCGCAGTCGTTTCGCGGCTATGGCGTCGTGAAGATCTTCTTCCAGCCCACGGTGGACGTGCGCACCGCCACCGCGCAGGTGACCTCGGTGTCGCAAACGGTGCTCAAGCAGATGCCGCCCGGCACCACGCCGCCGCAGATTCTGAACTACAACGCGTCGACCGTGCCGGTGCTGCAACTCGCGCTCACGAGCAACACGCTGAACGAGCAGAAGCTCGCCGACTACGCGACCAACTTCATCCGGCCGGCGCTGCTCTCGGTGCCCGGCGTGGCGATTCCGTCACCGTACGGCGGCAAGGTTCGCGAGGTGCAGATCGACCTGAACCAGCAGGCGCTGCAGGCGAAGAAGCTTTCCGCGCAGGACGTGGCCAACGCGCTCGCGCAGCAGAACCAGATCATTCCGGCGGGCACGCAGAAGATCGGCCGTCTGGAATACAACGTTCACCTGAACAACAGCCCGCTCTCGATCGATCAGCTCAACGCGCTGCCGATCAAGACCGTGGACGGCACGGTCATCGATATGCGGGACGTGGCGCACGTGCGCGACGGTTATCCGCCGCAATCGAACATCGTGCGCGTGGACGGCCATCGCGCCGTGCTCATGAGCATCATGAAGAACGGCTCGGCGTCCACGCTCGACATCATCGCGGGCGTGAAGGCGAAGCTGCCGCTCATCGAGCAGACGCTGCCGCCGGGCCTGAAGCTCGTGCCGCTGTCCGACCAGTCGGTGTTCGTGAAGGGCGCCGTGAGCGGTGTGGCGCGCGAAGGCATCATCGCGGCCGCGCTCACCTCGGCCATGATCCTGCTGTTTCTCGGCAGCTGGCGCTCCACGCTCATCATCGCCGCGTCGATTCCGCTCGCCGTGCTCGCGGCCATCGCGGCGCTCGCGGCCTGCGGCGAAACGCTCAACGTGATGACGCTCGGCGGGCTCGCGCTCGCGGTGGGCATTCTCGTGGACGACGCCACCGTCACCATCGAAAACATCAACTGGCATCTGGAGCAAGGCAAGGACGTGCGCCGCGCGATCCTCGACGGCGCCGCGCAGATCGTCGCGCCCGCCCTTGTCTCGCTGCTGTGTATCTGCATCGTGTTCGTGCCGATGCTGCTGCTCGACGGCATCGCGCGCTTCCTGTTCGTGCCGATGGCCGAAGCGGTGATCTTCGCGATGATCGCCTCGTTCGTGCTCTCGCGCACCTTCGTGCCGATGATGGCGCGCTACCTGCTCAAGCCCCACGCTTCGCAAGGGCATGCTTCGGGCGAACTGGCCGCGGCGATGGCGCCGCATGGCGCGCACGATCACGCGCCGGTCTCGCGCAACCCGCTCGTGCGGTTCCAGCGCGGCTTCGAGCGCCGATTCGAGAAAGTACGCGCGAATTACCGCGTGCTGCTCGGGCTCGCGCTCACGAATCGCAAGCGCTTCATCGTGGGCTTTCTCGCGGTCGTCGCGCTGTCGTTCGCGCTCGTGCCGTTCCTCGGCCGCAACTTCTTCCCGAACGTCGACTCCGGCGAGATCGCGTTGCACGTGCGCGCGCCCATCGGCACGCGCGTGGAAGAAACCGCCGATCTGTTCGATCACGTCGAGAATGCCGTGCGCGCCGCGATTCCCGCCAATCAACTCGCGAGCGTGATCGACAACATCGGGCTGCCGAACAGCGGCATCAACCTCACGTACAACAACAGCGGCACGATCGGACCGCAGGACGGCGACATCCTCATCACGCTCGCCAGATCGCACGCCCCCACCGCGCAGTACGTGCGGGAGTTGCGCACGCAACTGCCGCGCCGCTTTCCGGGCACGACGTTCTCGTTCCTGCCCGCCGACATCGTGAGCCAGATCCTGAACTTCGGCTCGCCCGCGCCGATCGACGTGCAGGTGAGCGGCCCGAACCAGGCGGCGAACAAGGTCTATGCGCAGGAACTGCTGCGCAAGATCAGCAGGATCGCGGGTGTGGCCGATCCGCGCATCCAGCAGGCGTCCACCTATCCGCAACTCACGGTGGCCGTCGACCGCACGCGCGCCAGCGAACTCGGCATCACCGAGCAGGACGTGACCAATACCGTGGTCGCGAGTCTCTCGGGCACGAGCCAGGTCGCGCCCACCTACTGGCTCAATCCGCAGAACGGCGTGTCGTATCCGATCGTCGCGCAAACGCCGCAGTACCGCATGGACACGCTCTCGGCGCTGGAGAATCTGCCCATCACCGGCAAGAACGGCGGCTCGCAGATACTGAGCGGTATCGCCACGATCAAGCGCGGCCAGACCGACGCGGTGGTGTCGCACTACAACATCGAACCGCTCTACGACATCTACGCGACCACGCAGGGTCTCGATCTCGGCGCGGTGTCTTCGCAGATCGACAAGGTGATCCACGCCACCGCGAAGGACCTGCCGAAGGGCTCGACCGTGACGATGCGCGGCCAGGTGCAGACCATGAACAGCGCCTTCACGGGTTTGCTGCTCGGACTCGCGGGCGCGGTGCTGCTGATCTATCTGCTGATCGTCGTGAACTTCCACTCGTGGGCCGACGCGTTCGTGATCGTGAGCGCGCTGCCCGCCGCGCTCGCGGGCATCGTCTGGATGCTGTTCACCACGCACACGCCGCTCTCCGTGCCGGCGCTCACCGGCGCGATTCTCTGCATGGGCGTGGCCACCGCGAACGCCATTCTCGTGATCTCGTTCGCGCGCGAGCGGCTCGCGGTCACCGGCGACGCCATGCGCGCCGCGCTCGAAGCGGGCTTCACGCGCTTTCGCCCCGTGCTGATGACGGCGCTCGCGATGATCATCGGCATGGCGCCGATGGCGCTGGGCCTGGGCGACGGCGGCGAGCAGAACGCGCCGCTCGGCCGCGCCGTGATCGGCGGCCTGATCTGCGCGACCTGCGCCACGCTGCTGTTCGTGCCGGTCGTGTTCAGCCTCGTGCATCGAGGCGAAAGCAAAGCCAGCGGCGAGCACGGAAACGATTCGTCATCCGAAACATCCACGGAACAAACCGCCCTCGAAACGGGAGAATCCCATGTCTACTGAAGTCGACATCGCGGCACCGCAGCCGCTGCGCCACCTCAAATCCGCCGCGGCGATCGCGCTGCTGATCGCGGCCGGCGTCGTCTCCGGCGGCGTGTTCAGCCGCGTGCACGCGCACGAAGCGCTAGCCGCGTGGACCGACGCGCAAGCCATTCCCACTGTTGCAACCGTGCTGCCCGAAGCGAGCCCGGCCTCGCAGCCGCTCGTGCTGCCGGGGCGCCTAGCCGCTTACGTGAACGCGCCGATCTACGCACGCGTCTCGGGCTATCTGCACGCGTGGTACGCCGACATCGGCACGCACGTGAAGGCCGGGCAACTGCTCGGCGTGATCGACACGCCCGACCTCGACCAGCAGTTGCAGCAGGCGCGCGCCGATCTGCGCAACTCGGTCGCCAACGAAAAGCTCGCCGCGACCACGGCGCAGCGCTGGAGCGAAATGCTCAAGCAGGAATCGGTCTCGCAGCAGGACGCCGACGAAAAGACCGCCGATCTGCTCGCGAAGCAGGCGACCGTGGAGGCGAATCAAGCCAACGTGCGGCGGCTCGAGGCACTCGAATCGTTCAAACGTCTCACCGCGCCGTTCGACGGCGTGGTGACCGCGCGCAAGACCGACGTGGGCGCGTTGATCGACGCGGGCAGCGGCAGCGGCCCGGACCTCTTCACCGTGTCCGACGCGAAGCAGTTGCGCGTGTACGTGAGTGTGCCGCAAAACGACGCCGCCTCGATCCAGCCCAGCATGCACGCGACGCTCACCGTGCCCGAGCGCCCCGGCGTGAAGTTCGACGCGAAGCTCGTGGACACCGACCAGTCGATCTCGCCCGCCTCGGGCACGATGCTCGTGCAACTGGCCGTCGATAACAGCGCGGGCAAGCTTTTCCCCGGCGAGTACACCGAAGTGCATCTGGCGATGCCCGGCGACGCGCACGCCCTCTTCGTGCCCGCGAGCGCGCTGATCTTCCGCGCCAACGGCGAGCAGATCGCCGTGGCCGACGCGAACGGTCACGTGCAATTGCGCGACATCACTATCGGCACCGATCTCGGCCAGCGCGTGGAGATCACGCAAGGCCTGCATGCGGGCGAGCGCGTGATCGACAACCCGCCCGACTCGCTCGCGAACGGCGACACGGTACGCCTCGCGTCGAGCGCCGCGCATGACGCGAACCGCGCGGAGCATGCGCATGGCTGAACGTTCCGTGACACGCCACACCTTGCGATCGATCGCGCTCGCGGCGGCGGCGTTGCTCTCCGCCTGTTCGTTCGCGCCTGCGTATCACGCGCCAGCCGCCGCGATCCCCACGCACTTCAAGGAAGCGGGCGCGTGGCAAACGGCGCGCCCTGCCGATCAATTGCCGCGCGACGGCTGGTGGCGCGCGTTCGGCGACCCGATGCTCGATCAGCTCGAACCCAAGGTCGCGCAGGCGAACCCGAACATCGCGGCGGCGCTCGCGCGTCACGACGAAGCCGACGCGCTCGTGGGCGAGGCGCGCGCCGCGCTCATGCCGACGGTAGGCGCCGAAACCGACATCACGCGCGAGCGGCAGTCGGCGTTGCGGCCGCTTCGCGGTTCGGGCCAGCCCGACGTCTACAACGCCGATACGGTCGATGTCGGCATCGGCTACGACCTCGACCTGTGGGGCAAGGTCCGCAACGAGGTGAAGGCGAACGAGGCGTCGAGCGTGGCGAGCGAAGCCGACATCGCCTCGCTGCAACTGAGCCTGCAGGCGAAGCTCGCGACCACGTGGTTCGATCTGCTCGGGCTCGATCAGCAGGCGAAGCTGCTCGACGACACGATCGCCGCGTACCGGCATGCCCTCGCGCTCACCGAAAGCCGCCATCGCGGCGGCATTGCGTCGTCGCTCGACGTCTCGCGCGCGCAAACGCAACTCGCCTCGGCGCAAGCCGCCGCCGCCGACGTGAGCGCCCGGCGCGCGCTGTACGAACACGCGATTGCCACGCTGGTCGGCGTGCCCGCGTCGCAGTTCAACGTGGCGCCCGACACGCTGCGCCCGCACCTGCCGAATCTGCCCGCGGGTTTGCCTTCCGCGCTGCTGCAACGGCGCCCCGACATCGCCGCGGCCGAGCGTCGCGTGGCGGCCGCCAACGCGGAGATCGGCGTGGCGAAGGCGGCGTTTTTCCCCGACCTCTCGCTCGGCATCGACGGCGGTTACCAGAGCACGACGTTCTCGCCATGGCTCGCCGCGCCCAACGAAATGTGGTCGATCGGCCCGGCGCTCATGGGCACGATCTTCGACGGCGGCAAGCGCGCGGCGGCGGTGCGCGGCGCGCAGGCGAAGCTCGCGGAGAACGGCGCGCAATACAAGGCCACGGTGCTAAGCGCGTTCCAGCAGGTCGAGGACAATCTCGCGCTGCTGCACCATCTCGGCGACGAGGCCGGGCGCGAAAACGACGCGCTCACGGCCGCGCAGCGCACGCTCGCCTTGTCGATGTCGCGATACCGCGACGGCGTGGTCAGCTACCTCGACGTCGTCACGGCGCAGACCACGGAGCTCTCCACGCAGATCGCCTCGCTCGAACTCGATACGCGGCGGCTCGACGCCACCGTGGGCCTGATTCAGGCGATCGGCGGCGGCTGGAGCACGCAGGCGCTGCGGGCGCCCAAGACGTCGTGATCGACCGGCTGGCGCGCGCAAATGCGCATCGACGATAAACAATTCTTCATGGTGGCGCAGTCCGTTCGATACGGATGCCTAAGTAATCTGTCAATACCGGATGCGTTACCGCGCATTCGATAACCGGCACACCGTTCTCGTTACTGGAGGAATCGTCACCATGAAGACGCTCATGCTCATCGCCGCGCTCGCTGGCACCGTCGTCACCACGTCCGCCTTCGCGCAAACCGCCGCACCGGCCACAGGCTCGCAAGGCAGCCACGCGAACGACTCGACCCAGGTCGCCGCGATCGATACGGCGCCGACACTCTCGCCGGGCGCATGGGTACCGCCTTATGGGCAACCAGTCGCGCAAAAGACGCGCGCGCAGGTCTATCACGAACTCGTGCAAGCGGAGAAGGACGGTCAGCTCGCGTATCTGAATTCGACGCTGTACGCGCATTGATCGACGGCGAAGCGCCTGGCGCCGCGGGTTTCGCGGCCGCGGTGCGATTCGTCGCACTTCGTGCACCACGACGAACGGCACGCTTTCACAAGCGTGCCGTTCGTTTTTTTACGTCTGCGGAATGCGGATTCGAAGCGTGGCTCGCTCGGATAGGTAACCGGTTCCCACAAACGGTTACCTCAGACGGCTGCCTGCTAGGTCACCTGCTAGGTCACCTGAAAAGCGACCGTGAAAATTCGCGTGACCACAGGTAACCACGCGCGGCCGCAGGTGACCTCAAGCGCCGAGCGACAACTGGTAACCGTAGCGGCTGATGGTCTCGATGCGCGCGTCGATACCGGCACCGTCGAGCTTGCGCCGCAGCCGCGAGACGACGAGATTGACCGTGGAGGCGTCGATGTCGTCCTTCTCGGGCCACGCGTAACGGATCACCTGCTCGCGCGGCACCGGGCGGCACGCTTCGCGTAGCAGACATTCGATCAGCAGATACTCGCGTCGCGTGAGTCCGGCGCGGCGCTCGCCCTCGACAATTTCGCGCGTGGCGGCGTCGAGGCGGGGCGCGGCCTTCGCGGCTTGCGCGGACAACGCGTCGTGCGGCAACGGCGTGGCCGACGCGACCGGCGCAGGCGGCTTCGTCGCCGTGCGCGAGAGCGCGAGCAGGCGTTCGTGCATTTCGATGAACGAGAACGGATGACGAAAGCACGCGTCGGCGCCCGCGCGCAGCAGCCGGGAACGCTCGCGCGCGCTCGCCTCGACGCCCAGCACGGTGACGATGGCCGCGCCGCGCGCCACCTCGACAAGACCGGGCAGCACGGCGTGCAGCGCCGTGAGCCGTGCGCCATCCAGCGCGACGACGATCACCGCGTCGAACGGTTCCTCGCCCGCGACGAACACGCCGTCGCGCAGGTCGTCGGCGCGTTGCAGGCTGTGCGCGCTTTCGTGGAGCGCCTTGTGCAGCCACGCGCCTTCGGCGTGGTGCGGCGAGATGAGCAGGATACGCATGGCGGAAAGTCAGGCGAGCGCGCGCGGCCAGCATTCCACGCTCATGCGCGCGCCCATGCCGAGCGCGCCGGCAGCGCGCAGTTCCGGCGCGGCGTCGATGCGCAGCGTGAAGTCGTGCACGCGCATGACGGCCGCGACGATCGAGAGCCCGAGCCCCGAGCCGGCGATATGGCGCACGCCGTCGCCACGATAGAAGCGTTGCAGCACGGCCGCGCGTTCGCCGGCGGGAATGCCGGGACCGTTGTCGGCGACTTCGAGCAGCGGGCCGAGCGGCGTCGCGCGCAAGGTCACGCTCACGATGCCGCCTGGCGGCGCGAACTTGAGCGCGTTGTCGATCAGATTGCTGAAGGCCTCGAACAGCAGCGCGCGATCGCCGTGAATCTCCCTCACGCGTTCCGCGTTCACGCGCCACTCGATCTCGCGGCTTTCGGCGAGCGGTTCGTAGAGATCGGCGAGTTCCTGGACAAGCTCGTACAGATCGACGGTCGCGAAACCGCCGCGCCGTTGCAACGTGCCGATTTCGGAAATGCGCAGCATCGCGCGGAAACGCTCGAGCAATTGTCCGGTCTCCGCGCGTGCGTGATCGAGCATGGCGGTGCCGTCGACATCGCCGCGCAGACTCTCGCGCTCGGCCACGCGCGCGAGCAGCGTATGCAGATGCACGAGCGGCGTGCGCAGGTCGTGCGCGATGCCGTCGCAGGCGCCCTTCACCTCGCCCATCAGCCGTTCGACTTCGTCGAGCATGTGGTTGACGAGGTGCGCGAGCATGTCGAGTTCGTCGTCGCCGCCCACGGGCAGGCGGCGCGCGAGGTCACCACGCGCAATGCATTCGGTGACCCTGCGGATTTCGCGCACGCGCCGGATCTGCCGCATGCCGAGCACGAGGCCCGCGCTCGCGGCCGCGACGAGCGCGAGCACCGCGCCGAGCGTGAGCGCGCGCACGACGTCCTTGCGGATGCTCAGCACGTTGGTCATGTCGCGCGCGAGCACGAGGTGCATGCCGTTGGGCCGCATCATGCCGACCACGCGCGCGATCGGCGAAACCTCGCGGTCGCGCAGCACGAGCGTGTGATGCAGCGTCTTGCCCTCGCGCGTGAACGGCAGGTCGGCGGGCGGCGCGAGCAGGTCGCCGGCCACGCGGTGACCGTCGGCGGCGAACAGGCCGTAGTAATTCACGTGCATGCGCTCGTGCTCGAGCCGCTGGTGGATCACGCGAGGCAGGTCGGCGTCGGGAATCGCATCGAAATAAATCAGCTGCCAGCCCATGATGGTGTCGGCGTCGCGCTCGATCGTGGTGGTCGCGGTCCAGGCGATGAAACCGACGAGCAGCGTGAGAAAGACGCCGAACAGCGCCGTGTAGGCGCACAGCCAGCGGAACGTCGTGGTGTGCCAGCGCCGGCGCATGGGCGCGGACGCGGCGGCGGGGGAACGGCTCGACACGCGGTTATCCGAGAATGTAGCCGGAGCCGCGCACGGTCTGGATGAGCGGCGGCATGCCCGGCGGATCGATCTTCTTGCGCAGGCGGCCCATGTGCACGTCGATAAGGTTGGTGCCCGGATCGAAGTGGTAGCCCCAGACCGCCTCGAACAGCATGGTGCGCGTGATGGTCTGGCCCGCGTGGCGCATCATGAATTCGAGCACGCGGTATTCGGTGGGCAGCAGCGCAACTTCTTCGCCGTCGCGGCGCACTTTGCGGGAGATCAGGTCGAGCTCGAGCGGGCCGACCAGCAGCGCGGTCTCGCGCGCGACGTTCTGGGCGTCGCGGCGGCGCAGGAGCACTTCGAGGCGCGCGGTCAGCTCTTCCGGATCGAACGGCTTGGTCAGATAGTCGTCGCCGCCGGCGCGCAGGCCGCGCACGCGTTCGTCGACGTCGCCGAGGGCGCTCAGCATGAGCACCGGCGTCTGAATGCCGACGGTGCGCATGGCGGTGAGAATCGAGAGGCCATCGACGCCGGGCAGCATGCGATCGAGCGTGACGGCGTCGTAGTCGTCGCTCATCGCGCGCGCCATGCCGTCGCGGCCGTTGTCCACCCAATCCACGGCAAAACCGCGCTGGCTCAATTCGCTGACGATTTCGTTGGCCGTCACGGCATCGTCCTCGACCGTCAACACGCGCACCTGACTCATGTTCCTCGCACTCCGTCGCCCCGGCGGCGCGACTTTCAAGAGCGATCAGTTTAGCGTTGCGCGCGGCGGCAACCGTCGTTCGCTTTCATGAAATTAAATTTAGGTGGCTGTTTGAGGTTACCGTGTTGGAGTTGTGCAGTGCACCTTTTGGCGGTCCGCCATGTGTGAGGTAGCGCGTCCCCATGAATGGTGACCATCGGTTGGGTAACCGGATTTGGGAGCAACGCGGATCGACACGCCGTGCCGGGGGTGGGTCGGGCATGGCATGGATGAGGTAGCGACTCCGCGCGGATGGCATTCCGCCGGCGCGATGCCACTTTCAGGCGAGCCAATCAAGGTTCGTCCCATAGACGGCGACCTCATGTGATTTCTGAAGTCCCATACGTGGATACCAATAGGGTTTTATCGTTACAGATCAGCTATCTGCGGGTGATAGTAAAAGTAGATTCTTAGCTTGAAAGCGCTAAGGTAACGCGAAATGGGTGGATTGAAGGGGTATTGAGCCGAAGGTAACCGGGGTTGGGAGATCGGAGGTTGGTAACCGCTTACATCCATTCAGGTCACGGGTTTTGGGAAACGTCTTTCCTGTCGAACACGTGTGTTTCAGTGTTTACCTTTACGCTTTAACTACTTTAGTAAACCTTTAGGCGGCGGAAAGCCTTACCTGGCGTGGGTTTGCGGCCGATTTGGTGGCGCGTTATGGGATCTGAGGTACCGGCTATGGGGACTTCGGGTTGTGGATATGGGATCTCGGTATCCAACCATGGGTTTTCCGGCCTCTGGATATGGGAACAAGGTCGTCAAGTATGGGAAAACGGGCGTTTCCAGAGATAGGTAGCAGGCTATGGGAGGTGGGAAAGGTCACGTGTTATGGGCGCTTGCTCGTCCCGGGTGCCGTATTTTTCAGATCCGGGAGCGTAGTGAGGTAGCCAGTTATGGGGATTTCCTTGGGTAACCGGTTATGGGCGCCCTTTCGGGGTGGCATGCAGCCATTTCTGCCTCTATGGTCATGCTGAAACCCTGAAGGGGCCGGTGTCATCGAGGCTCATCCGTTTCAAGGTCACCGCTTATGGGGGCTAACAAAGGTAACCGCATCTGGGATGCCGTTCCCACCAGGCAGTGAGAAGGATCGGTATCGCGGATAGCGGTAGGTGCCCGCTTATGGGATCGCTTGAAGGTCACCATGAATGGGAGGATTGCCTCGGCCCATGTGCTGCTTGGCGTCTGGAATGGGGATATCTTCGACACCAGCCGTTTTCCCATATTCAGTTACCTGTGATTCGTTCAATAGCGAGAGTAAGTACTCACATTCTGCACATTGGTATCCAGGTATGGGACCAGTTTTAGGGGTTGCCGATCTCTAAGGTACCTTGTTATGGGAACTGCTTTGCGGCTTCTGGACCCTCGCCACCCACCTCCGGAGCACGGCTGTATCTGAGTGGAACCACGATCTGTCAACCTTGGCGTCACGTACTGTCGTGCTCTACCACGGCGTTCATCGCAGCCTTGAGTCACCAGGTCGCTTGGTATACAGTTACCAAC
This sequence comes from Paraburkholderia acidisoli, assembly GCF_009789675.1. NCBI lineage: Bacteria > Pseudomonadati > Pseudomonadota > Betaproteobacteria > Burkholderiales > Burkholderiaceae > Paraburkholderia > Paraburkholderia acidisoli. Next base: position 131,988 of record NZ_CP046916.1, on the reverse strand, counting down.
CGAACAGGTTCCCTTTTACGTGGGTCATATGGCAAGAAAAAAGGCCGACGCCGGCGATGCCGACAAGCAAGGTGCACTCGTATTTCAGCAAGGCCAGCCGCCTGATCTGTTCCGCAAGGCCGTCCCGGCGATTCATATCGCTCCGAAATCCGGGTCGATTAGCCTGCAACAGCGCAAAATGTTCAGCTCGTTGATCAAGAATGCAATCCGCCAGGATTCGCTCGAGCAAGGTCGCTCGTCATTCGAGATCACGATTTCCGCCCTCTCCCAGGACGTCGACCTGAACAGCAACAACACCGAGTACGTCAAGGAAACGATCAACTCGCTCATCAGCACGGTCGTCAACTGGGACTATCTCACGCAGGATAAACGCAGCATCTGGAAGGCGTCGGGTCTGCTCGCGGGTGCCGAACTCGAGCGGTCCGTGCTGCGCTACACCTTCTCCGAGCAGATCCGCGGCGAACTGCTCAACCCGGAAATCTACGCGATGATCGATATGCGGATCACGCGGCAGTTTCGCAAGGCACATTCGCTGGCGCTGTGGGAAAACGTCGTGCGCTACGAGGCCGTGGGCGTGACTGCGCGCTTTCCGCTCGCGACGTTGCGTGATCTGATTCTCGGACAGGACACCTCCGCGCAGTCGTACAAGCTCTACAAGCAATTCAAGAGCCGGGTGCTCGTTCCGTGCATCAAGGAAGTGAACGAGATTTCAGATCACCTGTTCGAGCTGATCGAGCACAAGGTCGGACGCTCGGTCGTTGCGCTGCAGTTTCGGGTAACACGCAAGCCGGAGACGGATCCCGCGCAAGAGTTGCGCGTCAACGAAACGTTGCTGATCGGCGAGATGTCGAAGTTCAGCATTCCCGTTTCTGAAGCGCGTCGCCTGATCAAGCAATACGGTGACGAAAAAATCCGCACGGCCATCGCCTATACGGCTGCGCGCGTTGCGCAGAAGAATGCGGCGCCGCTTGCCAATGTTGCCGCGTATTTCCGTAAGGCGTTGATGCAAGGCTACGAGTTGCCGGGCGCCAACGCGGCGACGGCTACCGCGGATGCCGGCCGCGCGCGCGAAAGCCAGGATCAGGTCGCCGATCGTTATATCGCTGCGAAGATCACCGAGGCGCGTGCGTACTTCAACGAACTCGAATACGACGATCAGACGGCGCTGATCCAGCGTTACAACGAGACCGTTGGCATGGATAAGCTGAAGGTCTCGACGACGAAGGTGCCGAGCAAAATGGCATCGACAAACTTCTTCCGCTGGGTGGTGCTCGATACCTGGGGTCAACCGACAGCGACGGATCTGCTCGAATTCCTGTTGAGCGGCCCATCGGCACCGACAGCCGGCGATGCCCAGGCTGCCACGGAGGTTGAGCTTGCGCTGAAGACTCGCGGGTTATGAGTGATTGAGTTTGGTCCAAATGGTGATGGCGGCTTTAGCCGCCATTTTTTTCGCCCTTACTCGTCCACAAAATTTTCATCCATAAATTAATCAAATTTAATTATCTTTCCTTCGTAATTTAGCTTGAATTGCCGAGACTCTAAACAAACTTGGGTTACATCCTCGTTTGATAGCCGTCGATCTTTCACGCATGTGCGTTGCTGTTTAGAGTTTCTCCACGTGGAGATTTGATGGTGCCGATCAGGGCATTTACGCCGCGCGATTATTCGATCGCGACTTTGATGGGTCGGTTTGCAATTCGTCATCCACTGATCGCTCAAGAGCAAATGGCCCGCCGGTCGCGACAACCAAACCTAGTATTGGTCCACGCGAATCTCCACGTGGAGATTAATCGAGGTCGAAGTACGCGGTGTCTACTGCGTGCACTAGTTTGTGATTCGGTTGCTCGCTGGAACTTAAGTTCTCTCCACGTGGAGAGAACTGCGAGATGTTCGCGCTAGACTCCGCCGGTTTCGGTTGATCGGGCGCACATTCTTGCTGATGTTCGGGAAGATCGCGGTGGCCACAATGAAATACGCGGGCAAACGCACTGATTACGACCGTATTCAATTCCTCGCTCAAAGTGTCTTTTCAACCGGCATCGCCGCTTAGCACGTCAGAGCTGAGCTTCATCCAAGATGTCGGAGGATTCCAAAGCTCAACCTAGGCTCTTGCAACCGTACCCGTAACCCAAGTCCATAGCGCAAACGCGCGGAGTGCAATCTGCTGCAAATGATTTTGCGACCGTTAGATCATGCGCGATCGTCGCGTATGTCGTGCCCTCGCTCTCCACGTGGAGAATGAGACTCACAATGGCTCGATCTGAACCCGCTCCAGCCTCAATCCACGATTCAAATCCCCACGACTTATCCTTTCGGCCATTTCAGTCATAAATCGATAATTTTCTGCCTGTAATCCTAGAAATTACTTTAACTAGCCGCTAGACTGCGAGTTGACCACAGGAAGTCTCCACGTGGAGAGTGCGTGGAGCTTCATCGGCTGTCGAACAGTGCACGGAGAATTGAATGGGACTTGTCATCGCGGTTGCGAACCAGAAAGGTGGTGTCGGGAAGACTACGACCACCATGAATTTGGCGGGAGCGTTTCAGACCGAGGGCTACAAAGTCTATGTTGCCGATGCCGACGGCCAGCAGTCTTGCATGAGCTGGTGCGCCGCTGCCGGCCCGGAAACACCCTTGCCCTTTCGGGTTGGCAGCATCCATAAGCTCGAAAAGATGATCGGCCCGGAAATCGCCGCTCTGGCGAACGATTACGATGTCGTGATCGTTGATTGCCCGCCCAATATCAACGACCTGACGACGGCGCGCGTGCTCGCCGTGGCCGATGCGACCATCATCCCGACCGACGCCTCGCCGATCGATATCTGGAGTAGCGAAGGCATGATGGAGTTGGTCGAACGAACTCGCGTCGCGAATCCGGCTGGAAAATTTGCGATTTTGCTGAATAAATCGAATTCGAAGACACTGCTTCATACGCAGATGAGCGCCATTCTTGCCGAGAGCAACGTCCGCGTCTTCGCAGCGACGGTCAAGCAGCGTGAACTCTATCGTCAGGCAGCCGCACTGGGTCGGACTGTGTTCGACGTTCGCGGCGTGCGCGGGACGAAGATTGCCAAGGACGAGATCAGCGCGGTTTATAGCGAGATCATCGCGCTCGTCCAGGAAGAAGAGGAGGAAACCGTCGATGGCCGCTAAGCTCAATTTCACTAGCAAAGTTCGCGCAGGCATGGCCGCCGAACGTGTGTCGGCAGGGGAGCGACTGGCTGAGGCCGACGTCGTCAATATTGCGCAACGCGACGCGGGTGCGCCAGTTGTCCCCGCAACGGAAGTCGTGCAGGAGATGCCGGTCGCTGAAAAAGCCGATGTGGTCATCGCCCTGCATGCGGTGCAGAAGATTTCCGTCGACGACGTGGTGTCGAACCCGTACAACCCGCGAGCGTTTTATAGCGCGGAGACCATCGACGAACTGGCCGCAAGCTTTGCAGCGCAGGGACAGATCACGCCGATTCTGGTGACGCGCCTCGGCGAATTTCCCGGCAAATATGTGATCGTCGATGGCGAACGTCGTATTCGGGCTGCACGCTCGCGCGGCGACAAGTTCATCGACGCCGACATTCGCGACGGTCTCGACAACCAGAATCTTTATCTGCGCGCTTATCACGCCAACAAGGAGCGCGAAGAGCAAACCGTTTTCGACGATGCGCTCGCGTGGAAGAAACTGCTCGACGACGGCATCTACGTCGATCAGGTCGAGCTGGGTGTGGCTGTCGGCGAAGATCCGAAGCACATCAGCAAGGTCATTTCGCTCACATCGCTGCCGCCGTTCCTGCTTCAACGCATGGCCCAGAATCGTAGTGACGTCGGCTTGGGTCACGCCTACAACATCAAGCTGATCTTCGATCGCGCAGGCGCAACGGTAGCCGAGCATTGGCTGCAGCAAGTCGTGGAAGGGAAGGCGAGCGTGCGCAAGCTCGAAGCGGCGGCATCGGCGGAGGCGGGTGCTCGACGTATCGGGCCGCGCCGCACGCATTATCAGTCGCGTGTGCAGTTCAACCGCCCCGATGGTGTGGCGCTGGGCGAATTGAAGCTGTTCGGCGATGGTCGCGCCGAGCTCAGCCTGAAGGGAATTGCGGCGGCTGACCAGCAACGTCTGGCAGAGCGCGTCAAGACCGTCATTGATCAGTGGGCATCGGAAATGGAAACGCCGGACGTGGCCTGATTGTCTAAGGCGCGAGAGGGTGGGGAAGGGCGTCTGCGGACGCCCTTTTTCTTGTTTTTCGCTGCCTGACAGCACGCCAAACATGCCGTAGGGCCAAATCGTGAAACATCACACCAATTTGGACTTTCCCAAGCTTTCACCCGATATATCATGGACTTACAAGAGAAATCCTAGAATGTTTCACGGGAATACGCGCTAAAGTGAGTTCGTTTCGACTGTCCATGTCGGACCGAGGTCATCGGTCATACCAATCCGCGCCGCGCGTAATGAATGCAACGTATTTTGTAATCTAATTTGATCGGCCGAAACATGAGCGTTGACAAGCATTCGGCCCTAAGTCATTCTAGAAGAATGAACCGCCGCCCTTTCTCGATCGCGCTGATTATTCGCACCATTCATCGAATGGTGGGTTAGCGCATTCCGAAAGCCGCGACAACAACCCGCCCCACGAGGCGGGTTTTTTGTTCCTGCCTCCTGGTCAACATGAGAGTGAGCACAGGAGCCGTCATGCAGGTCCATCAAAGTCATCGCGCCGCTGCAACCGCAGAAACCGTCCCATCGAACAAGGTGCCCGAGGTTCAACGCGGCGAGATCGACTATCTCCGAATGATCCTCACGGCTCGCGTCTACGACGCGGCCCGCGAAACGGAACTCGAGCCCGCGCGCAATCTCTCCGCCCGCATCCGCAACCGCGTCTTCCTCAAGCGCGAAGACAACCAGCCGGTGTTTTCCTTCAAGCTGCGCGGCGCCTACAACAAGATGGCCCACCTCACGCCCGCGCAGCTCGAGCGCGGCGTGATCACCGCCTCGGCGGGCAATCACGCGCAGGGCGTCGCGCTTTCGGCGGCGCGCCTCGGCGTGAAGGCCGTGATCTGCGTGCCCGTCACCACGCCGCAGGTCAAGGTCGATGCCGTGCGCGCCCACGGCGGCGCGACCGTCGAGATCGTCCAGGCGGGCGAATCCTATAGCGACGCCTACACGCACGCCGTGCAGCTTCAGGAAGAACGCGGCCTGACCTTCGTGCATCCCTTCGACGATCCTTACGTGATCGCCGGCCAGGGCACCGTCGCCATGGAAGTGCTGAGCCAGCATCAGGCTCCCATTCACGCGATCTTCGTGCCGATCGGCGGCGGCGGGCTCGCGGCGGGCGTGGCGGCCTATGTGAAAGCGGTGCGGCCCGAGATCAAGGTGATCGGCGTGCAGACCGACGACTCCTGCGCCATGGCCAGGTCGATGAAGGCGGGCGAGCGCGTCGAACTGAGCGAGGTCGGCCTGTTCTCGGACGGCACGGCCGTGAAGCTCGTGGGCGAGGAAACCTTCCGGCTGTGCCAGCAGTATCTCGACGATGTGCTCACCGTCGACACCGACGCGCTGTGCGCCGCGATCAAGGACGTGTTCCAGGACACGCGCAGCGTGCTCGAACCGGCGGGCGCGCTGGCCGTGGCGGGCGCGAAGCAGTACGCCGAACGCACGGGCGTCGAAGGCCAGACGCTCGTCGCGATCACCTCGGGCGCGAACATGAACTTCGACCGCATGCGCTTCGTGGCGGAACGCGCCGAAGTGGGCGAGGCGCGCGAGGCCGTGTTCGCCGTGACGATCCCCGAGGAACGCGGCAGCTTCAAGCGCTTCTGCGAACTCGTGGGCACGCGCAGCGTCACCGAATTCAACTACCGTATCGACGACGCCGAGCGCGCGCATATCTTCGTGGGCGTGCAGATCCGCAACCGCGGCGAGTCGCAGGAGATCGCGCAGACCTTTGTTTCGCACGGTTTCCCCACGGTCGATCTCACCGGCGACGAACTCTCGAAGCAGCACATCCGCTACATGGTGGGCGGCCGCTCGCCGCTCGCGCACGACGAACGCCTGTTCCGCTTCGAGTTTCCGGAGCGGCCGGGCGCGCTGATGCGCTTTCTCTCCTCGATGGCGCCGAACTGGAACATCAGCCTGTTCCACTACCGCAACCAGGGCGCGGATTACAGCTCGATCCTGGTCGGCATTCAGGTGCCGGCGGCGGAACACGCGGAATTCAGCCGCTTCCTCGCCACCATCGGCTATCCGTATTACGAGGAAACGCAGAACCCCGTGTATCGGCTGTTCCTCAAATAATGCGGAATCCATAACAATGCCGCAGTAACGCTAAAACAGCGCGAAAACGACGCATCGACTTCAGGAAAACACCAGGCCCCGCAGCAGTGCGCGTCAGTATACTGAGCCACTGCTGCTGCCGGGCGTCGTCGCCTCGGGAAGACGGGGCGCCGTGCGTCGGACTCTCACCTGGAGGAAGACAAAGATGATGCGCATCGTTCTCGGCTGTCTGATGGCTCTTTCCACCGTGGTTGCCAGTGCGTTGCCGGGCATGGCGCACGCCGATGCCGCGCATCCGGTCGTCGCGTTGCTGCCCGGCGTGACCGATCCGTTTTACTTCACGATGCATCGCGGCGCCGAGCGCGCGGCGAAAGAGACCAACGTGCAGTTGCTCTTCCAGGTGCCCAAAGCCTGGAACACCACCGAGCAGGTGCCCATCCTGAAGGCATTCATTGCCAAGCACCCCGACGTTCTGCTCGTATCGCCCGTCGACAAACAACAACTCATCGCGCCGCTCAAAGAAGCCGCCGACGCGGGTATCAAGGTGATTACCGTCGATACCTATATCGGCGACGGCCACTATCAAACCGGCAAGGGCAATGCTGATTTTCCGCTCTCGTATATCGCTTCCGATAACCTCGAAGGCGGCCGCGTCGCGGCGCGCGCGCTCGCGAAAGCGATCGGCGACAAAGGCACGGTTTATTGCGAGAACAACAAGCCCGGCATCTCGAGCACCGACGCGCGTGCGCAAGGCTTCATGGAAGAGATGAAGCAGCACCCCAATATCAAGGTGCTCGAAACGCAGTACAACGAAGACGACGCCAATCGCGCGGCTTCGCACGTGGCCGCCGTGCTCGCGCGCAATCCCGATCTCGCGGGTGTATTCGGCGCGAATACGTTTTCGGGCGCGGGCGCCGCGCAAGGCGTGAAAACGGCGGGCAAGGAAGGCGCGGTGAAGGTCGTCGTATTCGACGCCGTGCCGGGCATCGACGCGCAGATCAAAAGCGGTCTCGTCGATATCGCCATTGCCCAACTGCCCGAGCAAATGGGCTACGACGCGGTGAAATTCGCCGTGGACGCCATTCACGGCAAAAAGATTCCCACCTTCAAAGGCACGGGCTTCGTCGTGCTCGACAAGACCAATATCGACAAGCCGGAGACGAAGCAATACATCTATTCGAACTGAGCGCAGGCGCCACGATCATTCGCACATCGAAATGAACGACCAACAACTCGATCGGCTCGCGCTCGTCAGCAAAGTGTGGCCGTGGCTGTTTCTCGGCGCATTGCTCGTGTTTTTCGAGGCGTGGGCGCGCATTTCCGCGCATCGCTCGTTTATCTTCAACGCGTACAACCTGCAATCGATCGGGCTCGCCGCGAGTGCGCCGCTCTTGCTCGCGATCGGTCAGACCTTCGTCATCATCACGGCGGGCATCGATCTTTCGGTGGGTTTCGTCATGGGACTCGCGGCCGTGTGCGTCGCACAGTTCACGATTCCCGGCGGCAATTCGCCGTGGATCCTGTTGATGTCGATTCCGCTCACGCTGCTCGTGTGCCTGGTTCCCGGGCTCGTCAACGGGGTGCTGATCGCGCGGCTCGGCGTGCCCGCCTTCATCGGCACACTCGGCATGTACGGCGTGGCGCGGGGCGCGGGGTTTCTCGCGGCGGGCAGCGGCATGACGGTCTCGGTGAACAACGGGGGCCTCGCATGGCTGGGCACGGGCTGGGTGCCGGTGATCGTCACGGCCGTGCTGCTCGCGGTCATGCACGTGATTCTTTCGCAAACGCGCTTCGGTCAATACACCTACGCGATCGGCGGCAATCCGCAATCGGCGATCCGCGCCGGTATCAACGTGCGCCGTCACCTGTTCGCGATCTACCTGATCGCGGCGGCGTTCGCGGCGGTGGGCGGTATCGTCTATACGGCGCGCTTCGCGGCGGGCGCCGCCAACGCGGGCGAGCCCATGCTGCTCGACTCCATCGCGGCGGTCGTGATCGGCGGCGCGAGCCTGTTCGGCGGCACGGGCACGGTCGTGGGCACCTTGATCGGCGCGCTCATCATCGCGGTGATCGAGTTCGGGCTCGTGTTTATCGACGTAAATGCCTTCTGGCAATTCATCGTGGTCGGCATCGTCATCATTCTTTCGGTGCTGATCGATCAATACAAGGAACGGCTCGGAGGCGCGCAATGAGTCACGCAGCCAGCGCGTCGCCGATACTCGAGGCGCGTGACGTGTCGATCCGCTTCGGCGGCGTGGAAGCACTCAAGCGCGTCTCCTTGCACGTGATGCCGGGCGAAGTGCTCGCGCTCGCCGGCGACAACGGCGCGGGAAAATCCACGCTCATCAAGATTCTCTCGGGTGTGTATCGCGCCGACTCCGGCGAATTGCGCTTCGAAGGCCAGCCGCTGCAATTGCGCGACCCGCAAGACGCGCGTGCGCAAGGCATCGAAACGATCTATCAGGATCTCGCGCTCGCCGACAATCTCGACGTCGGCAGCAATATCTTTCTTGGCCGCGAGCCCGTGCAACGAAAGTTGGGATTGCTGACGATCGATCGCGAACGCATGGCCCAGGTGGCGCGCGAAGTGCTGGAACGGCTCGATATCGTGATTCCGCCGCGCAAGCTCGCGGGCCCCGTCAAAATGCTCTCCGGCGGCCAGCGCCAGGCCATTGCGATCGGCCGCGCGATCTACTGGAACGCGCGCGTGCTGATCATGGACGAGCCCACGGCTGCGCTCGGCGTGCCCGAGCAGCGCAAGGTGATGTCGCTGATCGGCGCGCTCAAGGCACAGGGCGTGGCCGTGATTCTCATTTCCCACAATCTTCACGACATTTTCGCCGTCGCCGATCGCATCGTGGTGTTGAGGCGCGGCGAAGTGGCGGGCGAGCGTCAGGTCGCGCAAACGCACGGCGACGAAATCGTGCATCTCATGGTCGGCGACACGTATTCAAACAACTCGCGTTGACGTTACCGTTTGTGAGAATCGCTGCAAGCAAAGCACATTCCAGGCGAAAATACAGGCTGACTTTCTTTCTTTTGTCTGTTGTTTTCAATGAGTTATCTCGATCCCGCTGAAATCGCGAGCTGGCACGCTCACGTTTATTTCGGCGCCGCATCGCGCGATGCCGCGTGGACGCTGCGTGAGGCCATTGCCGCACGTTTCGGCGACACCGTTCCCATCGGGCGCTTTCACGAACGCCCCGTCGGTCCGCACCCGATGTGGTCCTATCAATTGACGATCGCGTGCGAGCGCTTCACTGAAGTCATTGCGTGGCTCACGCTCAATCACGGCGCACTGGATGTTTTCATACATCCCAATACGTCCGATGGTCTGCGAGACCATCGCGATGCCGCGTTGTGGATCGGTAATTCGTACAGCTTGAATCTCGGCGCTTTCGGTTCTTGAGCCGCTTCTAAGCCGCGAGTGAGTTCGAAAACAACTCACTCGCTTTGCGCCCTCTTTTTTCCTTGAGTGTCAATCCTGATTGACACTCAAGTTCACGGTCATTTCTGCCGTTAGGCAGGACGCCAATCCAATGTGCATCGCATCGAATACGCAGCCGCGTGGTTCGCGCGGCGCGGATGTTTTCGTCGAAGAAAACGCATCACCGCTTTTGGGACCCGGCGTCACCCAGCAACCACTCAAAGGCATGTCATGCGGTTTTCCAGTTTCAAACTCGGCGCACTCTCCGTTTCCTCTCTCGCGTTGCTCGCCGCTTGCGGCGGCGGCGGCGGATCGTCGGGTAGCGCGTCGAACACGTCGGGCGGCTCGAGCAGCGTTGCCGTTGGCAACGCGTCGGGCGGCAGCGGCACGACGAGCACGACGGTCGCGACATTGAGCGCCGCCGCCGGTTCGGCAACGATCATTTCCCCGGCGACCACGCTCGCGGCCTTGCCCACGGCAAGCGGCAATCCCACGACGGACGGCACCGCCTGGCTCAACACCATGCGCCAGAACCTTGGCATCGCCACGGTCCCGAGCGATGCGGGCCTCACGACTTCGTCGCTCGATCACGCGACCTATCTCGTCGATAACCAGGCGTATGGTCACACGGAAACGGCAGGCAAGGCCGGCTTCACCGGCGCCGATCCGTTCACGCGCATCGAAGCCGAAGGCAGCTACGCGCAAACCGGCGAAGTGGTCGTGGCCGGCCAGCCCGCCGCGTTCGCCAACAGCCTTTCGCCGGTCGAGACCCTGTTCGATGCGCCGTATCACCGCATCATCATGCTCGACGACTTCAAGACGATGGGCGTGGCCACCTCGCAGAACGCGAGCTGGGAAGCCTTCAATATCGACCTCGGCAATCTCTCGGGCACGATGTCGTCCACGTCGCTCGTCGCGTATCCGTATCCGGGTCAGAAGGGCGCGCCCACGAGCTGGTTCGCCAACGAATCGCCGAATCCGTTCGCAGGTGCTACGCAGTACGAAATGACGACGGTGGGTTACCCCGTGACGATCGAAGGTGGCTTCCAGACGAGCCTCAGCTCGGTCAGCTTCACGATCACGGACGCGAGCGGCAACAACGTGCCGTGCCTCGCGCAAACGCCGCAGACCGCTCCCGACGAGCTGTCGAACGGCGCGCTGTGCGTGCCTTATTCGCCGCTCGCCGCCAATACGACCTACATCGTGCACGTGACCGGCACGTTGACGAGCGCCTCGCAAACGCGTCCCATCGACGTGACGTGGACGTTCTCGACGGCCGTCTCCGGCGTGGCGAACGCCGCGGTGCCGGGCGCACCCGCGAGCCGTCCGCTGCCGCTGTTCTGATCGACGCATCGACGCATCGCACCGCGATCCCACGCGGCGCGATGCCCGCGAACCCCGGGCGAAGATCGATTCAAACCGGCCTCAGTGGCCGAACGAGGCCTTTTTCGCCGTGTCGCTGCCGCTTTCCTGCGGCCGCGCGGCCTGCTTGATCAGCAACGCCGCGCCAGCGATCAGTCCGGCCACGGCGACCGTCGAAAAGATGCCCGCGAACGTGAAGTGGCGGCGCGTCAATTCCGCCACCAGAAACGATCCCGCAATACCGCCGAAGCGGCCGATGCCGAGCATCCACGCGACGCCCGTGCCGCGCCCTTGCGTTGGGTAGAACGCGGCCGCGAGCGCGGGCAGCGACGACTGCGCCGTATTCATCAGCACGCCGGCCACGAACACCACGAGCACGAGCGCGCCCACGTTGCCCACGGCCTGGCCGATCGCCCACACGGACAGCGCGGTGAGCGCATAGCACACGGCGATGATGCGGTTCGCGTTGAAGCGGTCCATCAGCACGCCGCACAGCACCGCGCCCACGCCGCCGAGCGGGAACAGCGCGGAAACGAGCGTGGCGTTCGCGGGCGTCAGGCCGGCGTCCTTGAGCAGCAGCGGCATCCAGTTGATCGACGCGTAGAAGATCACGAGGCCCATGAAGTACGCGATCCACAACATCACCGAGCCGATCAGATAGGCGGGCGAGAGCACGACCCCGAGGCCTTTGCCTTGCGTCTGCGGCGCGTTTTCGCTCATCGCGAACACCTGCGCGCGGGCGGCGTCGGGCGAAATGCGCGCGAGCGCCGCGCGAATGCGCTCGGCCGGGTGATGATTGGCGACCCTATAGCGCACCGATTCCGGCATGCGCAGGAAGAGCGGCACGGCCAGCACGAGCGGCGTCACGCCGCCGAGCACGAGCACGCTGCGCCAGCCGAAGTGCGGGATCATCCACGCGGCGAGAAAGCCGCCGCACGCCGCGCCCAGCGGGAAGCCGCAGAACATGAGGTTGATGACGGTCGCGCGACGGCGGTCGGGGCAGAACTCGCCCATCATCGTGACCGCGTTGGGCATGGCCGCGCCGAGGCCCACGCCGGTGACGAAGCGCAGCCAGGTGAGCTGGCCGATGCTCGACGAAAACGACGAGGCGAGACACGCCACGCCGAACAGCAGCACGGAGCCGAGCAGGATGGTGCGGCGTCCGATGCGGTCGGACAGCGGGCCGGACGCGAGTGCGCCGCACGCCAGGCCGAACAGCGCGGCGCTCAGCACGGGCGCGAGCGCGGGTTTGGCGATGCCCCATTCGCCGAGCAGCGAAGGCGCGATGAAACCGATCGCGGCCGTGTCGAAACCGTCGAGCAGGACGATAACGAAGCACATCGCGAAGATGAACCACTGGAACGGCGAGAACGGATGCTCGTTGATGAACGTCTGGACGTCGACGGCGCGCGGGCTGTCCATGAGTGTCTCCTGATTGTCGTTATGAGGCGGCTGCCGTGGCGGGCCGCTGTTTCTGTACTGGCAATCAGGAATATTAACTGCCGCGCGCGCGGTCGGGGGCGTGCTTGATGCAACTAACAGCCTGTTTCAGCCGACGCACGCGAATGCGGTGGGCCGGCAGAGCGCCGAGCTGGTCTTCAGGTCGTGGACCGGCGCGGCGCGCTCGTGGTGTCAGCCGCGCTCCGGCAACCACGCGAGCTGCGCTTCGATGGTCTCGCCCGGCGCGAGTACCGTGCCGCCCACGTCGATGCGCTCGGCCGCGCCCGCGTGCGTCAGATTGAGCCAGTCCGTCGTATTGCTGACCGGCTCCGCGCAGAAGTACGGAATGTCGGGCGGGCTGAACAGCACGAAAAAGTCGAGCGGCGCGCTCGCGCGCAGCATGAGACGGCGCGCGTGCTGCGGCCATTCGATCAGCGCTTCGCGGCGCCAGCCGGAGAAATTGTTATCGAGATCGAAATCGTCGAGGACGAGACCGGCCTGGAGCGCATCGACGGCCGGATGCGCGTTGAGCGAGACCGGCAGCACCTCGGCGTCGATTTCCCACATCGCGCGCACCCGCGCGGCAATGCGCGTGCCGGGGGTGCGCGGATAGTACGGATGATGGCCGAAGCCGAACGGCATCGGCCGCGTGGCCAGGTTGCGCGCCCAGAGCCGCACGCTCAGGCCGGTGTCGTCGAGGACGATGTGCTGACGCGCTTCGTAACGGAACGGCCAGCCTTTGCCACCGGGCGCCGCGTCGTGCGCGGCGCCGTGCCCGGTGTCGGGCTCGTGCAGGAAATGCAGCGTGAGCGAATTTTCCGTGCGCGCTTCCACCGTCCACGGCCGGCGCCATGCATGGCCGTGCAGCGCGTGGCGCAACTGGCCGGTGCCGCTCGGCAGGTCGATCATCTCGCCTTCGAAGCGAAAACGTCCGTCGCGGATACGGTTGCAATACGGCATCAGCGGGAAACTCGCCATGCCGAGCGGATCGCGGGCGTCGATCGCCGCGCGCGTGGCGGGGCGCAGCCAGTGGAACGGCGCTTCCATTCCTGCGCCGCCGTTTTCGTCGTAGAACGCCGCGATCGAACCGCCCACGTGCGGCGCGACGAGCACGCGCGCATTGCCGTGGGTGAGCGTGACCAGCTGGCCGTCGTCGAGCGCGGCGGCGTCGAAAGGCTCGGGCGCCGCGCCCGAATGCGACGGGGACGATGGCGTGGCGGCCGGCGAAATAGCTTGGGGAGCGGTCGGGCGGGGGGTCAACAGGGCATCCTCCTGTCTAACGAATTTATTACTAATAATCGTTAATATAGACCGATAAGTACGTTGCAGCCGAGGTAAAAAAATAGCGACATACGTCAATTGATGATGCTAATTATTAGTGCTACGCTTCGGCCCAACAGCGCGGCATCCGACCGCGCAGCGCGTCCACAGTCTTAGTGCACCGCTGATCGCCAGCTCTCATACCGATGAAAAAATCGACCCAGCGCCGCCCCACCATGACCGACATCGCGAAGGCCGCGGGCGTGTCGCAATCCACGGTGTCGCTCGTGCTCAACGGCGCGGTCGGCGCGAAACTCTCCGAAGCCACGCGCCGCAAGGTCAACGACGTGGCGCAGTCGCTCGGCTACCAGCTCACCGTGCGCGCCGCGCAAACGCCCGCGCCGGCCGGCGAGCGCAACCTGATCGTCTATATCGCCGACGAAGTCTCGACCAGCCCGCATCCCGTGGTGAGCATCGACGGCGCGCGCGACGCCGCCTGGAACAACGGTTGTCTGCTCGCCGTGTTCTCGACCCACGGCAACGCGCAAATGGAGCAGCACGTGCTGCAGACGCTCCTCATGCCGAACGTGCTAGGCGTGATCTACGCCACCGTCTACACCCGCCGCGTCACGGTGCCGCCCGCGCTGCTCAAGGTGCCGGCCGTGCTGCTCAACTGCTACGCGTCGGACCACGCGCTCTCTTCGGTCGTGCCGGCCGAGGTGGCGGGCGGCCACACCGCCACGGAATATCTGATCGAGGCGGGGCACCGGCGCATCGGTTTCATCAACGGCGAAACGTGGCAGGACGCGGCGAAGGACCGTCTCAAGGGCTATCGGCAGGCGCTCGCCACGGCCGATTTGTTGTACGACGAACGCCTCGTGCGCGACGGCGACTGGAGTTCAGGCAAAGGCTTCGAACTCACGCTGTCGCTCATGCGCGAGCCCAATCCGCCCACGGCCATTTTCTGCGCGAACGACCTCACGGCGATCGGTGCGATCGAAGCGCTCAAGCAGCTCGGGCTGCGCGTGCCTGAAGACGTGTCGGTGATGGGTTACGACGACCAGGAAATCGCGCGCCACACGCATCCGCCGCTCACGACCGTGGTGCTGCCCAACTACGAACTCGGCCGCTGGGCCGTGGAGACGCTGCTCCAGGAAGAGCAGAACCGCGACGCGGGCGCGCCCGTGCGCCGCCGCACCGTGAAGCTCGACGGACCGCTCATCGAGCGTACCTCGGTGTGCGCGCCAAGCAGCGCCGACCCCGTGAATACCCTCATTAATATTGGTGAAAATTGACTGGTAATATTAGTTGAGCAGTGGCCGTAATAATCCGGCGCAGTGCGTGGCGCAGTGCTCCGGGGCATTGAAGAAAGAAAACAAGACCCAGGGCGGGTGTGGAACCCGCACCGTATATGTCACTCACGGAGACAGCCATGCGTCATCATCGTATTCAGTCCGCCTTCCTCGCTGCCGGCCTGTGCGTCGCCAGCGCGTTCGCCGCCAGCGCTTACGCGCAGGACAGCGGCGCGCAGAAGGTCCAGTCGAACTCCAACGAAACCTGCACGATCGCCAAGCCGGGCGGCAAGAAGCTCAGCGACATGGTGGTGGGCTTCTCGCAGTCGGAGAACGAACAGAATCCGTTCCGCGCGACCGAAACCGCCTCCGTGCGCGCCGCCGCCAAGGCCGCGGGCGTCAAACGCCTGCTCTACACGAACGCCAACGCGAACCAGGCGAAGCAGGTCGCCGACATCGAAAGCATGATCAATCAGGGCGCCGAAGCGCTGATCGTCGCGCCGAACGACTCGACCGGCCTGCAACCGGCGTTCGCGCAGGCGCGCGCCAAGGGCATTCCGGTCGTGACGATCGACCGTCAGACGGCGGGCACGGTCTGCGACGACTTCATCACCTTCCTCGGCTCCGACTTCTACAAGCAGGGCGAACGCGCGGCCAAGGCGCTCGCCGACGCCACGGGCGGCAAGGCGGTTATCGCCGAAATCCAGGGCGGCTACGGCAACACGGTGGAAAGCCAGCGCACCGACGGCTTCGCGAACGGCCTGAAGGCGTACCCGAACATGAAGATCGCTGCGGCGCAAACGGCCAACTGGTCGACGACCGAAGCGCAGAAGGTGATGGAGCAGATCCTGCTCGCGCACCCGGACGTCAACGCCGTCTACACCCACGCCGACACGATGACGGTCGGCGCGATCACGGCGCTGCGCCAGGCCGGCAAGCTCAAGGGCGTGACGATCGTGTCGATCGACGGCACCAAGGAAATCGTCAACGGCATCGCCCAGGGCACCGTCGCCGCCGACGTGGAGACGAACCCGCGCTTCGGCCCGCTCGCCTTCAAGTCGCTCGAAGACTACCTCGCGGGCAAGCCGGTGCCGCAGAAGCAGATCATGGACGACGCACTCTTCGACAAGACCAACGCGAAGCAGTCGCTCGCGGCGGGCAAGGTCTACTGAGCCGCGGCCACACGATGACGACGAGCGCCGCCACCTCCTCCGCCACGCCGCGCGCCGTGCTCGAAACGCGCGGTGTTTCCAGGACTTTCGGCGTGGTGCGCGCGCTGCGCGACGTGTCGCTCACGCTGCGCGCGGGCGAGGTGCACGGCCTCGTCGGCGAGAACGGCGCCGGGAAATCGACGCTCATCAAGGTGCTGACCGGGTTTCATCAGCCCGATACCGGCGCGCTCACGCTCGACGGCAAGAGCGTCACGTTCGACAGCCCGCGCGGCGCGCAGAACGCGGGCGTGTGCGCCGTGTATCAGGAAATCAACCTGATTCCCGAGCGCAGCGTCGCCGACAATATTTTTCTGTGTCACGAGCCCAAGCGCTTTGGCGTGCTCGTCGATCGCAAGCGCATGCTGGAGCGTGCCGCCGAGATCGTGCAGCGCTACCGCCTGTCCGTCGATCCGGCGGCGCGGCTCGGTTCGCTGGGGCTTGGCGCGCAGCAGATGGTGTCGCTCGCGCGCGGCGTGTCGCTCGGCGCGCGCGTGTTGATTCTCGACGAACCCACGTCGGCGCTCAGCAGCGCGGAAGTCGACGTGTTGTTCGACGTGGTGGACCGGCTGCGCGCGGAAGGCATCGCGCTGCTGTTCGTGAGCCACCGGCTTTCCGAGTGCTACCGGCTCTGCGATCGATTCACGGTGATGCGCGACGGCGCCGTGGTGCGCACGGGCACGCCCGAAGAATTGCCGCGCGCCGCGTTGATCGCCGCGATGCTCGGCCGCGAAAGCTCGGGCGAACACGCCTGGACCGAGCGTTCGGGCAGCGCCGACACCGCCGACGCCGCGCCCGCGCTCGCGGTCGACCGTTTGCAATGGGGCAACCGCGTGCGCGACGTGTCGCTCAAGGTCGCGCGCAAGGAAATTGTCGGACTGGCCGGTCTGCTCGGCTCGGGCCGCACGGAAACGTTCAAGACGATCTTCGGCGCGCAGAAGGCCGATGCGGGCGATGTCGATATCGCAGGGCGCGCGCTCACGCATGCCACGCCGGCGCGTTCGATCGCGCGCGGTCTCGCGTTCCTCTCCGAAGACCGCCGCTCGGAAGGCATCTTCCCGCGCTTGTCGGTGGGCGAGAACATCGTCGCGAGTCTGCTGCCGCGCATCTCGCGCTTCGGCTTCATTTCGCGCGCGAAGGAAGCGCAGGTCGTGCGCGAGGCGATCGAACGGCTCGGCATCAAGACGGCCGGCCCGAACGCGCTCATCACCACACTCTCGGGCGGCAACCAGCAGAAGGCGCTGATCGCGCGCTGCCTTTCCACGCAACCCACCGTGCTGCTGCTCGACGATCCCACGCGCGGCATCGACGTGGGCGCGAAGGAAGAAGTGCATCGCGTGGTGCAGGAACTCGCGCGCGACGGGCTCGCCGTCGTGGTCACGTCGTCCGAAATGGAAGAACTGCTCGCGCTGACCGACCGCCTCGTGGTGCTCAACGAGGGCGCGACGCAAGGCGGCATGCCGACGGCGGGCGCCAACCCCGACGACGTGCTGGCCGTGCTGGCCGGCGACGCCAACGACAGCCGCGACGTGAGCGCAACCCGCGACGTCGGCGCAACCCGCAACCCGGCCGGCGCGGACAAGGCCTGAACGGGCCGCTCGCGAAACCGGCCTCACTCGACGACCGTTCCGATGGCGATCAATCTCGAAACCAACGAGGAACGCTTGAGCCCCTCGACACCTCCGCAGGCGCCGCAATCTCCGCGGTCGCCGCAATCCACGAATCCGGGCGGTGGCGGCGCCTGGCGCACCGTGCTGCGCGAGCACAGCGTGTACTTCGCGCTCGCGGCGCTCGTCGTGTTCAATCTGATCGTGACGCCGGGCTTTTCGAATCCGTTCGCCGCGCGCAGCCTGCTGTTCGAAGCCGCGCCGATCGTGCTGATCGCGCTCGGCCAGAATCTCGCGATCGCCACGCGCGGTATCGACCTCTCGGTCGGCTCGGTGATGGCGCTCGCCAGCGCTTCGGTCGCCGTGTTCCTGCCTTACGGCATCGGCCCGGCGCTGGTCGGCTCGGTCGCGGTGGGCGCGCTGGTGGGCTTGTGGAACGGCTTCCTCGTCGCGGTGCTCGCCATCGATCCGCTGATTTCCGGCCTCGCCTTGCTGGTGGCCGCACGCGGGCTGGCGCAGGCGCTGCTTGGCGGCTCGCGCGTGAATCTGCCCGACGCACCGGCGTTCGATCTGCTCGGCGCGGGCACGGTCGGCCCGGTGCCGATCATCATGCTGATCGCGCTCGCACTCGCGGCGGTCGTGGCATTCGTGGTGCGGCGCACGACCTTCGGGCGCTACGCGATCCTGGTCGGCGCGAGCCGCGGCGCGGCGTTTCTTGCCGGCATTCCGGTGCGGCGCACGCTGTTTCTCGTCTACGCCGTGAGCGGCACGCTCGCCGGGCTGGCCGGTCTGTTCGCCTCGTCGCGGCTCGGCGCCTCGGACCCGAACTACGTGGGCGTGAATTTCGAACTCGACGCGATCGCCGCCTCGGTGATCGGCGGCACCCCGCTCTCGGGCGGCCGCATCTCGATCGTCGGCGCGGTGTTCGGCGTGCTGCTGCTGCAGGTCCTCGACGCGAGCTTCATCATGAACAACATCAGCTTTACTTACGCGCAGATCCTCAAGGCCGTGTTTATCGTCGTCGCGCTGTATCTGCAACGCTCGGGAGCTTGAAGCGATGGCCAACGTGACCTCTTCCAACGCGGATCCGACGGCCGCGCCCGCCGCGAACCGGCGCGCGCAGCTGATCGCGCTCGTGCAGTCGCGCGGCGCGATCGCGATGCTCGTGGTCGTCGCGCTGATCGCGGGCGGCGTGTTCCCCGACTTCCTGCGCCCCTCGAATCTCGCGGATATCGTCTCGAACAGCGCGTTCCTCGGGCTCGTCGCCGTGGGACAAAGTCTCGTCATCATTCTGGGCGGCTTCGATCTGTCGGTCGGCTCGATGGTGGGGCTCGGCACCGTGATCGCCGCCTATGCCGCGCCCTACGGCTGGGGCGCGGCGATGCTCGCGCCGGTGGCGGCGGGTTTTGTCATCGGCATCGGCAATGGTCTGCTGATCGCGCGGGCGCGCATGGCGCCGTTCATCGTCACGCTCGCGGCCTTGCTCGGGCTCAAGGGTTTGGCGCTCGTGCTCGCGAGCCAGGATCTGCTGATCGCGAACCCCGGCTTCTTCACGCGTATCGCCAATGGCTCGATTTTCGGCATCAGCAATCTGATCTGGGTGCTGGTCGTGGTCTATGGGCTCGGCGCGGTGCTGCTCAATCACACGCGTTTCGGCGCGGCGATCTTCGCGATTGGCGGCAACGAGGAGGCGGCGCGCATGCTGGGCGTGCGCGTTGAGCGCGTGAAGGTTCTCGCGTACGGCTTGTCGGGAGCGCTGGCCGGCCTGTCGGGCGCGCTGCTCGCGTCGCACCTCGATTCCGGTTTGTCGGCGGCGGGGACGGGCTACGAATTGCAGTCGATCGCCGCGGCGGTGATCGGCGGCGTGTTGCTCACGGGCGGCGTGGGGACGATGGCCGGGCCGCTCGCGGGTGTGTTGCTGCTCGGCGTGATCGACAACGTCATCAATCAGGTCGGCACGTTGAGCCCGTATTACCAGAACCTCGCGAGCGGCGCGTTCCTGCTCGCGGCCGTGATCGTCCAGACCGTGCTCACGGGCCGACGCGGCGCGGCGCGCGCGGGTGGCGGCAAGGCGGCGCGACGGAGCGCCGCGGCGCCTGCGCGGTCGTGATGCGTGGGTCGGTTAAGGATGCGTGACGCTGAGTTTGACGCGTGACGCCCCGACGGTCTGCGCCGTGATTTCGGTGCGGCTGCCGCGCTCGCCGAGGTAGAAGTGCTGGCGACCCGGCGCGTTGCCATCGTGCGTGGCGTCGGGCAGGCACGACGCGATGTCGGCGCCCACGCCTTCGAGCGCGTTTGTGCCCGATCCGGCGTCGCGGGCGCTCCACGTGCATTGATACGATTTCCCGCTGGTCGCGCATTGGGCGTCGTCGCCATACGGTTGAGCGACGGCGCGGCCATCGGCGGGATTCAGCGAGGCGAAGTGCTGCGGCGCCGCCGCGACGATGCGCTTGAGTGCGGCGCATGGACTGGCGCTGTCGTCGGCCCGCGCGGCGAGCGGCGCGGTGAGTGCCGCGCAGGCGCAGCCGAAGGCGATGACGGATCGGATCGATGACTTCATGGGGTAATCGCCGCGCGTGACGCGGCGCCTCGTGGTGGATTCAGCGCAGCGTTGCAATCGACGTGCCGGGAATAGGGTTTGCAGTGGCGAACTCGACGCACTTTACGAGGACGAACGCCATGAAGAACGCGACTCGACGCATCGGGAAAGCGGGTGTAGTGCTGGTGGGCCTGACGCTCGCAATGGCGAGTCAGGCGGCGTCGCGCGACGAACAGGAGCATGCCTGTCGCGGCGACGCGATCCACTATTGCTCGAGCGAAATCCCGAACAAGGAAAAGATCACGGCGTGCATGAAGCAGCACTACGACGAGTTATCGCCGCCATGTAAAGCGATGTTCAAGCGACCGCCCAAAGGCGGATCGTCTTGATGACGGAGTTGGCTGGGTAGGGTTGACAGAGGCGCGCAGCGCCTCTTTTTTATTGGCCGTGCGAAAGCGCTTGCAGGTACGTGCGGGAGGCGCTAAGATTCGCCCCCTTCGCAGTTCAGACGTAGCGGGAACCGCGAAGCCGCCACGAAACGGGCGGTGGTCGGATCAGCAGATTTTTGCGCTTGAGGTACCGGTTTTAAACGGTGAGCGAAAAAAGATGTTGACGAGACGAAAAAGATTCTTCATAATCTCGTTTCTCTGCTGCTGACGCAGCAACGCAGAAAACGCCGGACAGTAGCGCAGCAGTTTGCGACTGGCCAGCGGTTTCAGCGAATCGATCTTTAAAAATTTACAGCCGATAAGTGTGGGCGCTTGATGCGGTGGCGGCCTGAAACGTTCTCCGGAACGCTTCAGGATAAGCAAAAGTATCAAGAGTCTCACACTAAAGTAAGTCAGGTTTTTGAATTTATTCAAATTCCTGTCAGCTTTGAGTGAGCGACCGGTTCGAAAGAACCGAAAAACAGTAACAGGTTTGAACTGAAGAGTTTGATCCTGGCTCAGATTGAACGCTGGCGGCATGCCTTACACATGCAAGTCGAACGGCAGCACGGGTGCTTGCACCTGGTGGCGAGTGGCGAACGGGTGAGTAATACATCGGAACGTGTCCTGTAGTGGGGGATAGCCCGGCGAAAGCCGGATTAATACCGCATACGATCTACGGATGAAAGCGGGGGATCTTCGGACCTCGCGCTATAGGGGCGGCCGATGGCGGATTAGCTAGTTGGTGGGGTAAAGGCCCACCAAGGCGACGATCCGTAGCTGGTCTGAGAGGACGACCAGCCACACTGGGACTGAGACACGGCCCAGACTCCTACGGGAGGCAGCAGTGGGGAATTTTGGACAATGGGGGAAACCCTGATCCAGCAATGCCGCGTGTGTGAAGAAGGCCTTCGGGTTGTAAAGCACTTTTGTCCGGAAAGAAAACCATCTGGCTAATATCCGGGTGGGATGACGGTACCGGAAGAATAAGCACCGGCTAACTACGTGCCAGCAGCCGCGGTAATACGTAGGGTGCAAGCGTTAATCGGAATTACTGGGCGTAAAGCGTGCGCAGGCGGTGATGTAAGACCGATGTGAAATCCCCGGGCTTAACCTGGGAACTGCATTGGTGACTGCATCGCTGGAGTATGGCAGAGGGGGGTAGAATTCCACGTGTAGCAGTGAAATGCGTAGAGATGTGGAGGAATACCGATGGCGAAGGCAGCCCCCTGGGCCAATACTGACGCTCATGCACGAAAGCGTGGGGAGCAAACAGGATTAGATACCCTTGGTAGTCCACGCCCTAAACGATGTCAACTGGTTGTTGGGGATTCATTTCCTTAGTAACGTAGCTAACGCGTGAAGTTGACCGCCTGGGGAGTACGGTCGCAAGATTAAAACTCAAAGGAATTGACGGGGACCCGCACAAGCGGTGGATGATGTGGATTAATTCGATGCAACGCGAAAACCTTACCTACCCTTGACATGTACGGAATCCTGCTGAGAGGCGGGAGTGCCCGAAAGGGAGCCGTAACACAGGTGCTGCATGGCTGTCGTCAGCTCGTGTCGTGAGATGTTGGGTTAAGTCCCGCAACGAGCGCAACCCTTGTCCCTAGTTGCTACGCAAGAGCACTCGGGGAGACTGCCGGTGACAAACCGGAGGAAGGTGGGGATGACGTCAAGTCCTCATGGCCCTTATGGGTAGGGCTTCACACGTCATACAATGGTCGGAACAGAGGGTTGCCAAGCCGCGAGGTGGAGCCAATCCCAGAAAACCGATCGTAGTCCGGATCGCAGTCTGCAACTCGACTGCGTGAAGCTGGAATCGCTAGTAATCGCGGATCAGCATGCCGCGGTGAATACGTTCCCGGGTCTTGTACACACCGCCCGTCACACCATGGGAGTGGGTTTTGCCAGAAGTGGCTAGTCTAACCGCAAGGAGGACGGTCACCACGGCAGGATTCATGACTGGGGTGAAGTCGTAACAAGGTAGCCGTATCGGAAGGTGCGGCTGGATCACCTCCTTTCCAGAGCTTTCTGCTCACTGCGTTTTAAGCGCTCACACTTGTCGGCTGTAAAGAAGACAGACTCAGGGGTCTGTAGCTCAGTCGGTTAGAGCACCGTCTTGATAAGGCGGGGGTCGATGGTTCGAATCCATCCAGACCCACCACTTTGTCTGAAAGGCAGAGACAGATCCCCGGGTTGTAGCAGTGACTGGGGGATTAGCTCAGCTGGGAGAGCACCTGCTTTGCAAGCAGGGGGTCGTCGGTTCGATCCCGTCATCCTCCACCAATCCTCAATGCCTAGTGTCCGGTTTGAACACAAGCCGGGTATTAAGCATTGGCGATTGAGCCAGTCAGAGCGGTACAACACAGTAATGCGTTGATATCGGCTGTCGTTCTTTAACAATCAGGAAGAAGTAGTAAAGAGATTCATCTGAAAGTGTCTAGAGATGGGCACGAGTAGGTGAATCAGGGTTGTGATTGTATCAATGTATTTTTAAGTGATCGAAAGATCGCCTTGAAATACGGCGCAACACGAATACTCAACCTGTAACGCGTGACTCGCTGTGAGCAATCACACAGAGACACACCCGTTATAGGGTCAAGCGAACAAGTGCATGTGGTGGATGCCTTGGCGATCACAGGCGATGAAGGACGCGGTAGCCTGCGAAAAGCGGTGGGGAGCTGGCAAACAAGCTTTGATCCACCGATATCCGAATGGGGAAACCCACTCCGTATGGAGTATCCATGACTGAATACATAGGTCATGCGAAGCGAACGCGGCGAACTGAAACATCTAAGTAGCCGCAGGAAAAGAAATCAACCGAGATTCCCAAAGTAGTGGCGAGCGAAATGGGACCAGCCTGCATTCTTTATCTGTACCGTCAGCCAAACGCTCTGGAAAGTGCGGCCATAGTGGGTGATAGCCCCGTAGGCGAAGACGGAATGGAAGAACTAGGTATGCGACAAGTAGGGCGGGACACGTGAAATCCTGTCTGAAGATGGGGGGACCATCCTCCAAGGCTAAATACTCGTGATCGACCGATAGTGAACCAGTACCGTGAGGGAAAGGCGAAAAGAACCCCGGGAGGGGAGTGAAATAGATCCTGAAACCGCATGCATACAAACAGTCGGAGCCTCGCAAGGGGTGACGGCGTACCTTTTGTATAATGGGTCAGCGACTTACATTCAGTGGCAAGCTTAACCGAATAGGGCAGGCGTAGCGAAAGCGAGTCCGAACAGGGCGTCCAGTCGCTGGGTGTAGACCCGAAACCAGGTGATCTATCCATGGCCATGTTGAAGGCACGGTAACACGTGCTGGAGGACCGAACCCACTAACGTTGAAAAGTTAGGGGATGAGCTGTGGATAGGGGTGAAAGGCTAAACAAACCTGGAAATAGCTGGTTCTCTCCGAAAACTATTTAGGTAGTGCCTCGTGTATCACCTTCGGGGGTAGAGCACTGTCATGGTTGAAGGGTCCATTGCGGATTACTTCGCCATAGCAAACTCCGAATACCGAAGAGTGCAATCACGGGAGACAGACATCGGGTGCTAACGTCCGGTGTCAAGAGGGAAACAACCCAGACCGCCAGCTAAGGTCCCCAAATATGGCTAAGTGGGAAACGAAGTGGGAAGGCTAAAACAGTCAGGAGGTTGGCTTAGAAGCAGCCACCCTTTAAAGAAAGCGTAATAGCTCACTGATCGAGTCGTCCTGCGCGGAAGATGTAACGGGGCTAAGCCATATACCGAAGCTGCGGATGCACATTTATGTGCATGGTAGGAGAGCGTTCTGTAAGCCTGCGAAGGTGCATTGGAAAGTGCGCTGGAGGTATCAGAAGTGCGAATGCTGACATGAGTAGCGATAAAGGGGGTGAAAGGCCCCCTCGCCGTAAGCCCAAGGTTTCCTACGCAACGTTCATCGGCGTAGGGTGAGTCGGCCCCTAAGGCGAGGCAGAAATGCGTAGCTGATGGGAAACAGGTCAATATTCCTGTACCAGTGTGAAATGCGATGGGGACGGATCGCGGAAGGTTGTCCGGTGTTGGAAGTCCCGGTCGCTGCATCGAAGAAGGCACTTTGGCAAATCCGGGTGCGCAATTCAAGGGTGTGGCGCGAGCGGCCTCGAGCTGCGAAGCAATCGGAAGGGGTTCCAGGAAAAGCCTCTAAGCTTCAGTTTCACATTGACCGTACCGCAAACCGACACAGGTGGGCGAGATGAGTATTCTAAGGCGCTTGAGAGAACTCGGGAGAAGGAACTCGGCAAATTGGTACCGTAACTTCGGGATAAGGTACGCCCCTGTAGCTTGATGCGCCTGCGCGCAGAGGGTGAAGGGGTTGCAATAAACTGGTGGCTGCGACTGTTTAATAAAAACACAGCACTCTGCAAACACGAAAGTGGACGTATAGGGTGTGACGCCTGCCCGGTGCCGGAAGATTAAATGATGGGGTGCAAGCTCTTGATTGAAGTCCCGGTAAACGGCGGCCGTAACTATAACGGTCCTAAGGTAGCGAAATTCCTTGTCGGGTAAGTTCCGACCTGCACGAATGGCGTAACGATGGCCACACTGTCTCCTCCCGAGACTCAGCGAAGTTGAAGTGTTTGTGATGATGCAATCTCCCCGCGGCTAGACGGAAAGACCCCATGAACCTTTACTGTAGCTTTGCATTGGACTTTGAACCGGTTTGTGTAGGATAGGTGGGAGGCTGTGAAGTGTGGACGCTAGTCTGCATGGAGCCGTCCTTGAAATACCACCCTGATCTGTTTGAGGTTCTAACCTTGGCCCGTGATCCGGGTCGGGGACAGTGCATGGTAGGCAGTTTGACTGGGGCGGTCTCCTCCCAAAGGGTAACGGAGGAGTACGAAGGTACGCTAGGTACGGTCGGAAATCGTGCTGATAGTGCAATGGCATAAGCGTGCTTGACTGTGAGACCCACAAGTCGAACAGGTGCGAAAGCAGGTCATAGTGATCCGGTGGTTCTGTATGGAAGGGCCATCGCTCAACGGATAAAAGGTACTCTGGGGATAACAGGCTGATACCGCCCAAGAGTTCATATCGACGGCGGTGTTTGGCACCTCGATGTCGGCTCATCTCATCCTGGGGCTGTAGCCGGTCCCAAGGGTATGGCTGTTCGCCATTTAAAGAGGTACGTGAGCTGGGTTTAAAACGTCGTGAGACAGTTTGGTCCCTATCTGCCGTGGGCGCTGGAAGTTTGAGGGGGCCTGCTCCTAGTACGAGAGGACCGGAGTGGACGAACCTCTGGTGTACCGGTTGTCACGCCAGTGGCATCGCCGGGTAGCTATGTTCGGAAGAGATAACCGCTGAAAGCATCTAAGCGGGAAACTCGCCTCAAGATGAGACTTCCCCGGGGACTAGATCCCCTTGAAGGGTCGTTCGAGACCAGGACGTTGATAGGTCAGGTGTGGAAGCGCAGTAATGCGTTAAGCTAACTGATACTAATTGCCCGTAAGGCTTGATCCTATAACAGGTGTGTGCCGGCAGCCGCCAGTGCGTTAGCACGGAAGGGTGCCCCATCCTGCACAAGGTGCAGGATCTTGGAGAACACGCACGGTTGAGATCGTTGTTGTGCCTGAAACAACACAACCCCAATTAAGCAGCACCTCTTTACGCTTCTTCCCGATTGGCTGTGGCGCACCATAAATGCGACGCAGCAACCCGTCATGCCTGATGACCATAGCGAGTTGG
Organism: Paraburkholderia acidisoli; assembly: GCF_009789675.1. Classification (NCBI taxonomy): domain Bacteria; kingdom Pseudomonadati; phylum Pseudomonadota; class Betaproteobacteria; order Burkholderiales; family Burkholderiaceae; genus Paraburkholderia; species Paraburkholderia acidisoli. Next base: position 105,455 of record NZ_CP046916.1, on the reverse strand, counting down.
TCCCACCCCTTCCCATCCCGAACAGGACCGTGAAACAACTCCACGCCGATGATAGTGCGGATTGCCCGTGTGAAAGTAGGTAATCGTCAGGCTCCTTATGCTGTAAAGTCGAAACCCCGGTAACTCCGAAAGAGTGCCGGGGTTTCGGTGTTTACGGCGCTGAAATGTGCACGATCCAAGCGTCGGCACGAATACAAAAAAGCCGCCCGGTGAGGCGGCTTTTTTGCTTTTCCGACTAACCCAACACCGAGCCATTTCTTCAATGGCGTCTCAATATCCCGCTTTCACAACTCACACTGATACCGGGATTGATACTGACTTCAATCCATCGGCAATTCAATTCCTTATCGCGCTCCCATCGCTCGAATCGCCGCACGGCAATACCTCATGCCGGTGCGCTTACCCGCATTCAGACGCATGGTATTCAACAAGTTTGCCGCCGATATCGAATTGCCATATTGGCACGCACAAGCCAATAACAAACGCATCCCAACCACGCTCGAAATCGCGTAAATCGCACACATAAAAAAACAGCCGCCCCAAAGGACGGCTGTTTCATCAACTACGCACTAAAACTACAACGAACCCGGCGAATCAACGCTCCAGGAACGGCCGCAGCTTGTCGGCGCGGCTCGGGTGCATCAGCTTGCGCATTGCCTTGCTTTCGATCTGGCGAATCCGCTCGCGCGTCACGTCGAATTGCTTGCCCACTTCTTCGAGCGTGTGATCCGACGTCGTGTCGATGCCGTAACGCATACGCAGCACCTTCGCTTCGCGCGGCGAGAGCGCCTTGAGCGCTTCGTCGATGGCAGCGCGCATGTTGGCGTGGATCGCGGCGTCGGCCGGCGATGCCGAACCTGCGTCCTCGATCATGTCGCCGAGCGTCGCGTCCCCGTCGTCGCCCACCGGGCTTTCGAGCGAAACCGGTTGCTTGGCGATCTTGAGGATGCCGCGCACCTTCTCTTCGGTCATGCCCATGCGCGCAGCCAGATCGGCCGGATGCGCTTCCATGCCAGTCTGTTGCAGGATCTCGCGCGAGATGCGGTTGAGCTTGTTGATCGTTTCGATCATGTGCACCGGCACGCGGATCGTACGGGCCTGGTCGGCCAGCGCACGCGTCACCGCCTGACGCACCCACCACGTCGCGTACGTCGAGAACTTCCAGCCACGACGGTATTCGAACTTGTCCACCGCCTTCATCAGGCCGATGTTGCCTTCCTGGATCAGATCGAGGAACTGCATGCCGCGGTTCACATACTTCTTCGCGATCGAAATCACGAGACGCAGGTTCGCCTTGACCATCTCGCCCTTCGCCTGACGCATCTTCGATTCGGCAGCCGTCATGCGGCGATTGATCGCCTTGATCTGCTGCAGCGACAGCGAGGCCGCCGCTTCGATCTCGGCGAGCTTGCGCTGCTCGGCCTGAACCGCCGGCAGGGCGCGTTCGAGCGACGGACCGTACTTGTTCGACGCCGCCGCGGCGCGCACGCCCCACTCGAGGTCCGTTTCATGACCCGGGAACTGTGCGACGAACGCATCGCGCGGCATGCCGCAACGGTCGACGACGATGTGCAGCACATTGCGCTCGATCGCGCGAATCTGCGCGACCTGCGCCTGCAGCAGCGCGCACAGACGGTCGATGGTGCGAGCCGTGAAGCGGATCGGCGCCAGTTCCTTCTGGATGTCGGCGCAGATCTTCATTTCAGCGGCCGACGCGCGCGCGTTGGCGTCCGTCGTGCAGTTCATCTGCTCGAACAGCGTGCGCACGCGCGCGAAAATCGCGAGACTGTCGGCTTTCAGCTGGGCCAGCAGCGCTTCGTTCGCCTTGGCGTTGTCGGCTTCGCTGGTGTCTTCGTCGTCGGAATCGTCCGATTCTTCTTCGTCCGAGGCTTGCGCTTCGACTTCCTCGTCCGCGTCGGCGTCGGCCGAAGCGGGTTCCTGTGCGGCTTCGTCGCTGCCGATGCCGTCGACGAGTTCGTCGATACGCATTTCCTCAGCGGCCACGCGGTCGGCGTCGGCAAGAATGGTCGCGACGATCGACGGGCATGCCGCGATCGCCTGGATCATTTCCTGGAGGCCGTCTTCGATGCGCTTGGCGACTTCGATTTCGCCCGCGCGCGTGAGCAGCTCGCTCGAACCCATTTCACGCATGTACATGCGCACGGGGTCGGTCGTGCGGCCGAATTCAGAGTCGACGGTCGAGAGCGCGACTTCGACTTCTTCGTCGGCTTCGTCGTCGGCTTGCTGGTCGGCGCGCGAATCTTCGTTCAGGAGCAGGGTGTCGGCGTCGGGCGCCTGTTCGTACACCTGCACGCCCATGTCGTTGAACGTCGCGACGATGGTTTCGAGCGCGGCCGTCTGCGCGAAGTTGTCGGGCAGGTGGTCGTTGATGTCGGCGTGCGTCAAATAGCCGCGTTCACGGCCGAGCTTGATGAGCGCGCGCATTTGATGCTGGCGCTTTTCGAGTTGCGAACCTGCGTCCAATTGAGTCGTGTCGCTGTTCTTGTCTTTCGCCGAGCGGCGTGCGGGGCGGGCAGACGAAGTCAGCACGTCGTCCCGGTCATGGCTTGTCAATACAATCTCCTCGAAGGGATAGCCCGACAAGGGCAAAAATAGGTCACGCGCCAGTGGCGTGGCGTCCTGGCGATGACGAAATTGCAGGGGAGTGGGCGGGGACGCGCGTTGGTCCCGCCAAGCGAGCGCCGCACGAGCGGCAGCCTGGATTTTCGTGCAATGCAGAAAGACCGCGTATGGTAGTGCGTTACGGCATGCGAGGCAACCTGAATCGTGGTGTTTGCGGCACATTGGCGCCGTCATCAGGGTCAGACCACAAGCCGTTACGACTCAAAACACTAAGCGTACTTTCTGCGAGGCCATTTGGACGTCTCACGCGCGCATTGGTTCGCGTAAAACCTGTCTTTTTCGATATGGTGGCGGGAGGCCCCGCCTTCAATACTTCCCCGGTCGATGTCGCGCGCGGATAAGGCGTGGATCGCGCTCAGGCGCGAATGGCGACTATCCGTTGAACGCGTTTGCCCGACGATTGGTTGACCGTGTCCTCGCGTAGCGCGATGGTCGTGCCCGCCAGTGCATCAACGACCAGTGCGGGCTCAAACGCGCTGTAAAGCCGCCCAGCGGCGTCGCGTGCGCTTTCGGCCCCGGAGGTGCGCCAACTGAGGTACAGCACGCCACGAGGCGCCAGAAGCGTCACCAGACGCTTGCAGGCCGCCGCGATCGCTTCGACCGGCAAATGCATGACGACGGTTTCGCACAGCACGTTGTCGAACGTGCGCGTCACGCCTTCCAGATCGGGCAGCGTGGCGAGCCCGAAGTGCCAGGCCGGATAACGGAAGCGGGCTTCGGCGATCAGACCCTCGGAGGCGTCGTAGCCCTCGGCGGGATAGCCGTGGGCGTTGAGCCACGCGACGTCGCGTCCCGATCCGCAGCCAATATCGGCCGTGCGGCCGCCGCGGTGAAAGAAACGGCCGAGATGCGCGTAGAGGTCGTCGGGCGACGGCTGGCCTGCCCATTCGTCCGCGTAGGCCGCGGCGCTTCCCGTATAGGTGTCGATGGTGGTGCGATCCATGTCCGGTGGTCGTCGCTGCGGGGTCACGGTGGAAATTCGTCGTATTGCGGCAGTGTATCGGTGATCGTGAACCACGGCGCTTTCGAACCGACGAAGATATGCGCCGCCGGCCGGATGTCCGGGGTATCGACGAGCGTGCCGAGCGTCACATGTAACCACTTTCCTTCGCGCACCACCGAATAGAGCCGCGAACCGCACACGCGGCAGGTCGCGTCGTGGGCGGCTTGCGGGTCGCCGTAGCAGTGCAGGTCGGCTTCGCCTTGCGTGAAGCGCAGCGCGGCGCGCTCGATGCCCGCGAACGGCTTGAACGCCGAACCCGTGGCCCGGCGGCAATTCGAGCAATGACAGTTGAAGGCGTAGCGGAATGCGTTCGCCACGACGTAGCGCACGGCGCCGCACAGGCATTGCCCGCGTAAAGCGGTTTCGGACGAGGCCCGCGTGGTGTGAATATCGTCTGACATGAGATGGGCGCGAAAAGCCGGGCGTAGGAAGGTCGGCGCGATGAACAAGAAGCGCAAACAGGCGGCAGTGACGAACGCAAACGCGCCTACGTCAACCGGAACCCATTGACGTGAACCGCACGCGCCTACGGTTTCGCGCCGTGAGCGCCCATCTTACGCAAGGCCCGCTTCGGGCGCCGCGAATCCGAAAGGTCACCGCCTATGGGAATCTGACCGGTCCGGTGCCTTCAAAATCGGTTCAAAAGCCACCTGAAAGCCCGTGCCGAGGCGCGCGCAAGCCGCTCCCGGCCTTTGATGCGCCGAAAGGCTCCCATACATGGTTACCTTTCGCGCCCGCTTCTCCCGCAGCGGGTTACCCCGGGCGCTCGCGCAATTCCTTCAATCCGTTGATGACGACGAGCAGCGCCCGCCCGTGCTCCTCCGAGCCGTCCCACGCCTCCACGATCGCGTTGCGCAGCAAATCGTTATAAGCGGCTGCCCTCCCGGACGACGGCGCCCTGACGTTGTAGAAAATGCATAGCTTATTGAATGACGCACTGCGCCGCACACGCCGCCCGCTAGAGGCACGCAAACGCGAAACGGTAGGTTGACTTACTCCCGAAAGACGCGCGATTTCGCTGGCAGAGCGCGCATCTGCCGTGAGTCTTCGCAGCAATTCCTCAACGGGAAAATGAGCCGATAAATGAGTGTCAGGGGCTTCCATGTCATGCATTATACATATACAGTAACGGTTATTGAATTGCTCGCGAAACTCGCGGGCGGCAGCATTCCCGAGGAAGTCGATGGCACTGAAACACCTACCGCCCACGTTTTGCTGGTCCCGCATCGGGGCCGAGGCAGGCGCTGATCTCCCTACGCTCGTCCTGCGCAAGGAGTGGGAGCGCCGGCAGGGCGGCGGGCGTTTCCTGTGGGGGATCGGTCAGTCGCTCGGCAGCAGCGCGCAAGTCGCTGCGCTGCGTACCGGTTCGCTGCTCGCGTTGTTTTCGGCGGCGGCCAGTCGTGCGCGCGGCGAGGGTCGGCGCGGCCAGAAGCCGGACGTGCTGGTGTGGAACGCGTGGGTCGACGCGGGCGGTCAGGTGCGGCAACTGCCGCAGCACGTGTTCGTCACGAGTGCGGCTACGCTGCCCTCCGGGGCGGCGCGCGAGCAACACTACGCGCTCGTGTGCGTGTCGCCCACGGAGCTGAGCGTCGGCAGTTCGCTGCGCGTGCATCCGGAGCGCTTGCGCAGCGTGAGCACGGGCAAGGCGCCGAGCCCCTCGCAGGGCACCGTGGTGGTCGACTGCATCGAGCGGGCGGGCGAGGCGGGCGGCAAGCATCATCCGCTCGTCTTCACGGCGGAACTCGAGGCGCCGTATTTCGTGCGTCTCACGCAGCCCACGCTCGTGAAAGCGCGCGAACTCGCGGCCATCAACGAGGCGTCGCGCATGGGCGACTTCGAGACCTACGCCGACCTCACCCGCCGTCAGCGCAGCAAGCCGCTCACGCTGCATAGCCGCGGCTACACGCGCGATCTCTTCGACGTGCCGCCGGCCGACCACGCTTCGTCGCGGCTTGGCGCACGCAAGGTCTCCTTCGCCGGAGACTGGACCCAGCTCACGATGGAACTCCTGCATGGCGATTCCCACCCCTTCGCGCGAAGCCGAGGCTGCGCAACGCTTTTTTGAGGCCAGCCGCAACGTCGAGCGCGCGTTTCGCGCGTTGCGCGGCGAATCCCGCGAGTTGCCCGCGGCGTTGACGCATGGCGTCGCGCAATCGCGGCTCGATCGTGCGCTCGACGAGCTCGCGCACGCACAGGCCTGGTTCGATTCGGTCACGGATGGGCAGGCGCGTGCCGATGCCGGGCATCGGGACCATTGAGGTTTCCGCTCCGTCCCGCCCTTGGAGACAGACGGGCGCGCATCCATTGCCTCGTTTTGAGACGGCGCGATAATCGGTTGTTATGCGTTTATCGCCTCGCCCACGCACGCGCGTGAATCTTCACGCGATGTCGCGCCGTGGCAGCGTCCCCGTCCATGTCCGATTCCCCTGTTCCCGAAGCCGCCGCCCCCGGCGCGCAGCCGACCTTTGTCGATGCCCTGGCCGCCTGGCAGCGCGGCGACACGGCAACGGCGCGTGCGCTGTGCGAGCGCCTGATCACCGCTGATCCGCGCGACGCCAACGCGTTGAATCTCGCCGGCCTTATCGAAGGCCCGCGCGACCGGCTCGCCGCCCGCGCGTTCTTCGGCCGCGCGCTCGCCGTGCGCGAGGATCCGGGATTCCTCGTCAACCTCGCCACGACCTGCCACAGCGCCGCCGACCGCGACTTCGCCATCCGCGCGTTGCAGCGCGCGATCGAGCTGCGGCCGCACGATCCCGTCGCGCTCAACAATCTCGGCCATCTCCATGGCGAAGCGGGCGATTGCGCCCAGGCCACGCCGTGTTTCGAGCGCGCGATCGCGCTGGCGCCCGCGCACGCCGCCATTCACTTCAACTACGGGACGATGTTGTTCAAGGCGCGCGAATTCGCTCGCGCGGAAACGGTCTTGCGCCGCACGCTCGAACTCTCGCCCGCGCATGTCGACGCGTGGAACAATCTCGCGCAGGTGCTGCTCGCCACCCATCGGCACACCGAGGCGCTGGCCGCGCTCGAACACGCGTACACGCTCGCGCCCGATTCCGCCGACGTGCTCACGAATCTCGGCTGCGTGCTGCTGGACGCGGGCCGGATCGACGAAGCGCGCGCCGCGCTCGAACGCGCCTTGCAGCGCGAGCCGGGCCGCGTCTCGGCCTGGAACAACCTCGGCAATCTGCTGATGCAGGTCGGCCGCCTTGATGAAGCGCGCGCCGCGTTCATGCGCGCAATCGAACTCAAGCCCGATTTCGCCGACGCGCTCCTCAATCTCGGCAACGCGCACAGCAAGGCCGGCAGCATCGAGGAAGCCATTGCCTGCTATCGCCGGGCGTTGGCGGCGAATCCCACGCACATCGGCGCGCACAGCAATCTGCTCTGGTCGCTGATGTTTGCCGGGGACGACGCTCTCGCGCTGCGCGCCGAAGCCGAGCGCTTCGCAACGCGGCACGAAGCGCCGCTGCTGGCCGCGAGCGCGGCGCAGCGTCACGCGAACCCGCGCGACGCCAGACGGCGCCTGCGTATCGGTTATGTGTCGCCGGACTTCCGCAACCATTGCCAGTCGCTGTTCATGACGCCGCTGCTGCGTCATCACGATCACGCCGCGTTCGAGATCGTCTGTTACGCGCTGGGCACGCGCCGCGACGCGGTGACCGCCCAGCTCGAGCGTCATGCCGATGTCTGGCGCGACGTGGGCGAACTCGACGACGCGCGTCTCGCGCAGCAGATTCGCGACGACGGCATCGACGTGCTGGTCGATCTCACGATGCATATGGACGGCGCGCGGCGCCTGCTGTTCGCCCGGCGGCCCGCGCCGGTGCAGGTGGCGTGGCTCGCGTATCCGGGCACGACGGGCAGCCCGGCGATCGGCTGGCGCCTCACCGACCCGTGGCTCGACCCCGCGAACGCGCCGGAGATCGACGCGCAATACACCGAGCGCTCGCTGCGCCTGCCGGACACGTTCTGGTGCTACGACTCGCTGGCGCACGATCTGGAACCGAACGCGTTGCCCGCACTCGCTGCGGGTCACATCACGTTCGGATGCCTGAACAATCCGTGCAAGCTCACGGACACCACGCTCGCGCTCTGGTCCGGCGTGTTCGCCGCATTGCCCGGCGCGCAACTTATGCTGATGGCGCCCGAGGGCAGCGCGCGCGAGCGCTTGACGCAGCGGCTCGCCGCGCACGGCATCGACGCGGCGCGCGTGCGCTTCAGCGGTTTTCAGCCGCGCGAGGCGTATTTGCGCACGTACCGGCAGATCGACATCGCGCTCGACACGTTTCCCGCCAACGGCCACACCACGAGCCTCGACGCCCTGTGGATGGGCGTGCCCGTGCCCACGCGCTACGGGCGCTCGGCCGTGAGCCGCGCCGGACTGTGTCTGCTCGCGAACCTCGGCTTGCCGGAACTGGCGGCGGCCAGCAACGCTGGATACGTCGCTGCCGTCGTCGCATTGGCGCGCGACCTGCCGCGCCTCGCCGCGTTGCGCGCGGGTCTGCGCGCGCGCATGGCAGCCTCGCCGCTCATGGACGGCGCGCGTTTCGCACGCAACATGGAAGCCGCGTATCGGCAGATGTGGAGCGCGTGGTGCGCGGAAGCGCCGTGCTGAGCTAAGCGGGCGATTCTCGCTGCGCGGCGCGTTGGGGAGCGGGCTTATCGGCTGAACGGCGCGCCGCGATTCACCGTGGCGTGGCCACGAAACTCGCCACCGCTTCGCGCGCGTGCGCGGCGACCTCGGCCATCTCGGGCAAACGACGATCGGCGATGGCCGCGATCAGCGGCGTGCCGATCACCGCGCCGAACAGCATGCCAGCGAGGCGGTTCTCGTTGACGGGCGCGAGACGCCGGCACGCGACGAGCGCCGCGATGCGCGCTTCGAGCCACCGCTTGCAGTGCTCGACGCCTTGCTCGTAATACCGCTGACGAAGCTCGGGAAACCGATGCGATTCCGCAATCACGAGGCGTGCCAGAGTCACGTGGCGTACGTCGAGCACGTAGTGCGCGATGGCGTCCAGCGCGGCTTCGAGCGCGTCGTGCGTGCTCGCGGCGGCGTCGATCTCGTGCGGCAGGCCCGCGAACGTTTCCATGTTCCCGACGAGCGAGCGAAACAGGTCTTCCTTGGTGGGAAAGAGTTCGTAGAGCGTGCGCTTCGACGTTTCGCATACGCGCGCGATGTCGGCCATGCTCGTGTCCGCGTAGCCGGTCTCGCTGAAGAGACGTTCGGCGGCGCTCAGGATTTGCTCGCGGCGCACTTCACGCGAGACGGTGACGGGCCGGCCGCGGCCGCGGCCGCGTGCGACGGGCGCGGGCGTGTGACCGGATTCGCGTTGCGGGTCGCGATCGATCTCGCGATGGGTATCGCAAGCGGTTTCGGGGTCGGTCGGCGTAGAGGAATCCAAAAGGCACCTTGAGCGGGGAGCGGCCGTTCGCGCGAACGAAAAGCCAGCGCACTCATACTATCAAAAATGGTTATCGGCTACGTGACAGGTGTGTAACGTGGCACGAAACCGCGCCAGGCGGCACGGCGGCGAACCTGCGTCGCGCGCGGCGGCTGCGTTAAGCTGGGTCCGACGCTTTTTCGACCAGGAGCAGGACGATGAACGAGGTAACGTGGCAGGCCGTAGACGACTGGTTCTCCGATCGCTTGATCGGTCCCGACAAAGCCCTCGACGACGCGCTCGCGGCGAGCGCGAAAGCGGGGCTGCGCGCGATCAATGTGGCGCCGAATCAAGGCAAATTCCTGCACCTGCTCGCACGTATGAGCGGTGCGCGGCGCATTCTCGAAATCGGCACGCTGGGCGGTTATAGCGCGATCTGGCTCGCGCGCGCGTTGCCCGCGGACGGCCGCATGATCTCACTCGAATACGCGCCGGAGAATGCCAGCACGGCGCGCGCCAACCTCGCGCGCGCGGGGCTCGACGCGCAGGTCGAAGTCATCACCGGCGCGGCTATCGATTCTCTTGATGCGATGATCGCGCAAGGCGTGGCGCCGTTCGATTTCGTTTTCATCGACGCGGACAAAAACAACTATCCGCATTACCTCGAACGCGTGCTGAAACTGTCACGCGCGGGCACCGTGATCGTCGCCGACAATGTCGTGCGCCATGGCCGCGTGATCGACGCCACGCTCGGCGACGAAGACGTGATTGGCGTGCGCGGCTATGTCGAGCGGTTGCAAGCGAACGAACGGCTCGACAGCACGGCGTTGCAGACCGTGGGCAGCAAGGGCTGGGACGGTTTTTCGATCACGATCGTGGGCGCGTGAGGCGTACGCCGGTTTTTCATCGGCACAAAAGCCAAGGCCCGGCTGCGTGAGCGGCCGGGTCTCCTGACCGGTGATGCGGGTTGGCGGAGCGGCTGTCTGTGGCCGGCGCGGAGTTGGCAAGACCAGAGCGTGGCAAGACCAGCGTGGTGCGGCCAGCCTGGTGCGCCGCCCTCAGCTCGCCAGCCGGCCTTCGATCACCCGCGTCATGGGCGCGACGTCGGCCACGGCGAGCCGCAATGCGTCGATCAACGCGCGCGCCGCCGGCGACGGCGCGCCTTGCGCGCGCAGTGTCAGGCCGATGTCGCGCCGCGTGTGCTGCAAGGGCACGTCGAGTATCGTCAGTTGCCCCGACTCGATCTCGTAGTGCAATTGCTGCGCGGAGAGCGCGGCGACCATGTCGGTGCCGAGCAGCAGGCCGCGAATCACGGCGAGATCGGCGGTTTCCACCGTGGGCATCGGCGGCTTGAGCTTGAAGCGCCGGAACTGGGCTTCGAGCAACCCGCGTTGCGGGGAATTCGCGCGCGAGAGAATCCATTGCGCGTTGCGCAGGTCGTTGAGCGTGAGACCGTGCGCCTTCGCGAGCGGATGATCGCGGCGCGCGAGCACGACCATGTCTTCCGACATCAGGCGCTCGTTGGCGAGGCCGCTCGCCGCATCGTTTTCGCGCAGCGCGCCCAGCACGAAGTCGATATCGCCCGCGCGCAGGCCCGCGACGAGCAGATCGTAGGCGCTTTCGTCGGTGACGACGCGTACGCCCGGATGCTGCGCCGAGAGCCGCGCGATCGCCGCGGGCAGGATCAGTGTGCGGCCGAGCGGCAGCGCGCCCACCGTCACCGAACCCTGAATGTTGCCGTGCAAGGCGGCGATATCGTCGGGCACGTGGCGCAGTTCGTTGAGCGCGCGGCGCACGTGCAGCAGGAAGGTCTCGCCTTCGGCCGTGAGCAGCACGCCGCGCGGCCCGCGGTGGAACAGCGTGATGCCCGAGCCGCTTTCCAGCACGCGCATGGCACTGCTCACGGCGGGCTGACTGATGCCGAAGGCGTTGGCCGTGCTCGGCATGTGACGATGCCGCGCGAGCGCGACGAACAGTTGCAGGCGCCGCGTGTTGAGCAGATAGGCGGGCAGCGTGCCTTCGCCGAGCGCGCGCCGCCGTGCCTGACGCGCGGCGCACCATTGCGCGAGTTCCTCGAGTTCGCCGAAGATGCGCGCGCAACGATCGAGCACGACGCGGCCCACGGCCGTGGGCAGCATGCCCGAAGGCTTGCGCTCGAAGAGCGGCGCGCCGAGCGCGGTCTCGAGTTCCTGCACCGAGCGCGTGACCGCGGACTGCGCACGATAAAGCGCCGACGCGGCGCGCGTGGCGCTGCCCGTGTCGGCGACGAGTCGAAAGGCGCGCAGATGCGCGAGGTTGAGAAGTTCGGGCTGGCTCACGGCGCGATGATGTCGTTCTGGAGTGAAGTCGTGCCGGCGCTCACGCAGCGCCCGCGATCAGATGCAGTCGATCGACGGAGAGATTGAGGCTTTCCTTCGAGATATGCGTGTGTTCTTTCATGAGCGCCTCGACGCGCGCGCCTTCGCCGTTGACCAGCGCGCCTACGATTGCGTGGTGCTGGCGGTGCGCATAAGACAGCATCATGAACTGACGCTCGCGCGCCTTCTTGTCGAACACCACCGTGCCCGGCGAGACGAATGGAATCTTGTCGTTGAGTCCGAGCGCCGCGCTCACGGCCAGATTTTGCGCCGCTTCCACGATCAGCGTGTGAAAACGGCCGTTCATGTCGGCGTAACGCGTTTCGGCGTCGCTGTCGAGCGCGCCGGCCGCGAAGATCGTGTCGCCTTCGCGCAGGCAGTCTTCGAGCGCGCGCGCGAGCGCCGTGTCCACGCCGCGTTCGGCGAGCGAGCGCGCAGCGAGGCCTTCGAGCACACCGCGCACGTCGATGGCGTTGAGCACGTCGGTTACCGAAAAGCGCCGCACGATATAGCCGCGCGCGCCCGTGCGCTCGACCAGACCTTCGGTGGCGAGCACGGAAAGCGCATAGCGCAGCGGCGTGCGCGAAATGCCGAGGCGTTCGGCGAGCTGCGCTTCCACGAGCCGTTCGCCGGGCGCGAGTTCGCCCGAAAGAATGCGCGTGCGTAGCGCCTGCACGATGGTCTGCTGGGTGGTTTCGTTCATCTCCTGCCTGCTTGGGTCTCGGTTCCGGGCGATGGCTGCGCCTGATTCGCGCGCGAATGGCTGCCGTGCCAGGGGCGCGGCGACACGGCGCGTGGCAAGCGTGCCACAGCCCGGCTTGCGAGTTTGTTCTTTTCCTATCTGTTTCCTTTATGTCGAGCGGACGGCGCGAAACGGACGCGCTGCTCGGCGGAAGGGTTTCAGGATACCAAAAACCATTGCGGCACGTGGGTTTGCACGCAGGAAGCGCTCGAGAAAAATTCTTTCAAGACCTTATTTCAAGGGGAAAATAGTAAATATTGGTGGTTAACCCTGACTTACCTCAAACGCCGGGTTTTTGTAATTTCGTATCCCAATTGACGGATTGGCGCGATTGGAAGAGGCGCCAGATCCCGAGCGATCACTATGCGTATCGCATAAATAGCGGCATCGAGGGCAACAGCATGGCAAGGATAGTGGGCGGTATCGGCACATCGCACGTGCCGACGATCGGTTTGGCGTACGACAAGGGCAAGCAGAACGAGCCCGCATGGGCGCCGCTCTTCGCGGGATACGAACCCGTGGCGCAATGGCTCGCCGAGCGCAAGCCCGACGCGCTGGTGATGTTTTATAACGATCACGCGAACAGCTTCTTCTTCGACAATTACCCGACCTTCGCGCTGGGCGTGTCGGGGCGTCACGAATTCGCCGACGAAGGCGCGGGCAAGCGTCCGCTGCCCGATATCGACGGTCATCCCGACCTGGCCATCCATATCGCCGAGCAACTGGTGAACGACGAGTTCGACCTCACGATCTTCCAGGACAAGCCGCTCGATCACGGCTGCAATTCGCCGCTTTCGCTGATGCTGCCGCACGCGGGCGGCTGGCCGACGACGCTCGTGCCCTTCGAGGTGAACGTGCTCCAGTATCCGTTGCCCACGGCGAACCGCTGCTATCGGCTCGGCCAGGCGCTGCGCCGCGCGATCGAATCTTTCGAGCAGGATCTCGACGTGGTGGTGGTCGGCACGGGCGGCCTCTCGCACCAGGTGCACGGCGAGCGCAGCGGCTTCAACAACACCGAGTGGGACATGGAGTTTCTCGACCTGATCGTCAGTGATCCTGAACGGCTCGCGCGCATGAAGCATGTCGATTACGTACGGCTCGGCGGCGCGGAAAGCGTGGAGACGATCATGTGGCTCGCCATGCGCGGCGCGCTCGGCGAGACGGTGCAAGAAGTGCATCGCAACTATTACCTCGCGACCAGCACGGCGATGGCCGTCACGGTGTACGAGCCGGCCGGGGCGGAGGGCGCGCGATGAATCCGCAACTCGAAGGCATCGAAGCGCTGACCGGCACCTACCCGTTCGACATTCGGCAGAGCATGAAGGCGATGCGCCTGAACCGCTTCTTCTGGCAGATGCGCGAACCGGCCGCGCGCGAACTGTGGCTCGCCGACCGCCAGGCCGCCTACGACGCCGCCGCGCTCAGCGGCGAAGAACGTGCGCTCGTCGATGCCACCGACTGGCTCGGCCTCATTCAATACGGCGTGTGCTTTTTCGTGCTCGAAAAATTCGCGCGCGTGGTGAAGATCACGAATCTCGGCATGTACGCGAGCATGCGCGGCGAGACGCTGGAAGCGTTCCTCAAGACGCGCCGCGTGCCCGACGCCGTCTGATTTCGCAGTACCGCCAACGTAGACGTAGTTACACGCAGTCATCGCAAGCAGCAAGTCACAAACCGCCTTCGCCGACGAAGCGAGGGCGCGGGACACACTATCTGGAGACACGCATGAAACCTGCTGACGCAGTGGATATCAAGGGCTTTATCGACGGACGGCGCATGTCGGGCTATCAATGGCTCGTACTCGGCCTGTGCTTTCTGATCGTGACGCTCGACGGCCTCGACACCGCGATCATGGGCTTCGTCGCGCCCGTCGTCATGAAGGAATGGAGCATCGCGCGCGCCGCGTTCGGCCCCGTGATGAGTGCGGCGATGGTGGGCCTCGCCGTGGGCGCGATCGTGGCCGGCCCGGCTGCCGACCGCGTGGGCCGCAAGAAGGTGCTGCTCGGCTCCGTGCTGTGCTTCGGCCTGTTCAGCCTGCTCTGCGCGTTCGCGAGCACGCCGGGCCAACTCGTCGGGCTGCGCTTCCTCACGGGCCTTGGCCTCGGCGCGGCGATGCCGAATTCGACCACGCTGCTCTCCGAATACGTGCCCTCGAAGCGCCGCTCGCTGCTGCTCACGATCATGTTCACGGGCTTCAACTTCGGCTCGGGCGCGGGCGGCTTCGTCGCTGCTTCGCTGATCCCGCACTTCGGCTGGCGCGGCGTGTTCGTGTTCGGCGGCGTGCTGCCGATCCTGTTCGTGCCGGTGCTGATGGCGTTGCTGCCCGAGTCGGCGCGCTTCCTGCTCGTGCGCCGCGCGACCGTGGAGCGCATTGCCGCCACGCTCGGCCGCGTGACGGGGCATCGCTTCGACGCTCACGCGCGCTTCACCGCGCCGGAGCCGACCGTCGTGACAAAAGCGCCCGTGCGCATGCTGTTCGCCGACGGCTATGCCATGAGCACGCTGATGCTGTGGGTCACGTATTTCATGGGACTGCTGATCATTTATCTGCTCACGGGCTGGCTGCCCACGCTCATCAAGGACGCGGGCCTGCCCGTGGAGCGCGCGGCCGCGATTACCGGGATGTTCCAGCTGGGCGGCACAGTGGGCGCGATCGTCGTGGGGTTCGCGATGGACCGGCTCGACCGCAACGCCGTGATCGGCGTGGCGTATCTGCTCGGTGGCGTGTTCATCTTCGCGCTCGGCATGGGCACGCTGCAGTCGGGCTTGCTCACGGTGCTCGTGACTTGCGCGGGCTTCTTCATGAGCGGCGCGCAAACCGGTCTCAACGCGCTCGCGCCGAGTTGCTACCCCACGCGGGCCCGCGCAACCGGGGTGAGCTGGATGCTCGGCTTCGGCCGGCTCGGCGGCATTCTGGGCTCCTTCGTGGGCGGTGTGCTGCTCTCGCTCGGCTTCAGTTTCTCGACCGTGTTCTCGGTGCTCGCGGTGCCGGCGATCATCGCGGCCTTCGCGATCATCCTGAACCGCTTCGCGCTGCGCTTCATCACGGCGCCCGCTGTGGACGCCTGATTCTTACCCCTACGACGTATCCCCACGATTAGCGAATGCGCGGGCGCCATGCCCGCCCTTCGCGGCGTGACGGTCCGCCCATGCCCGGCGCAGCGGACCGGATCATCATCGAACGAATAACAGGTTTGACCCGTACAGGAGACTTGGAGAATGAAAAATCATCAGCACTACAAAACGATGACGCTGGCGGTGGCCGGTGCGATGAGCACGCTGCTCGGCGCGTCGAGCGCGTTCGCGCAAAGCAGCATCACGCTCTACGGCATGATGGACACCGGCATCACGTACGTGAGCAACCAGGGCGGCAAACATAACCTCAAGATGGACGATGGCGTGAACGGCCCGAACCTCTGGGGCATGACCGGCACCGAGGATCTGGGCGGCGGCACCAAGGCCTTCTTCCAGCTCGTCAACCAGTTTCAGATCGACAACGGCAGCTTCATGAACGGCAAGAGCCTGTTCAGCCGTACCTCGATCGTCGGCCTGAGCAACGACCGCTTTGGCAAGCTTTCGCTCGGCAATCAGTACGACTTCATGACGGACTCGCTGTACTTTGGCGGCGACGATCCCGCGGAGGCGTCGGGTCACTTCTACGATTTCCGCGCGGGTCCGTTCCAGAAGCTCGCGCTGCCGGGCAACCCGACGGGCGCGTTCGACTGGGACCGCATGGCCGGAGAAACCGTCAACAACTCTGTGAAGTACGTCACGCCGACCTTCAACGGCTTCAGCGCGGGCGCGATGTACGAGTTCGGCGGCGTGGCCGGTTCGATCGGCACGGGCAACGGCACGAGTTTCGCGCTCAACTACGCGATGCAGAACTTCGGCGTGAACGCGGCATACACGAACCTCAAGACCGTGGTGACGGGCGAGGGCGACGTGAGCGTGCGCAACTGGGGCATTGGCGCGCATTATCGCTTCGGCGGCTGGCTCACGAATGCGCTGTTCACAACGGTGCATAACTCGTACAACGGCGGTTCGGTGTACGAAGGATCAGTGGGCGCGCACTACAACTTCACGCCGGCGTTGAGCGCGGGTGCGTCGTACATGTACATGAAGGGCAACGACGTGGTCGACAACAACCACGCGCATCAAGTGGCGGCGATTGTCGATTACGCGCTCTCGAAGCGCACCAGCGTGTACGCGCTCGCGGTGTATCAGCGTGCCAGTTCGGGCGGCCTCGCGCAGATCAACGGGATGAATTCTTCCGATGGCGCGTCGAGCGGGCAAACCCAGGCCGTGGCGCGGGTGGGGCTGCATACGCGGTTCTGAGCGACGATCGATGCACTTTGAGCAGGTGGAGACGCCGTCCTTCGGGGCGGCGTTTTTTTTATGGATCGACGATTTGCGCTTTTGCGCGAAAGACGTCTCACAAACCCGGCACAATACCCCCATTCCCCCAACAGGAACCAACATGACGGACACGATCGATTGCGTCGTGATCGGCGCGGGCGTGGTCGGGCTCGCGGTGGCGCGCGCGTGCGCGCAACAAGGCTGGGAGACGGTTCTCGTCGAGGCGGAGAACGCCATCGGCACGGGCACCAGCTCGCGCAACAGCGAGGTGATCCACGCCGGCATCTACTATGCGCAGGGTTCGCTCAAGGCGCGCCTGTGCGTGGAAGGCAAACGCAAGCTCTACGCGTATTGCGAGGAAAAAGGCGTGGCCTATCGCCGATGCGGCAAGCTCATCGTCGCGACCAGCGAGTCGCAACTCGACAAGCTGCGCGCGATTCGCGCGGCGGCCGCCGCCAACGGTGTCGACGATCTCGTGTGGCTCACGCGCGAGGAGGCGCTCGCCAAAGAACCCGCGCTGCACTGCGTGGCGGCGCTCGAATCGCCGTCCACGGGCATTCTCGACAGTCACGGCCTCATGCTCGCGCTGCAAGGCGACTTCGAGGCGGCGGGCGGCATGCTCGCGTTCTGCTCGCCGGTTGTCGGCGGGAGCGTGAACGCCAGCCGGGTCGATCAGCCGATCCAGCTCGACATCGGCGGCACGGAGCCCATGCCGCTGCTCGCGAAACGCGTCGTGAACAGCGCGGGCCTGTACGCGCAGCAGGTCGCGCACACGATCCGCGGCATGCGTCCCGAAGCCATTGCGCCGTGGCGTTACGCGAAGGGCAACTACTATTCGCTCGCGGGCGCGGCGCCGTTCTCGCGGCTCGTGTATCCCGTGCCGGAGCCGGGCGGGCTGGGCGTGCATCTCACGCTCGACCTCGGCGGCCAGGCGCGTTTCGGGCCCGACGTCGAATGGATCGACACGATCGATTACACCGTCGACCCGCGCCGCGCCGCGAGTTTCTACGCCGCGATCCGCGCCTACTGGCCCGCGCTGCCTGACGACGCGCTCCAGCCGGGTTATGCTGGCATCCGCCCCAAGCTGGCGATCCCGGCAAAGGACGGCGACTTCATGATCCAGGACGCCGGCGAGCATGGCGTGACCGGGCTTGTGAACCTGTACGGCATCGAATCGCCGGGGCTGACCGCCTCGCTCGCCATCGCCGACGAAGTCGTCGAGCGGCTCCAGCAAGCCTGAACCCGATACATCCGATACACCCCAGCAGTCGGATCAAGCGGAATAATCCGATACACAACGCAGCAACACATCGAAAGGAACGCAGATGGTCTACGAAATGGCGCACATCACCGTGAGCGCGGGCAAGAACGCCGACTTCGAAGCGAACGTCACCCGTGCGCTGCCGCTCTTCCACCGCGCGCGCGGCTGCCGCGCCGTGGAGCTGCAACGCAGCGTGGAGGAGCCGAACCAGTACGTGCTCGTCGTGCAGTGGGACACCGTGGAAGACCACATGGTCCACTTCCGCGAGTCGGCCGACTTCCAGGAATGGCGCGCGCTGGTCGGGCCGTTCTTCGAGAAGCCGCCGGTCGTCGGGCACACCGAAGTCGTGGTGAAGTAAGCCGCCGCGGCCAGTCCCGAACTGGCCGCAAGCCCTGAGCGCGACCCGTCAGGCACCGTCGCCCGCCGCCGGTTCGAGCCGGCCGACCCCGTCCGGATCCGGCGCGCGGGCGCACCTCATCAGCACAAACCCGGATATGAGTTAACCTCCGTCCCCGCCGAGAAATCATCGATTCATCCGCCGTTCAGCGCCCAGGCACAATCCGTCCACGATTTTTCCCCAAAAGAAAGTGGACAGGAGCGAAACGGATGGACAAGCAGCTTTTCATCGGCGAAGGATTCGAAGGCCCGGGCGTGAATCTCGCCCACATCAACGTGCTGGTCGGCCCGCGTAACGGCCCGGCCGGTCAAGCGTTCGCCACCGCGCTCGCCACGCCTTCGGCCGGACATGCGCCGTTCGTCGTGATCGCCCAGCCGGGCGTGCCGACCAAGCCGCTCACGCTCTACGTCAACAAGGCGCAGATCGACGGCGACTTCCACGGCAACGCCACGTGGGGCGCCTCGCAGGCCGGCATCGCCAGGGCCGTCGCCGAATCGCTCGAAAACGGCACGCTGCCGCCCGAAGCCGAGAACGACTGGGTCGTCGTCTCCGCGAACTGGGTCAATCCGAAAACCGACGACCTCGACGCCGTGTTCGAGAACAACTACCGCGCCTGCAAGAACGCGATCATCGCCGCAATGGAAGGCCTGCCGCGCAAGGCGGATGTGTTCGCCGCCGCGCGCGAAGTCTCGAACCCGTTCTACACGCCGAAGAAGTAAGGAGACGCTAAAAATGGAATACGTGCGTCTCGGCCAATCGGGCCTGAAAGTTTCGCGTCTGTGCCTCGGCACGATGAACATGGGCACGCCCGACTGGAAGCCCTGGATTTTCGACGAAGCGCAAAGCGAGCCGATCGTGCGCCACGCGCTCGAAGCGGGCGTGAACTTCATCGACCTCGCCGACTTCTACTCGACCGGCGTGGGCGAAGAAGTCGTCGGCCGCATCCTCAAGCGCCTCGCGCGCCGCGAAGAGCTCGTCGTCACGACCAAGGTCGGCTACGACATGGGCGCGTACCAGAACGCGGGCGGCCATTCGCGCAAGCACGTGATGGACGGCATCGACGGCTCGCTCAAGCGCCTCGGCATGGAATACGTCGACATCTTCATGCTCCATTACTTCGACGTGAACACGCCGGTGGAAGAAACCATGGGCGCGCTCGACGACATCGTGCGCGCGGGCAAGGCGCGCTACATCGGCGTGTCGACCATGTACACGTGGCAGTTCGCGAAGATCATGCAGGCCTGCGAGAAGAACGGCTGGCACAAGCCGATCAACATGCAGCTGCAACTGAACGCCGCCTACCGCGAGGAAGAGCGCGAGATGGTGCCGTATTGCGTGGATCAGGGCGTGGGCGTTTCGGTGTTCAGCCCGCTCGCGCGCGGCCTGCTCTCGAGCGATCCCAACTCGACGCGTAACCAGACCGACTTCTTCACCGCGCAAATGTATGGCGACACGGCTTCGCGCGAGATCGCCGCTTCGGTGGCGCGCGTGGCGCGTGCGCGCGGCGTGACGCCCGCGCAGATCGCGCAGGCGTGGGTGCTGGACCGCGCGGGCGTGTCGAGCATGCTGGTGGGCGCGGATACCCCGGCGCAATTCGACAGCGCGCTCGCGGCGCTCGAAACGAAGCTCACCGACGACGAGCGCTTCGAGATCGACCGCAACTACACGCCGTGCGATCTCATCAACGACTACACGGCGGGCCGCCGCGTGCCGCGCGAGCCGCGTCCGGCGCAAACGCTGGCCGAAGTCGGCATGGAGGCGGCATGAGCGATTTCCTGCGTACCGGACATTACATCGACGGCGCCTGGCGCACGGGCGCGCAGACCTACGCGGTTCGCAATCCGGCGACGGGCGACGTGATCGCGCAAGTCGCGAAGGGCGGCGCGGAAGAAACGCGCGAAGCCATCGCCGCCGCCGAACGCGCGTTTCCGGCCTGGCGCGCGCTCACGGCGAAAGAGCGCAGCGTGCGCGTGAAGCGTTGGGGCGAGCTGATGCTCGAGCATCGCGACGCGCTCGGCGAACTGCTCTCGCGCGAACAAGGCAAGCCGCTTGCCGAAGCGCGCGGCGAAGTGGCCTATGCGGCGAGCTTCCTCGAGTGGTTCGCCGAAGAAGCCAAGCGCAGCTACGGCGACGTGATTCCCAGCCCGAAGCCCAACTCGCGCATCGTCGTGACGCGCGAGCCGGTGGGCGTCGTGGCCGCGATCACGCCGTGGAATTTCCCGCTCGCGATGATCACGCGTAAGGCGGGCCCGGCGCTGGCGGCGGGTTGCACGATGGTGCTCAAGCCGTCCGAGGAAACGCCGCTGTCCGCGTTCGCGCTGGCGGTGCTGGCGGAACAGGCCGGCGTGCCCGCGGGCGTGTTCAACGTGGTGTCGGGCGACGCGGTCGCGATCGGCAACACGCTCACCGAGTCGCCGGTCGTGCGCAAGCTCTCGTTCACGGGCTCGACGCGCGTGGGCAAACTGCTCGCGCGCCAGTCAGCGGATACGCTCAAGAAGCTCTCGCTCGAACTCGGCGGCAACGCGCCGTTCATCGTGTTCGACGACGCCGATCTCGACGCGGCCGTGCAAGGCGCCATGGCCTCGAAGTTCCGCAACACGGGCCAGACCTGCGTGTGCGTGAACCGCTTCTACGTGCAGGACGGCATTTACGACGCCTTCACGCAGGCGCTCACGAAGGCCGTGCGCGAGCTGCGCGTGGGCAACGCGCTCAAGGGCGACTTCGACCAGGGACCGCTCATCAACGACGCCGCGCTCGCCAAGGTCGAAGCGCATGTCGCCGACGCGCAGCGCCACGGCGCGCAGGTGCTCACGGGCGGCAAGCGCCATACGCTCGGCGGCACGTTCTACGAGCCCACGGTGCTCGGCAACGCGAAGCGCGAAATGCTGGTCGCCGACGAGGAAACCTTCGGCCCGGTGGCCGCGTGCTTCCGCTTCGCCACGGAACAGGAAGTGATCGCGCTCGCCAACGACACGCCGTACGGTTTGTCGGCCTACTTCTATACGCGCGATCTCGGCCGCGCGTGGCGCGTCTCGGAAGCGCTGGAGTCGGGCATGGTGGGCGTCAACGACGGCATCATCTCGACCGAAGTCGCGCCGTTCGGCGGCGTGAAGCAGTCGGGCCTCGGCCGCGAAGGCTCGAAGTACGGCCTCGACGAATACGTCGAACTGAAGTACGTGCTGATGGCCGGCCTCGACCGCTAGCCGTCGCGCGCGCCGCCCCGTGCTTTCGCGCGGGGCGGCGCGCTTTCCGTTACGGCCCGCGCGTCTCGCGCATGCGGCCGACAAGAACACAGCAGGGAGACAGCATGAGCCAACCTCAGATTCTTTCGTCGACGCTCGACGAAGCGGGCGCGAGCGTCGATGCCCCGCCGCGCGCGCCCGAAGCGGACCTCGCGCGCGACGCGCGGCACGGCGCGGGCGTCGCGTTCGACGACGTTCCCGTCAACCGCTTTCACGTCAAGATCGCGGGCCTGACCTTCGGCGCGCACTTCACCGAGGGCTACGCGCTCGGCACCATCGGCTACGCGCTCGCGTCGCTCAACAAGCAGATGCCGCTCGATACGTTCTGGACCGGCATGGTGGGCAGCGCCGCGCTGATCGGCGTGTTTCTCGGCAGCCTCGTGTTCGGCCGGCTGTCGGACCGCATGGGCCGCCAGCGCATTTTCATGTTGAGCTTCTTCATCATCACGATCGCGGCGTTCGCGCAGTTCTACGTGACGTCGCCCGCCATGCTGTGCGCGTTGCGCGTGCTGATTGGCGTCGGCATGGGCGGCGACTTCGCCGTGGGCCACACGTTCCTCGCCGAATTCTCGCCGCGCAAGCATCGCGGCACGCTGCTCGGTTCGTTCAGCGTGATCTGGACGATCGGCTACGTGGTCGCGAGCGTGCTGGGCATCTATTACGCCGATGCCGCGCCGGACGCGTGGCGCTGGCTGCTGGCCTCGGCGGGCGTGCCCGCGCTGCTCGTGCTGCTCGCGCGCATGGGCACGCCGGAGTCGCCGCGCTGGCTGCAAAGCAAGGGCCGTCACGCCGAAGCCAACGCGATCGTGCACAAGTACCTCGGCGCGAACGTCGTGCTCGATCAACCGGCCGACACGCCGAAACACGCCAACGACGGCTTCGCGCGGCTCTTCAAGCCCGACATGCTGCGCCGCACTGTGTTCAACTGCACGTTCTTCGTGTGCCTCGTGATTCCGTACTTCGCGATCTACACGTTCCTGCCTTCCGTGCTCAAGGCCGTGCATCTGAACGAAGGTTCGGGCGCCGACTTCCTGCTCAACGGCTTCCTGATCTTCGGCGCGCTGCTCGGCATCTGGCTGATGGTGCGTCTGCCGCGCCGCACGTTCCTGATCGGCTCGTTCGCGATCTGCGCCGCCTCGCTGGCCATGTTGAGCTGGCTGCCCGATTCGGCGCGCGTCGGCATGATCGTCGCGTTCGCCGTGTTCACGGTGACGATGTCGGCGTTCTCGAATCTCGTGGGCGTGTATCCGCCGGAGTGTTTCCCGACCTCGGTGCGTGCCTGCGGCGTGGGCGTGGCGATCGCGTGCAGCCGGCTCGGCTCGGCCATCGGCACGTTCCTGCTGCCGCTCGGCATCGCGCAACTCGGCTTTCACGCGACGATGATGGCGCTCGCGGCCGTGCTGATCGTCGGCATGATCGTGTCGATCCTGTGGGCGCCGGAAACGAAGCATCTCACGCTGAACCAGGCGAGCCACGGTTAAACGATAACGACCGGCCGCGATAAAAAAGCGCCGTCCCGCGGAAGCGGGCGGCGCTTTTTCGCGTGGATACGGAACGCTATTCGGCGACCAGAATCTGCTGGCGCAGCCAGTCGGCGAACGCCTGCACGTGCGCGAGCTGCACGTCCTCGCGGGCGATGTCGAGCCAGTAGCCGTAGGGGCCGTCCACCTGCACGTCGGAGTAGGACACGAGCGTGCCCTCGGCCAGTTCCTCGGTGATCATGTTGCGATCGACGATGGCGAGGCCCGCGCCTTTGCGCGCGGCATGGATCGCCTGTTCCAGTGTGGAGAACTCGATGCCTTCGCGCGCTTCGTCGTCGTCGAACGGAATGCCCGCGCTCGCGAGCCAGTCGGGCCACAGATTGAGGCGCTCGCCGTCGTGCAGCACATGCAGATGCGGCAGTGTGTGCAGCATGGTTTCGAGCGGCGCGCCCGCGAGCCGCGGCGAACCCACGAGCGTGTGGCGCTCCACGGCCATCAGTTCGGAATACGCGCCGGAGAGCGGTTCGCGGCCGAAGCGGATCGTGCAGTCGGCGTCGGCGTGCGGCGAGGTGCGCACGGAGAGATCGGCGTCGGGCAGCGCGGCGGACAGCAGCGGCAGACGCGGCGAAAACCATTGCGTGGCGAAGGTGGGCGGCAGCGCGAGCACGAGCCGCCGGCGGGCTTTTTTCGCCGACGACAGCGCGCGCGTGCCGCGCTCCAGCGTGTCGAACGCCTCGCTCACGCAAGGCAGCAGGCGCGCGCCCGCGGCCGTGAGCTTGATGCCGCGATGGTCGCGCTCGAACAGCTTTTCGCCGAGCGACTCCTCGAGAATACGGATCTGGCGGCTCACGGCGCCTTGCGTCACGCACAGCGACGCCGCGGCGCGGTTGAAACTCAGGTGCTGCGCGGTTTCTTCGAAGAAACGCAGCGCAATCAGGGAAGGAAGACGTCGCATAGGCTTCACACGCTCAATGCCGGCGCCGCAGGCGCCCTCACGAGGCGCAGCGAGGCTGCGCGCCGGCGACGCGCAACGTACGCCGGAAGCCGGTGATCGTCAAGCTATGCGAAGCCCTGGGACGACCTGCGTCGCCTGGGGGCCGCCCTGGCGTGGCTCGCGCCGAGGCTCAGGCGCGCACGTCGAAGCTGTCCACGTAGCGGGCGGCGTTCTCGCCGTTCCAGACGCGGCCGTCGACGAACGGCGCGGTCGCGGCGGCTGGCGGCACCGCGACGTGAAGCGCCTCAGCCGCTTCGCGATAGAGCGCGGTCTGGTTCAGCGCCCGGGCGATGTCGCGATAGTCGTCGCGGCGCGCGAGCATGCCCCATCGTTCGAATTGCGTCAGGAACCAGACGCCTTCCGCCTCGTGCGGATAGTTCACGCGGCCTTCGTCGAAGAAGCGCATGGCCGCGGGTCGATGCATGGCGTCGGCGCAAAGACCGGTCGCGATCAGCCCGGCATCGACATCGAGCATTTCCGGGCGCGCGAGCCATTGCGCGATTTCCGTGCGATGCCCGGCGCCGTCGAGCCAGCGGCACGCTTCGAGCATCGCGCTCACGAGCGCGCGCGCCGTGTTCGGATAGCGCGCGACGAAATCGCGCCGGCACGCGAGCACTTTCTCGGGATGGTCGGGCCAGATTTCGCCGCTGCGGATCACGGTGCGGCCCACGCCGCGCGCCTGCGCGAGCAGCGGCCACGGTTCGCCCACGCACAGGCCGTCGAGTCCTTCGTCGTCGAGCGCGGAGGCCATTTGCGGCGGCGGAATCACCACGCTGTCGATGTCGCGCAGCGGATGCACGCCTTGCGCGGCCAGCCAGTAGTACAGCCACATCGCGTGCGTGCCGGTCGGGAAGGTTTGCGCGAACGCTGGCTTGCGGCCGAGGGTGGCGAGCGCGCGCGGCAGCGTGCCGTGCTCGTCGAGCGCGTCGGCGACGCGGTTGGAGAGCGCGATCGCCTGACCGTTGCGGTTGAGCACCATCAGCACGGCCATGTCCGTTTGCGGGCCGCCGAGCCCGAGCTGCACGCCGTAGACGAGGCCGTAGAGCGAATGCGCGGCGTCGAGTTCGCCCGCGAGCAGCTTGTCGCGCAGCGCGGCCCACGAAGGCTGGCGCGAGAGTTCGAGCGTGAGGCCGTGCGCGTGGCCGAATTCGAGCAGCTTGGCGGCGACGAGCGGCGCGGCGTCGGCGAGCGGCACGAAGCCGATCTTCAGATGGGTTTTCTCGGGCGCGCCGAAAGGCGCGGATTGCGGTGCGGTGTGGGCGTTCATGGGCGGCTCGTTGCGGCGGCGCGCGGCGTGCGCGGTCCTGCGGGTTGCGGCGCGTTCGGTGCGGATGGCGGTGCGAGGGGGCGGGGCGCGCTCATCGTGGCTCGCGCGGCTTGTCGGAAGACGGGAACGATGGCGACGACGAGGCCGAGTCCACGAGCTGGCGCGCGACTTCGGCGAGCTTCAGGCTCTGGTTCATGGCGCGCTTGCGCAGCAGCGCGTAGGCGGCGGGCTCGGTCATCTTCTGCTGTTCCATCAGGAGGCGTTTCGCGCGGTCGATCAGCTTGCGCTCGGCGAGCTCGTTCTCGGCCTGCGTGAGCCGCTCGCGCAGTTGCGCTTCCTGCGCGAAGCGCGCGAGCGCGACTTCAAGGATCGGCGCGAGGCGCTCGCTCGCGAGACCTTCCACGAGGTAGGCGGTCACGCCCGCGTTCACGGCCGAGCGGATCAATTGCTGGTTCGCGTCGTGGCTGAACATCAGCACGGGACGCGGCGCGGTGGCGTTCATCACCGCGAGCTGTTCGAGCGTGTCGCGGGCGGGCGATTCGGTGTCGATGATGATGACGTCGGGGCGCTCGCGTTCGACGACGCGATGCAGCGCCTGCGGCGTGGCGGGCTCCGGCAGCATGTCGTAGCCGAGCTTCGCGAGCGCGTCGCGCAGGTCGCCGATCGGCTTGTCGGTGTCGGTTACGAGCAATACGCGCAGCATGGGGAGTCTTCGGTCGACGGCATGAAGGCTTCGACGGTTAAGGTTTTCGTAGCGTGGGGCAAAGCGGTGCAGCGCGCGCCATCGTGGACGCGAGAGGTATCTGCAAGGTGCGTGCCAGCGCACGTTGGGGCGTGGCGCGCGGCGGTTCGGGCGGCGGCGCGGCGGATGGGCGGTCCAGCAGGGGATTTGACGCACTGCAGCAGTGCACGCGCCAAAACGCGCCGCACCGGATTGGCGCAGGGCGGGCCGCGAAGGCAATGGGTATGGCGATGGCGGCGCCCGCGAGCGGGCGCGCGGGCGCGGTTTGTCGTCGACGAAATCCGGGCCGCGCTTCAGCCCGGCTTGCCGACCGGCGGGAAACGCCGCTTGCCGCCGA
This sequence comes from Paraburkholderia acidisoli, assembly GCF_009789675.1. Taxonomy (NCBI): domain Bacteria; kingdom Pseudomonadati; phylum Pseudomonadota; class Betaproteobacteria; order Burkholderiales; family Burkholderiaceae; genus Paraburkholderia; species Paraburkholderia acidisoli. The sequence continues at coordinate 79,246 of NZ_CP046916.1, read as the reverse complement.
TCGCGATGCGCCGGAAGCGCTCTTTCTTGTGCTCTTCCTCGAAGTGCGAGAGCGAGAGTTGCACGAGGTCGCTGCGCGACACGATACCCACGAGTTGCCGCGTCTTGCGGTCGGTGACCACGGGCAGGCGTTCGAGACCGTGCACGGCGAGACGCGTGGCGATCTGGCGGCAGGTTTCCTCGCGCAGCGCCACGTCGGGCGAGCGCGGCGCGAGCAGCGTGCCGAGCGGCGTGTCCAGCCGTCGATCGAGGGCTTCAGCCGGATCGCTGGCCGAATCACCGGCCAACTCAGCGCCCGAATGACCGACTGCGTTGCCCGCGCGCACGGCGTCGAGCGTTTCGCGGTCGATCACGCCGACCAGCGCGCCGTCGCGCACCACCGGCCATGCGCGATGCCGCTGCGCCGGACCGAAATACTGCGCGAGCGCGTCGCGCACGCTCACGCTGGCGTCGATGGTGTCGACGTCGCGCGTCATCACCTCGTCGACATAATGGCGTTCCAGCGGATCGACGCCGTATTCGCGATAGATGTGATAGCCGCGCCGCGCGATCTTCTCGGTCATGATCGAGCGCTTCATGACGATGGTCGCGAAGCCGTGCGCGACGAGCGTGGCCGCGAGCAGCGGCAAGAGCGCATTGCCGTCGTGTGTGAGGCCGAACGCGAACACGATGGCCGTGAGCGGCGCACCGAGCGTGGCGCCCAGCGTGGCCGCCATGCACACGAGCGGCCACAGCGCGGGATCGCTGCCGGGCAGCACGTGGCCGAACACATGACTGAGCACGGAGCCGAGGCCCGCGCCGAGCATGAGCAGCGGCGCGAGCACGCCGCCCGAGGTGCCCGAGCCGAGCGCGACGACCCAGATCACGGCCTTCACCACCAGGATGGCGAGCGCCACCTGCAGCACGAGATGTTGATGCAGCAGGTCGCCGATCACGTCGTAGCCCACGCCGAGCGCGCGCGGCTCGATGAAACCGCCGATGCCCACCACGAGACCGCCGATAGCGGGCCACCACGACCAGTGCAGCGGCAGATGGCCGAACGCGTCCTCGACCTTGTAGAGCGCCGCCGACAAACCCGAGGCCAGCGCGCCCGAGAGCAGCCCGGCGATCAGGCAGGCGACCAGCGCCGTGGCGTGCGGCGGGCTCGTTTGCAACGCGAACAGCGGCTCCGTGCCGAAGAAGATCGCGCGCGCGAAGCCCGCCACGGCGCACGCGAGCGCGACCGGCAGGAAGCTGCGCGGACGCCATTCGAACAGCAGCAGTTCCACCGCGAGCAGCACCGCCGCGACCGGCGTGCCGAACACGGCCGTCATGCCCGCGGCCGCGCCCGCCACGAGCAGCGTCTTGCGCTCGGCCGCGGTGAGGCGCACGCACTGCGCGATGAGCGAGCCGATCGCGCCGCCCGTCATGATGATCGGGCCTTCCGCGCCGAACGGCCCGCCGCTGCCGATCACGATGCCCGAGGAAAGCGGCTTGAGCACGGCCACTTTCGGCGACATCCGGCTCTTGCCGAACAGAATGGCCTCGATGGCTTCGGGAATGCCGTGGCCGCGAATCTTCTCGGAGCCGTAACGCGCCATCATCCCGACGATCAAGCCGCCCGCGACCGGCACCACGATCACCCACGCGCCGAGCGTGTTGAGCGCGGGCGAGCGGTCGGCCAACGACAACTGGCCGAAGAAGAACAGGTTCGTGAAGCCGTGGATCAGGCTCAGCAGCACGAACGCGGCGAGCGTGGCGAGTGCGCCGATCAACGCAGCGAGCGCGCTGATGCCGGGCAGTCGCGCATTCGCGGAAAAGTCGCGCTTGTGGGAATCGTCGGAATGCATGGTCGTGGGATCGTCAGAGATCGATTTGCGGAATGGTGAAGGCGCCGTCGAGCGATTTGAGTTCGGCGCGATGCAGTTCGGCGAGGCGCGCGAGCAGCTTTTCGCCCGCGGGCAGCAGATGCACCTCCACCTGGCGGCGGTCGCGTTCGCTCACGCGCCGGGCCACGAGTTCGAGCGCCTCGCAGCGCGAGACCAGCGCGACCACGCCGTGATGCTGGGCCTGCAGCCGCTCGGCCAGTTCGCCGATGGTCGCCCACTCGCGCAGCGGATAGCCCTTGATATGCAGCAGCAACAGGTATTGCAGCGGCGTGATGCCTTCGCCTTGCGCGGCCTGCTCGGAAAAGCGCTCGAAGCGCCGCATCTGATAGCGGAATTCGGAGAGCTGTTCGAAGTCGGCTTTCACGAGGTCGCGTGCGGGTTTTTTCATCGGAAGTCCATGGTCCTTGACTGTCGCCGAATATATCACAACATGATATGAATGGACGGAGATGCCCGTAGCGCGGGCTTGCGTCCTGCCCGTTTTTATCCGACGCTGGGCGACACGCTCGCGCGTTGCGCCGCGCGCGACTGCTGATACAGGCCCGAAATCAGGTCGGCCTGCGTGACGATGCCCGCGAGCCGCCGTTCGCCGTCGACCACCGGCACGTGATGATGCCCGCGCCCCGCGTAGAGCCGCACGAGTTCCACGATCGGCGTGGTGACCTGCACCGTGCGCACGTGCGTGGACATCAGCAGCGCGACCTTCACGCTGTCCGCGTGGGGGCGCAGCGTGGGTAGGAGCGCATGCAGCGCGACGCGCAGCGGATGGCGGTCCGCGCCGTGGTCGGCGAGATCGGCGCGCGTGACGATGCCTTTGACGCGACGCTCGGCGTCGACCACGGGCAGCGCCTTCACGTCGTGTTGCTTGAGGAGCGCGCGCGCTTCTTCCACAGTGGTCGATGGCGCGATGCTGACCACGTGGCTCGACATCACGTCGGCGCAGGTGAGTTCGCCGAAGCTGCGCGCGTAGGCACGAATTTCGGCGTCGCGCAGGATGGTTTCGAGATCGTCGGTGTCGATGTCGAGCAGTTCGTCGCGATCGCGCAGCACGGCTTCGAGGTCGGCGCGCGCGAAGCCGGATTGCGCGGGCGCGGCTTCGGCGCGGGCGGCCGCCTGAGGCGCGCGCGCCGCGTGCGGATAGCGATGGTCGTTCACCGCGTGCCAGAGCAGGGCGCTGCCGAGCAGCAGGAACGATTGCAGCGCGACCGGCGCGAGCACGAAGCCGTAGCCGAGCGCATGCACGGCGGGGCCGCCGAGCACGGCCGTGAGCGCGACCGCGCCCGAGGGCGGATGCACGCAGCGCAGCGTGAACATGACGCAGATCGCCACGCCAACCGCGACGGCGGCGGCCGTGACCGGGTCGGCGATCCACAGTGCGGCGGTGACGCCCACCGTCGCCGAAACCAGATTGCCGCCGATGATCGACCACGGCTGCGCGAGCGGGCTCGACGGCACGCCGAACAGGAGCACGGCGGAGGCACCCATCGGCGCGATCAGGAACGGCACGCTCGAGGCGCCGAGCCAGCGGTGCGCCACCAGCCCGGTAATGGCGATGCCGACGAGCGCGCCCGCGCCCGCGCGCAGACGTTCGCGCCAGGTGACGGTGGCGCGCGAGGGGGCGAAACGGCTGAGCCAGCGGAGGAGGTTGAAACGGGACACGGTCGGGAACGCAGGTTTCGGGGCGAGGCGGCACGCCTGGCGGCGGCCGCGGCGCGGCCGTTTGCGAGGGCGCGCCAGCGAACAAGGACGGCGCGTGGCCGTCCGGCGAAACCGGAATTATATCGCAACGTGATATATATCGCGACGGCGAGCCGCAACCGAAGCGCTGCGCGCTGCGTGGGCGTGGGAAGTGCCGCTATACCGGCGAGTGCGGCGGCGAGTGCGGCGGCGAAGGCGCGAGCAGAAGACGCATCGCCGGAAAACAGCTATCCGGCGATGGTGGTTGCGCGACGAGAGAGGGGACGCGGGAAAGCGTGCGCGAACCCGCTCGATTACGCGCGCTCAGCCCGCGTGCGGCGGCGAACCGGCGAAGCGCGGCGAGGCGGGCGCCTTCGGCGACGTCTCGGGATGGCGATGACCGTTCGCGCTGGCGTTGCGCGTGGGCGCGGCGTGGTGCGGGCCGCCGTGTGCGTCGTGCGTGTCGTGCGCTGGCGGACGACCGGCGCCGTGCGCGGAAGCCGAAGCAACCACCGGCCGATGCGGCTGCGCGTGCGCGCCGCGTGGCGGCATCGCGTGCGGGTCCATCGTCACGTGCACGCGCTGGCCGGGCGCGACCGAGTGCGGATGCTGCATCGGCAGATGACCGTCGTTGCGCGCCATCACCGCATGCAGTTCCGTGCGCCGATGCAGGACTTCGCCGCGCAGATCGCCGCGTCCGTACAGATGCCGATGGCGATGCCCATCCGCGCCCACGATCCACAAATACGTATAGCCGCCCACGTAGACCACGTCGCGGTCGAGCACGACCGACACATAGGCGTCGTTTTGCTGCGGCACGTACGCGGGTTGCACGATCACGGCGGGCGGCGGCGGCGGCGCGACCACGACGGTCGCGGGATGCGCGGGCGCGGTGGCGACGCGGGCGCTGGTGACGCAACCGGCGAGCAGCACGAGGCCCGAGAGAGCAAAAAGCGGGGCGAAACGTTGGGCGAAACGTTGGGAGAAACGCGAAGTGAGGCGATGGGAAAGCGTGCGGGCGGTCGCGTTCAAACGGGGCTCCGTCGGGTAGTGGCGTAAAGACAAATCCTGACCACGTTAACGGCGCGAAACTAATGGGGCTTGAGCGCTTTATCGGCGCGGCGCGATGCCCGCTTTTACGCGACGTTTCACCCTGCCGACATCGAGCCGGCCGAGGCACCTTCGCGGCGCGCCATGCGCCTCGCATCACCTTGAATCCGCAGACGTTTCTTATCTTCAGAACCCTTGCCGCATGCCGTTAACGCAGGGGCATCGTTGTCGCCCCGCAATCTTCCGGCGGGCGGCACGTACGACCACACATGCGATCCAACCGCCACGGGCGCGGCCAGCGCCGCCGTTGCGACAAGAGGGGACGAGAGTATGGCCTATTCCGAAGCGGCGGACGCTATCGACGCAGCGGGATCACGGGGAAGCCAGGCCGGATCGCAACTCGCGAACGGCACGCGCGGAGCGGACGAAGTGCTCGCCTCCGAGCGCAGCGTATTGCGGCTCGTGTCGCGCAGCCTGCCGCTGCCCGAACTGCTGGCGGAGCTATGTTGCCGCGCGGAGCGTTTGCTCGGCGCGGGCGCGACCTGCTCCATCCTGCTGCTCGACACCGACGGGCAGCAATTGCGCATTGGCGCCGCGCCGTCGTTGCCGCCCGCCTATCACGCGACCGTGGACCGCACGCGCGTGGGCGGCGGCGGTCCGAGCCCGTCGCTTACCGCCATCCAGGAGCGCCGCACGGTGCTCGTCGAGGACTTCGCAACCGCGCACGAATGGGGCGAGGCCCGCCGCATCGCGCTCGACAACGGCCTGCGCGCATGCTGGAGCACGCCGCTGCGCGACGACGCGGGCGGCATGCTCGGCGTGCTCGCCGTCTATCACGACGCGCCGTGGCGGCCGAACTGCGCCGAAGCGGCCTTGCTGGGCGACATCGCTGAAAGCGTCGCGGCGCTGCTGAACCAGAACACCATCGCCGGACGGCTCAAGTCGAGCGAGGAACATCACCGCCTCGTGGTCGATCACCTCAACGAAGGCATCGTGATGCAGGCGCGCGACGGCACCGTGCTCGCCTGCAACCGCAGCGCGCAGCGCATCCTGCGGCTGCCCGACGACGCCATCGGCCGCAACATCATGAACGTGATCCCGTTCGTGCTCGACGAGAACGGCGCGCCGCTGCCGCTCGCGAGGCGGCCGAGCATCGTTTCGCTGGAAACGGGCCAGCCCGTGATCGGCCAGAGCGTCGGGCTCGAACTCGCCGGCGGCGAGATCGTCTGGGTCAGCGAGAACGTGTTGCCGATCTTTCGCCCCGGCGAAACCGTGGCGGTTTCCGTGGTCGTGTCGTTCACCGACATCGGCCCGGTGCGCGAAGCGCAGCAGCAGTTGCGCTACCTCGCCACGCGCGACCCGCTCACGGGCCTCTACAACCGCGCGTTTCTCGCCGACCGCATGCACGCGCTGCTCGACCGCGCGAGCGACGCGGCGCGCCCGGCGCTGCTGTTCGTGGATCTCGACGGCTTCAAGAAGGTCAACGACACGGGCGGCCACGAAGCCGGCGACACGCTGCTGCGCGACGTGGGCCGCCGCCTCGCCGCCTGCGTGGGCGAGGGCGACACGCTCGCGCGCGTGGGCGGCGACGAGTTCGTGATCGCCGTGTGCCATTTTCACGGCGAAGACGAACTGCGCGCGCTCGCGCAGCGCGTGCTCGACGCCATCGGCGCGCCGTTCGCGGTGGCGGGCAACGAGTACTACCTCGGCGCCTCGATCGGCGTGGCGCGCTATCCCGAAGACGGCCGCACCGCCGCCGCGCTCATGCGCAACGCCGATTCCGCCATGTACGCGGCCAAGCAGCGCGGCACCAACCACTTCCAGTTCTTCACGAACGAATTGCGCCAGCGCCTGCAACGGCGCTTCCAGGTCGAGCGCGGGCTGCGCCGCGCGCTGGCTTCGGGCGAGTTGCGGCTCGCGTACCAGCCGATCGTCGACGGCCAGAGCGGTCTCATGATCGGCGCCGAGGCGCTGCTGCGCTGGGAAAGCGAGGAACTGGGCGCGGTCTCGCCGGTCGAGTTCATTCCCGTGGCCGAGGACACCGGCATGATCGTGCCGATCGGCCAATGGGTGCTCGAACACGCGTGCCGCCAGGCCGCGCAGTGGCGGCGGCTGTTCGCGCCCGACTTCGTGATGGCCGTGAACTTTTCGCCGCGCCAGATCGGCGAAGGGCTGGTCGAGCGCATCCAGAACTGCCTCGCGCGCAGCGGCCTCGCGCCCGACGGGCTCGAAGTGGAGATCACCGAAGGCATTCTGATGAGCGACAGCCAGAGCGTGCTGCCGATCCTGCGCGCGCTCGACGAGATCGGCGTGCGGATTTCCGTCGACGACTTCGGCACCGGTTATTCGTCGCTCTCCTATCTCACGCGTTTTCCGCTGCGCCATCTCAAGGTCGACCGCACCTTCGTGGCGGGCTTGCCCGGCAACCGCGATTCCGTGGCCATCACCCAGGCCGTGGTGGCGATGGCGCATTCGCTCGGCATGCGCGTGACGGCCGAGGGCGTGGAAACGCCCGAGCAGTCGTCGTTCTTGCGCTCGCTCGCCTGCGAGCGCCAGCAGGGCTATCTGTTCGGCAAGCCGGTGAGCGCGCAGGCGTGCGCGGCAATGCTGCGAGAACGCGCGCCGCGCTGGTCGCGCGAGGACGGCTGATGCGCCGCCGCCTCAAGATTTCCCGCGCCGGGCCGTAGAACCCGGGCAGGAGACGCGCCGCGCATGAGCGGCGCGGCGGCGCGCGGCGCGCCCTGCCGCGACACGACCGACGACTTCACCTTGACCCACGCAACGCGACACGAGGAAACCATGGAAAGCGGATTCGCAATCGACGAACGAACCCGCCTCACGAGCACGAACCAGTTCGAGCTGTTGCTGTTTCGCCTGGGCGCGGCGCCCGGCAGCAGTGTCGGCGAGGCGTTCGGTATCAACGTGTTCAAGGTGCGCGAGATTCTCAGCATGCCGACGATCACGCCCATCGCGGCGTCGTCCGAATACGTGCTCGGCGCGGCCAATATTCGCGGTCAGGTGATGCCCGTCATCAACCTGCCGAAACTGATGGGCTGCGAGCCCGCCACGGGCCTGAACATCCTGCTCGTGACCGAATTCGCGCGCACCACGCAAGGCTTCGCGCTGGAAAGCGTGGACGAGATCGTGCGGCTCGAATGGAGCCAGGTGCTCGCCGCCGACGTCACGCTCGGCAACCGCGTGACGAGTATCGCGCGGCTCGAGGCCGACCCGGAGAGCAAGCAGCTCGTGCAGGTCGTGGACGTGGAGCAGGTGTTGCGCGACGTGTTCCCGGCCCAGCACAAGAGCGTCGAGCCCGAGGAAGTGGGCGAGAAGGCCATCATGCCGGCGGGCGCGAAGGTGCTGGCCGCCGACGATTCGGGCTTCGCGCGCGAACTGATCGGCCAGAGCCTCACGGCGCTCGGGCTGGAGTATTCGATCGCGAAGACGGGGCTCGAGGCCTGGAACCAGCTCGACGCGATCGCCCGATCCGCGGAGCGCGACGGCGTACGCGCGAAGGACCGCGTGGCGCTGGTGCTGACCGACCTGGAAATGCCGGAGATGGACGGCTTCACGCTCACGCGCAAGATCAAGGCGGACCCGCGCACGGCCGACATTCCGGTGGTGATCCACTCGTCGCTCTCGGGCACGGCGAACGAGGCGCATGTGAAGAACGCGGGCGCGAGCGGCTACGTCGCGAAGTTCGCGGCCGGCGATCTCGCGGGCGCGATCCGCAAGGCGTTGACGGGGAAGTCGGCGTACGCCTGACGCTGAGGGCGCAAGGACGCGGTATTGCCCGCGTTATTGCCGTTGTCTTGCTCGAAGCGCGTGCGCAATTTGCGCGCAATCCGCGGCGCGGCGTGGGGCAAGCCCACGCCGCGCCGCGTGCGTTCTTCGCGGGCGCGGCCGCTCAGTCCAGCGGCGCGCTTTCGATTTCCCGCAGGATTTCGTCGAACGGCGCCGGCTTCACGAGGTGGCGGTCGAACCCCGCCTCGGTCGTCGCCTGGCGGTCGCGGTCCTGGCCGTAGCCCGTGAGCGCGATCAGTTGCGCGCGTGCCGTGTCCGGTTGCGCGCGCAGCGCCTTCGCCACGGCATGGCCGTCCATGCCCGGCAAACCGATATCGAGAATCGCCACGTGCGGCAGGAATTCGCGCGCGAGCGCGAGCGCGCCGGGGCCGTCGTGCGCCACGCGCACATCGTGGCCTTCGAGTTCGAGCAGCATGAGCAGCGAAGCCGCCGAGTCGATATTGTCGTCGGCGATCAGCACGCGGCGGCGCGGCGGCGCGGCGGGTCCGGGCTGCGCGGCGGCGCCGTCGACCGGCGTGGACGATGCCACGCCGTGCGGCGCGAGCGCGAGGGGCAGCCGCACCGTGAATTCCGAACCGCGATCCAGACCGTCCGAATGCGCGCCCACGGTGCCGCCGTGCAGTTCCGCGAGTTCGCGCACGAGCGCGAGACCGATGCCGAGCCCACCGTCCGCGCGCTTGATCGCCTCGCGCGACTGCATGAAGAGATCGAACACATAAGGCAGTTCGTCGGGGGCGATGCCGATGCCGTTGTCGCGCACGCGTATGGCCACTTCGCCTTCGTTCGAGTCGAGCCGCAGCGCGATCTGGCCGCCTTCCGTGGTGTATTTCGCCGCGTTCGACAGCAGGTTGCTGATGATCTGCGCCACGCGAATCGCGTCGCCCATTACATGGCAAGGCTCGCAGTCGATTTCGACGGACAGATGCTGCGCCTTCGCTTCCAGAAACGGCCGGCTCGTTTCCACCGCCATTTCGACGATGTGGCGCAAGTCGAGCGTGTCCATCTGCAGCGCGATCTTGCCGTGCGAAATGCGCGACACGTCGAGCAGATCGTCGACGAGACGGCCCAGGTGCTCGACCTGGCGGCTCGCGATCTGACGCGCGTCGGCGCGCACGTGATCGTTCGCGCCGTGGCGCGGATCGAGCAGTTCGATGGCGTTGCGGATCGGGGCGAGCGGGTTGCGCAATTCGTGCGCGAGCGTGGCGAGAAAGCGGTCCTTGCGGCGGTCGGCGTCGCGCAGCGCTTTTTCGGCGGCATAGAGGCGCAGCAGCGCGCGCACGTTGGCGATCAGTTCGGCCGGCTCGACGGGCTCGGTCAAATAACTGTCGGCGCCGCCGTCGAGCGCGAGAATCTTGTCGCGCGTTTCCACGGCCGCGGCCGAGGTTTGCAGCACGAGCGTGGAGTTGGTCTGCGCGTCGCCCTTGATCATGCGGCACACTTCGATGCCGCTGATGTCGGGCAGCTTCACGTCGAGCAGCACGAGCGCGGGCGCGTGTTCGCGTACCGCGTCGAGCGCGCCCTGGCCGGTCGCGGCTTCGATCACGGCGAAACCGGCGTGGCGCAGCACGCGCGACTTCACGTAACGCGCGCCTTCGTTGTCGTCGACATTGAGGATGAGGGTGGCGAGCGCGCTCATGCGGCGTCTCCCGAGGTCGCGCGCGCGTCGTCTTCATTGGCCGTGAAACGCACGGGCAGGTCCAACTGGAACGTGGAACCCACGCCCAGTTCGCTGTCCACGCTCACTTCGCCGCCGAGCAGCGCGGCCAGTTTGCGGCACAGCGGCAGGCCGAGGCCCGTTCCCTTCACGCGCTGCTGAAGACGGTTCTGCACCTGGCCGAACTCCTCGAAAATGATCTGGTGGTGCTCGGCAGCAATTCCGATGCCCGTGTCGGCAACGAAGAACGTGATGCGTTCGCCTTGCGCGTCGCATCGCGCGCCCACCCGGATGTGGCCGCGCTCGGTGTACTTGAGCGCATTCGAGACGAAGTTGCGCAGGATCTGCGTGAGCTTCGGCTCGTCGGTGTAAAGGCGCGGCAATGCCGCGGTGGCGGCGAATTCGAGCGAGACGTGCGGCGTATTCAAAAGCGGCGTGAGCATGGTGCGCAGCGCCGCGAACAGGTCGGCGGGATCGAACCACGCGGGCACGACGTCGGTTTTGCCCGCCTCGATCTTGGCGAGGTCGAGCAGGTCGTCGACGGTTTCGCCGAGCGTTTCCGCCGAAGCCAGAATCAGCTTGACCTGGCGCTCCTGCTCGACGCCCAGATCGCCGTCCAGCCGGTTGAGCAGGAGATTCGCGAGCGCGCGGATCGAACTGAGCGGCGTGCGCAGCTCGTGGCTCATGTTCGACAGAAAGCGCGTTTTCATGAGGTCGGCGCGGCGCAGTTCCTCGGCGCGTTCGTCGAGTTCGGCGTAAAGCGCGACCACGCCGCGATTGGTCGCCTCGAGTTCCTGCGTGAGGCGCGCGAGTTCGTCCTGACGCACGCGCAACTCCTCGAGCGTGGAAACGAGTTCGCGATTCTGCTGCTGCACTTCGTCGAGCGAGTCGGAGCGCAAGGTGCGCGTGGCGATCTCGCCCACGATGCGCTCGACCTCGGGGCCGGACACGTCGCCGCGATCGGCGGGCAGCGCGCGCGCCATGCTCACGGTGGTGCCCGCGCCGGGCTGCGAGCGGATCTCGAAGCGCTCCATCAAACGGCGGCTGCCGGTGATGCCCACGCCCATGCCGTGCGGCGAGCGGTAGGTGCCGTCCAGCACGCTCTGCAGATGACGCATGCCGGGACCGCGGTCGCGCACTTCGACGGCCAGCGCGAGACGCGGCCGCTCGCCTTCGAGCGCGAACATCACTTCGCCGCCGCCCGCGTATTCATGGGCGTTGCGGGCGATTTCGGAGACGGCGCTGGCAATGCGAGTTTGGTCGAGGCGCGAGAAACCGAAGCCGGCCGCCAGTTCGCGCGCGCGGCGGCGAGCGGCGACGACGTCCTCTGCGGAGTCAAGCCGGATGCGCAGCAAAGGCGTGTTCATGATTCAACTGTACTCCCGGGCGGGCGCGCACGACGACGACGGTGGCGTCGTCGCGGCGGCGCGCGAAGTCGCGGTAAAGGACGGCCGCGATCACCACGGCGGGCTGGTTGGCGAGGCCCGGCCACGCGCTGAGATCCCAGCGCGTGCCGATACCGTCCGAGTGCAGGATCAGGAGCGCGTTGGCGCTCCACGTCAGCTCGAACTCCTGGGTGCCGCGCATCGTGTGTCCGACGATGCCGTTGCGCGACACGATCTGATAGCTGTCGCGCTCGCTCGGGCCGTGCGCGGGCGGGGCGAGGCGCGATTCGCTCGCGTTTGCGTTGAGCTGGGCGAGATTCGGTTTGCCCATGCCGTAGGCGACCGCCGAGATATTGCCGGTGCCGCAGAACGCGAGCGTGGCGCGCGCGAGGTCGAGGCGCACGAGTGCGAGCGCCGCGCCGCGCGTGGCGCGCAGGGCCGCGTGCGAGAGTTCCATCAACTCGGCGGGCGGAAGGCCGGCGCGGCGGCGCAGCACGTCGAGCGCGGCCACGGCGGCCGCGTGCGCTTCCGCGCCATGGCCGAGACCGTCGGCGACGGCGAGCGAAATGCCGCTCGCGTCGGCTTCGGCCTGCCAGCCGTCGCCGGAGACTTCCTCGCCGGGGTAGGGCACGCAAACGGCGCCGATTTCCGGGCCGGTCTGCGCCACCGCCGCGCGCGGCAGCATCGGGTGCATGCCGCCCTTTTGCACGAGCGCGCGCAGCACGGTGCCCGCGCCCGGCTGCGAGTAGATGGCGAGTTGATTGGAAAGGCGCTGGATCGCGCCGAGTCCCGTGCCGGGCGTGCCGGCGGTGGAATGACCGTCGGCGAGCGCGGCGCGCACGTCGGCCATGCCGGGGCCGCGATCGAGCGCGATGATTTCCACGCCGCCGTCGAGCGCGCGCACCAGCAATTCGCCGTGGCCCGCGTGCTTGAGAAGATTGGTGGCGGCCTCGGTCAGCACGATCGCCACGCGGCCCGCGTCGGTTTCGTTGAGCGCGGCCACGCGCGCGGCTTCAGCCGCGCCGCGGCGGGCATAGGCGACGCTGCTGGCGTCGCCGATCTCGAAGGAGCGGTGGGTGCCTCCGGCCGAACCGGAGGCGCCGTCTAGCGTACTTTCCATTTTGTGATGGTGACCGTGGTACCGCTGCCCGGCGCGGAGTCGATGGCGAACTCGTCGCACAGGCGCCGCGAGCCGCCGAGGCCCAAACCCAGGCCGCCGCCGCTCGTGAAACCGTCCGTGAGCGCGCGCGGGATGTCGGCGATGCCCGGCCCCTGGTCCATGAAGGTAAGCCGCAGGCCCACGCGCACGCCGTTCGTGAGCACGTCCAGACGCGCGTCGCCGCCGCCGCCGTATTGCAGCGTGTTGCGCGCGATCTCGCTCGCCGCCGTCACGAACTTGGTCTGCTCGATCAGCGAAAAGCCCTGGGCGATGGCCGCGTCGCGCACGACCTGCCGCAGGCGGACGATCTCCTGGTCGGAGCGCAGGCTCACTTGCGCCGCGAGCCGCCCTGTCGTGTCGTAGCTATTCATGGCGAATGCAAGAGCCGTGCTAGCGCAGACGCTGGCGTTGCTTGAGCAGCGCCATGCCCTTTTCGACGTCGAGCGCGGTGCGCACGCCGTCGAGCGTGAGGCCGAGTTCGACGAGCGTGATCGCCACGGAAGGCTGCATGCCGACGACCACCGTCTGCGCGTCGAGCACCCGCGCCATCGCGGCCGTGTTGCTGATCATGCGGCCGATAAAAGAGTCCACCACGTCGAGCGCCGAGATGTCGATCAGCACGCCCTTCGCCGACTCCTTGACGATGCGCTCGGTGAGGTCGTCCTGCAGCGCGATTGCCAGCCGGTCGTGCATGTCCACCTGAATCGTGACGATCAGGCAGTCGCCGAGGCGCAAAATTGGAATACGGTCCATCGTGCGCGGTCCTCGCGTGGGCGTCAGGCGGTGGTCTTCGGCGAAACGATGCTCGCGCCGGTGCGATGCAGCGCGATCACGAACGCGTCGGCGAGCGTGGCCTTGGTGGTGACGTTGGTGAGATCGACGCCCAGATGCACGATGGTCTGCGCGATCTGCGGACGAATGCCGCTGATGATGCAGTCGGCGCCCATCAGGCGCGCGGCGGCCACGGTCTTGAGCAGATGCTGGGCGACCAGCGTGTCGACGGTCGGCACGCCCGTGATGTCGATGATCGCGAGGCCCGCGCCGGTATCGACGATCTTCTGCAGCAGGCTTTCCATCACCACCTGGGTGCGCGACGAATCGAGCGTGCCGATCAGCGGCAGCGCGAGGATGCCGTCCCACAACTGCACGACCGGCGTGGAGAGCTCGAGCAGTTCTTCCTGCTGGCGCGCGATGATCGCCTCGCGGCTCTTCTGGAACACTTCGGTCGTGTAGAGACCGAGCCCGTCGAGCAGCTGATTGGTTTGCCAGCTCACGTCGGCGAGGGCGGCGGGTTCGCCCGCGAACGCCTCGCGCAGGCGCGCATAGAGCGGCTCCTTCAGCGAGAACACGAAGGTCGCGGTTTCGGCGGGCGTGTAGCCCTGACGCGCACGATGCGCCGACATTTCCGCGAGGAACGCACGCACCGCTTCCCATTCGGGCCGGGTGGCGTCGAGCGTGTCGGACTTGTGCAACGTGTCGACGAACACGTTGAGAAAAGCCGCGAACTGCTCGCGGATCTCGCTTTCCATCGCGAGGCCGCGGCGCAGCGCGATCGGCAGGTGCAGGCGCAGCCATTCGGTGAGCAGCGTGTCGCGATGCTGACCGAGGACTTCCACGAGGCGGGCCTGTTCGGGTGTTTTCATGCGAGCTCCTGAGCGTGTCCTGGACGGTTCACAGGCGTGTGGCGTTTCTCGTTTCGAGATGAACCGCTGCACCTTACACCATCGACCGGATTGAAGCTATTACTCACGGGAAAAAAGTTTGCGATGGCGAAGGGCGCCGAAACCCCCGGGCGAGGCTTTTGTCGATCGGCGCAAAGCGCGTTGTCTTGGGGCTTTGCCGCTTTTTCCAGGCGCGCTTGTAGTTTTTACATGTTCGCGTTGAGGCAAGCCGGTTTGAGCTGCGTGCGCAAGCGCACGGAAGGCGGTGCGAACAGCTGGTACGTACCTTGCTCTAAGGTTTGCACCAAAAAACAAACGGTGAAAAATCCGGGGAGATCAATGATGGATTCCAAGGCTACTTCCGCTGTCATGACGGGACAGGATTCGACGCTGAACGCGGCGACGCCCGTCTCGGTCGCGAGTGCGTTTTTGTCGCCCGCCGCCTACGACGACAGGCCGGAAGAAACCGGGCGCGCTCACTGGGGCGCGGCTGCGCTCTCGGGGCTGTCGTTCTGCATCGCGTGGCTGTTCGGCCTGGAGGCGTTCTTCGCCGAGCCGGCCGGCGGCGCTTCCAGCACGGAGACGCGCGGCCGTTCGCAGCTGCCGCGCCAGTAACGGCCAGGCGTTTGGTGGGTTTGGCGCTATCGCGGCGAGGGCGGCGACGAGGGCGCGGCGCGCGCCATTTGCCGTGCGCCACTCGCCGTGCGCCACTAGCCGTGCGCCACTCGCCACACGGCGCGTGGGAAGCCGCCCGCGCGCCGCTTCGGCATGTCGACCCGAACGCCCGTTTTATCCTCAGACGCTAGACTGACCGCTGTTTCGCGTCACCCCACGTTACGTCACGCGCATTACGTTACGTTCCCGCCCAAAGCCCCGCCGGGACCGCGCTTTCGCGATTGCCGCTTTCGTTTATTCCCCTTGCCACCGCTTGAACAGGACAGATCGATGACCAGGCTCCTTCGCTCGACCGTGCTCACCGCATTCATCGCCGGCTGCCTGTCGTTCGGGGCCGCCACGACCTTCGCCGCGAACGTGGATCAGGCGGACCCGCAGGCGCTCATCAAGAGCGCGACGCAGCAGGTGCTCGACGAGGTGCGCACCCAGTCGATCGCGCCCGACGACATTCCGCGCATTCGCGGCATTGTCGATCGCGACATCCTGCCGTACGTCGACTTCAAGCGCACGACCCAGCTTTCGATGGGCCGCCACTGGCGCACCGCCACGCCCGCGCAGCAACAGCAGATCGAGCAGCAGTTCCAGTTGCTGCTGATCCATCTCTACGCGGGCGCGCTCGCCCAGCTCCGGCCCGACCAGCAGATCGACTACCAGCCGATGCGCAACCAGCCCGGCGACACCGACGTGGTCGTGCGCACGCTCGCGCAAACCAGCGGCAAGCCCGTCGAGATCGACTATCGCCTGTACAAGACGCCGGACGGCTGGCGGCTCTACGACCTCAACGTGCTCGGCGCGTGGCTGATCCAGACCTATCGCGCGCAGTTCAACGAAAAAATTCAGGAGGGCGGCGTGGACGGCCTGATCCAGTTCCTGACCTCACGCAATCAGGAACTCAGCGGCGGCAAACCGCAGTAAGCGCGGCGCCATGCGCCTCGATCGCGAATGGAAAGCGGCGCGCGCGGATAACAGCCTTCGTGCGCCGCATTCGTCTGCCGATTTGTTTGCCAATTCATCTGCCGATTCATCTGCCGATTTGTTCGCCAATTTCGTCCGCGGAAGCATTCCGTTACAGGTGTGACCTTTCTGGCGGCGATTCGAAACCGCGCACGCGGTAGGCTCGCAGTTACCATTGACCGGATCTTCCAGGCGCGCGGCCTGCTTGAGCGCGCTGTGGCGTCCGTGGCGTTGTCTGTCATTCCTTTGCCCGATCCTTCGCGCGCGCAGGCGCCTGTGCCGCGCGGGCGCGGTTTCCCTTCCTCTTATCGACCATCGACATGAATTTCCTGCCGCCGCAGGGCCGCCGCAACCGGGTGTTTCCGCCGAGCCCGCCCACGCTGCACAGTCTCGCCTCCATCATCACGGGCGTGATCGTGGTGAGCGGGCTGTATTTCGGCCGCGCGGTGCTGATTCCCATCACGCTCTCGGTGCTGCTGAGCTTTCTGCTCGCGCCGCTCGTCACCACGCTGCGGCGGATTCACGTGCCGCAATTTCTGGCGATCTGCGTGGCCGTGCTCGTCACGGTGCTCGCGCTCGCTGGCGTGGGCGCGCTGATCGCCGCGCAGATCTACCAGCTTTCCGCCGATCTGCCGCAGTATCAGCAGGAAATCGAGCAGAAAGTGCAGACCGTGCAGGAAAAAACCGTGGGCCGCGCCGACTCGCTGATGACGCGCGCCGCCACCGCCCTGCAGCGCGTGACGCCCACGTCGCCGCCCGCGCCGCCGCAGCCGCGCGGGCGCGCGGCGCGCAATCAGCCGCAGCAGCCGATGCCCGTGGAGGTGCACACGCCCGCGCCCACGCCGCTGCAACTCGCGCAGCGCGCGCTCGCGCCGGCCGTCGCGCCGCTCGAAACCGGCTTCATCGTGCTGGTGGTGACGATCTTCATCCTGTTTCAGCGCGAGGATTTGCGCGACCGGCTCATCAGCGTGTTCGGCTCCGACGATCTGCACCGCACGACCACGGCCATCAACGACGCCTCGGAGCGGTTGTCGCGCTACTTCGTCGCGCAGCTCGGCGTGAACGTGACGGTGGGCGCGGTGATCGCGGTGGGGCTGGCGGGCATCGGCGTGCCGGGCGCGCTGCTGTTCGGCGCGGTGGCGGCGCTCATGCGCTTCGTGCCGTATATCGGCATCTGGATCGCCGCGATCATGGCCACGCTGCTCGCCGCCGCGATCCAGCCGCAATGGACCATGGCGGTGTGGACGCTGATCTTCTTCATCGTCGTCGACGTGGTGGCCGGGCAGTTCGCCGAGCCGATGCTGTACGGCCGCCGCTCCGGGCTTTCGCCGCTCGCCGTGGTGGTGGCGGCGATCTTCTGGAGCTGGCTGTGGGGGCCGATCGGGCTCGTGCTCTCGACGCCGCTCACGCTGTGCATCGTCACGCTCGGCCGTTACGTGGATCGATTGAATTTTCTGACGATCCTGCTCGGCGACCAGCCCGCGCTCACGCCCGCGCAAACCTGCTATCAGCGTCTGCTCGCCGACGATCCGCACGAGGCGCTGCTGCAAGCGGACCGTCTGCTCACGGAAATGCCGCTCATCGACTATTACGAGCAGGTCGTGTTCGAGGGCCTGCGTTTCGCGCGCAACGACGCGCTGCGCGGCGTGCTGCCCGCCGAACAGATCGCGCGGATCAATCAGGCGCTGCTCGACATCATCGAAGACCTCGAATCCGTCGACGACTCGCGGCACGCCACGCCCGAGGAGGAGCAGGCGCGCAGGGCCAACGAAGCCGCGAAGCGCAAGGGCGGCGCGAAAGCCGAGGAATTCGCGCTCGCGCCCGACGCGGGCGAGGTGCTGTGCGTGCCCGGCCGCGGCGCGTTCGACGAAGTGGCGGTGGCGATCGTCGGGCAGTTGCTCGCGCGCCGCAATGTGCCGAACAGCGCGACGACCTACGACGAAGTCCGCGCGACACGGGCGGGCATGGTGAATGCTCAGCGTTCGCCGGCCATCTGCGTGGTGTCGCTCGACGCGCCCGAATCGCCGCCGTATATGCGCAATCTCGTGCGGCGGCTGCGCGAGCGCGCGGAGGAAGCGACCATCGTGGTTGGCGTGGGCGCGGCCGAGCGCGATGACGGCGCTGGCATCGCCGACGACCCCGAAACGATGTTTCCGGCCTCGCTGCGCGACCTCGTGGACGATTGCGCGGCGGCGCTCGCCGTCGCGAGCGGCGCCGTGGCGCCGAAACTGGAAGTCACGCGCGGACAAATTACCGGCCAGACCAGGGCCAGGGTGAAATTGTGACAGTCACGACGGCGTCACATTGGCGCCCCATGATGTGCGGCCTTTGCGACCCATCGACGGCCCATCGCCCCTGGTTGCGGCATTGAGAGTTACTGGGAGAGAACGTTGCTTAGCCCGCATGAATTTGCCACGTTGATGCTGGTCCGCCATTCGCCGGACCAGATCGACATGAACCGCGAAGAACTGGACACGCTGCTCGAGCGCCAGCTCGTCGCGCTCGAACAATGGAAGGAAGGTCATCGCAAGCTCGCGCTGACCACGGCCGGCCGCTCGCTGCTGGAAGCGATGGGCCGGCTCGACTTCGGCGCGGGTTTGTCGTCGAGTTTCGCCGACCCCTTCGGCGACCGGCTCGCCGCCGGACTGTGAGGCGCACGCGTTTTGCCAATCCGGCAAGCCCGGTCTGATCGCTTACGGGCACACAACATACAAACGGCCCGCATCGTCGTTCGATGCGGGCCGTTTCACATCGGCGGCTCGCTTTCTTACGGCTTGCTTCGCGCTCGCCATGAACCCGACACGCGGCTTCCTTCACGGGAAAGCGCCGCACGGTCGTGCTGCTCGATGCGGCATGAATCGCGCGCGTCACACGCCGGCCGATTTGAGAAATGTTGAGGTATGCCAGGTAATGCGCGGGTAACCGGCGGTAAACATAAAAGCCTATGCGTCGTGCGTGTGACCGCCTTGTGTCCGTCACGGCCCGCTGCTACGCTGCAACGTTCCAACGGCGGCGATGTGGCCCAAATTGCGGCGTTATGCGCGTTAAGGGTTAATCCCCATCGCTCGGCCAGTTGGCGGTCGTCAAACTGACTCATCCTCCAGAGTCCCTTGCATCTCCCTACCCCCTTCAAGCAAACAGGAGGATCTATGGCAAAGCGTATCGCCTACGTGACCGGCGGCATGGGCGGCATCGGAACTGCCATCTGCCAGCGTCTTTGCAAAGACGGCTACACGGTGGTCGCGGGCTGCGGCCCGAACTCGCAGCGCCGCGCGCGCTGGCTCGACGAGCAAAAAGCGCTCGGCTACGAATTCATCGCGTCGGAAGGCAACGTGGCGGACTGGGATTCCACCGCGGCTGCTTTCGAGAAGGTGAAGAAGGACGTCGGCGAGATCGACGTGCTGGTCAACAACGCGGGCATCACGCGCGACGTCGTGTTCCGCAAGATGACGCACGAAGACTGGACGGCCGTGATCGACACCAATCTCACGAGCCTCTTCAACGTCACGAAGCAGGTGATCGACGGCATGATCGAGCGGGGCTGGGGGCGTATCGTCAACATTTCGTCGGTGAACGGTCAGAAAGGCCAGTTCGGTCAGACGAATTACTCCACCGCCAAGGCCGGCATTCACGGCTTCACCATGGCGCTCGCGCAGGAAGTGGCCACCAAGGGCGTGACCGTCAACACGGTGTCGCCGGGTTACATCGGCACCGACATGGTGAAAGCGGTGAAGCCCGAAGTGCTCTCCAAGATCGTCGACAGCATTCCGGTGCGCCGCCTCGGCGAGCCGTACGAGATCGCGTCGATCGTCGCGTGGCTGGCGTCGGAAGAAGCGGGCTTCTCCACGGGCGCCGACTTCTCGCTCAACGGCGGTCTGCACATGAGCTGACGCGCTTCGCGCCGCTCGCCTGCATGGTGCAGACGATTGCGCGCACAACGAGCGTTCACACGCGGGAGCGGCGGCATGCCGGCTCCCGCGTTTCATTTTTTGCGCACGAAAACGGCAGCCCAAAGAAAAATGCGCCGGGAAGCATGCTTTCCGGCGCCCAAGTTCGACTCTGCGTGGTCCCTGCAATGAGGGACAGGGTATGGGGCCCGCCAACGCTTCCGCAAGTCGTTTGGGACTCGCCGCCGTGCTCCATAAGTGAGTTAACGGCGGGTTGGGCGAATCGTTTAGTGCGGAAAAACCCCTGTTTTACAGGTTTATTTCGCACGGCTTCACGCGCCTGTCACCAGTCGATGCGATGACGCTGGTCGGTTTCGCTATGGCGGCGGTCGTCGTCGCTGTGCAGGTACAGGCTCGTGGTGGACAGCGAGGCGTGGCCGAGATTGTCGCGCACGAGCCGCAGGTCGAGATTGCCGTCGGCCATGTGCGAGCCCGCGCTGTGGCGCAGCCAGTGCGCCGACGCGCGTTCGAGTTGCGCCGCGCGCGCTTCGTGGTCGCTCGCGGCGCTCTCGCGCAGACGCTGTGCCGCGCCCGCGAAAATGCCCTTCACGACGGTGTGCAGCGCGGCGCGCGTGAGCGGTTTGATCGGCGCATCGAGCTTGCGCCCGAGCGGCAACACGAGCGGCGTGGTTTCGTCGGCGGAAGGCAGCGCGGGCAGACCGCGCTCGCGCCGGTAGCGCATGAGTTCTTCCATGAGTTCGGCGGTCGCGGGCACGAGACGGCGGCGCTCGCCCTTGCCGAGCACGTCGAGCCACCAGCGCTCCTTGCCCGCGGCGTCGCGGCGGCAAAAGAAGTCGCCCATGGTGTTCACGCTCACTTCGGAAATGCGCAGGCCGCCGAGATACAGCAGCGTGAGCAGCCAGCGCGCGCGGCCGTGCTGCTCGCGTTCGCGGGCGCGCTCGCGCGGCAGACTTTCCACGTAGGCCTTCACCTCGCCCCACAGGTCGCGTTCGAGATAGCGCGTGATGCGCGGCGGGGCGCGTCGCGCGCGCTGGCGGGAGAGCGAAAGCGGATTGCCCGCGAGATACCCCGCGCTCACGAGCCACGAAAACAGCGCGTTGAGGATCACCATCGCCTGACGCTGGCTGGCGGCCGAGAGCGGTCCGTAGAACGGGCGCCAGCGCACGTCGCCGCGCGCGTGCTTGCGGCCGCCGCCCGCGACCCAGCGCTCGGCCGGTTGCGGATCGGCGAGAAAACGCTGGTACGCGAGCAGGTCTTCGTGCGTGAGCGAGGAGAGCGGCCTGCCGAGTTGCGCGATCGACCAGAGCATCAGCCGCTCGGCCTCCTTGCGATAGTTCTCGAAGGTCGATTTCGAGTCGGCAACGCGCGCGAGCCACGCGCGCACGGCGTCGAGGTCGTTGGCGGCGGCGATCTGCATGCGGCCGTTCGCGCGATTCGCGCCGTCGTGGCCGTCGAGATCGGCGGGAAGTTCGAGCGTCTCGATCGGACGCGGCGCGAGCAGGGCAGTGTGCATGGCGATAAAGCGGCAGGCGCGGCGCGCGAGTGATGCCGCGCGGCACGTCGATAAAGCGGATTCAGAAAGCGGCGGGGTGGCCGCTCAACGATAGAGGCTGGCGTGCTGGCCGCTTCTCGCGCGGCCCCAGATTTCGGCGTCGGTGAGCGTGGTCTCGATCAGTTCCACGGGCACGCCCGCATTGTCGATCACGGCCACGTGGTAATCGTCGATGGGCTCGTACGGACCGAGTATCACCGTGTGGCCGGCGATGGCCGCCGCGAGGTCGTTCACCTTGAAGCACACGTGCGGTTGCGCGCGCATGAGCGGATGCAGCGGCGAATTGGCCTCGAAACGATGCCACTGGATCGGCACGGGACCGCTGAGATCGTCGGTGGTGTACATGCCGGCTTTGGCCGCGTAGCGCTCGCCGGGGAGCGTTTGCGTGGTCGGAATGCCGATGTGATGCAGCGTATAGGTCACGCCTTCGCGTCGCATTTTGAGGCTCCCGGTGAAGCGAAAACACGCCATTGTACGCGCGCGGCGCTTTACACCGTCGCCACCAGGATCGACTCGCCGCTCGCCGGCCGCAGACCGTCGCTTCGGCCTGCGAAATAACGCGCGGTGAGGTCGGCGGTGGACACCACGTGCGCCGTGCTCAGGCCCGCTTCGCGCGCGAGCGCGATCATCTCGTCGGGGGCGAAGAAGCTCACGAACGGCGTGCCCGCGGCGCGCGCGCGTTCGTACACGGCCGCGTGCCGCGAACGCTCCGGCTCCGCGATGAGGTCGAGCGGCAGCAGGAACGTCATGGCGAGCGTGGTGCCGGGCGCGAGTGACGCGATCTGGCGCAGCGTGGCGAGATTCGCCGCGCGCGTGAGATACATCGATACACCGGTGGACGCGATCACGGCCGGCTGCCGCGCGTCGAAACCCGCCCAGCGCAGGCGTTCCCACCACGCTTCGCCCGCTTCGAAATCGACGGGCACGAACACCTGCCACGTCTGCTCGCGAAAACCGAGCACCATGAGCCGCTCGCGCTTCCAGTTTTGCGTGGCCGGTTGATCGACCTCGTACACGTGAATGCGCGAAGCGATCTCGGGGCGGCGCTGCGCGAAGGTGTCGAGACCCGCGCCGAGTATCGCGTATTGCGTCACGCCGTGTTGCGCGACCCGCTCGGCCACCAGATCCTCGACGAAGCGCGCGCGCCCGACGATGGCCGCGCGATAGCCGCGCGTGCCTTCCGGATGCATGTCGGGGCGTTCGCGCCAGAGCGTTTCGGGTGCGGCGATCTGCATGCCGATTTCGTCGGCGAGCACGGGCGGCGCGTCGTCCACCTGCACGTGCAGCGCGCGCCAGAGCGCGGTGCGGATCGCGGTGCTGTCGGGTTGGCCTGCTGACATATCTCCTCCCGGGCGTCGTGCCGATGTGTCGATGTCGGTTCGTCGATGCGGTTGCGTCGAGGGTTCGTGGCGTGCCGACGATTATCGCGCGCCGGGCGCCGTGCCGTAGAGTCCCGCGCTCACTTCGCGCACCGCCGCGATCATCACGCTCGCAGCGGGCGTGAGCAAGCGGTCGGCGCGCGTGATGACGCCGAAGTCGTCCATCTGGCAATCCATCGGCACGGGCAGGATCGCCACCATGCCGTGCGCGGCGTAGTAGCGCGCCACGTCCTCGGTGAGCACGGCGATCATGTCGCTTTGTTCCAGCACGCGCGTGATGAACAGCAGCGCTGGCGTTTCCACCACGTTCGAGGGCGGTGCGAGGCTCGCGCGCTGGAACATGAGTTCGAAGCGATGGCGCAGCACGCTGCCCACGGGCGGCACGACCCACGCGGCGCGCGCGATGTCGGCCAGTGTGATGGAAGCGGCGGGGGCATCGGCGGCGAGCAGCGGATGGCCGGGGCGTACCACCGCGCACACGGGTTCGCCCGCGAGCGGCGCGTAACTGAGTTGCAGCTTGTCGTGTTCGGCGGAAAGGCGGCCGAGCACGATGTCGAGCTTGTCCTGCGCGAGATGTTCGAGCAGCACGTTGCTCGCGTCGATCTCCACGCTCACGCGCAGGTTCGCGTGGCTGCGCTTGACCGCCGCGACGGCCGCCGGCAACACGCGCACGCCCGGCGAGGTGATCGCGCCCACCGCCACGTGGCCGAGCCGCCCCGCCTTGAGCGCGCTGAGTTCTTCCTGTGCCTGGTCGAGACTGCCGAGCACGGCGCGCGCGTGACGGATGAGCGCGTCGCCGTAGAGCGTGGGCTTCATGCCGCGCGGCATGCGCTCGAACAGCACCGCGCCGAGCGTGTCTTCGAGTTCGCGCAGCAGCTTGGACGCGGCGGGCTGCGTCATGTTGAGCGCCGCGGCGGCGCGATGGATGTTGCCCTCTTCGGCCAGCGCCACCACCAGCAGCAACTGGCGCGTCTTCAGACGCGAGCGCACGTACCAGGGACTTGTCTCCAGCATGCTCATCTCCAGCATGTTTCCCAAATAGTTCTTAGCGTTTATACCAATGCCGATTTCGATATCGGAAGCGTCCATTTTTTCATTAGAAGGTTATCAGAGATGTCCCTAGACTGTGCCGGAATTCCTAGCTCCCCAATACGCACACGATGTCGGCTAACAAACCCAAACTGCGCTCGCAACAGTGGTTCGGCACCACGGACAAGAACGGCTTCATGTACCGGAGCTGGATGAAGAATCAGGGCATTCCCGATCACGAATTCGACGGCCGGCCGGTCATCGGCATCTGCAATACGTGGTCGGAACTCACGCCGTGCAACGCGCATTTCCGGAAGCTCGCCGAGCACGTGAAGCGCGGCATCTACGAAGCGGGCGGCTTTCCCGTGGAGTTTCCGGTGTTCTCCAACGGCGAGTCGAACCTGCGTCCCTCGGCAATGCTCACGCGCAATCTCGCCTCCATGGACGTGGAAGAGGCGATTCGCGGCAATCCGATCGACGCCGTCGTGCTGCTGTGCGGCTGCGACAAGACCACGCCCGCGTTGCTGATGGGCGCGGCGAGCGTGGATGTGCCCGCCATCGTCGTGACGGGCGGCCCGATGCTCAACGGCAAGCTCGAAGGCCGCGACATCGGTTCGGGCACGGCCGTGTGGCAACTGCACGAGTCGCTGAAGGCGGGTGAGATCGACCTGCATCATTTTCTTTCGGCCGAAGCGGGCATGTCGCGCTCGGCGGGCACCTGCAACACCATGGGCACCGCCTCGACCATGGCGTGCATGGCCGAGTCGCTCGGCGTTTCGTTGCCGCACAACGCGGCCATTCCCGCCGTGGACGCGCGCCGCTACGTGCTCGCGCACATGTCGGGCATGCGCATCGTGCAGATGGCGCTCGAGGATCTCAAGCTCTCGAAGATCCTCACGCGCGCGGCGTTCGAAAACGCCATTCGCACCAACGCGGCTATCGGCGGCTCGACCAATGCCGTGATCCACCTGAAGGCGATCGCGGGGCGCATTGGCGTGCCGCTCGAACTGGAGGACTGGCAGCGCATTGGCCGCAACACGCCCACGCTCGTCGACCTGCAACCGTCGGGGCGCTTCCTGATGGAGGAGTTCTATTACGCGGGCGGTTTGCCGGCGGTGCTGCGGCGCCTGGGCGAAGCGAACCTGCTGCCGCATCCCGACGCGCTCACCGTCAACGGCAAGACGCTCTGGGACAACGTGCGCGAGGCGCCGAACTACAACGACGAGGTGATTCGCCAGATCGACAATCCGCTCATCGCCGACGGCGGCATCTGCATCCTGCGCGGCAATCTCGCGCCGCGCGGCGCGGTGCTGAAGCCTTCGGCGGCCACGCCCGAACTGCTCAAGCATCGCGGTCGCGCCGTGGTGTTCGAAAACTTCGACCACTACAAGGCGACGATCAACGACGAGTCGCTCGACGTCGACAAAGACTCCATTCTGGTGATGAAGAACTGCGGCCCGCGCGGCTATCCGGGCATGGCCGAGGTCGGCAACATGGGCCTGCCGCCCAAGCTGCTGCGCCAGGGCGTGAAAGACATGGTGCGGATTTCGGACGCGCGCATGAGTGGCACGGCGTACGGCACGGTGGTGCTGCACGTGGCGCCCGAGGCGGCGGCGGGCGGCCCGCTCGCGGCCGTGCGTAACGGCGACTGGATCGAGCTGGATTGCGAGAACGGGCGCCTGCATCTCGAGATCGGCGAGGAGGAACTCGCGCGCCGCTTGAGCGACGTCGATCCGGCGGCCGCGCCGGGCGTGGCGGAGCAACTGGGCAAAGGCGGCTACGCGCGTCTTTACGTCGATCACGTGCTGCAAGCCGACGAGGGTTGCGACCTGGACTTTCTCGTCGGCTCGCGCGGCGCGGCGGTGCCGCGGCATTCGCATTGACGTGACGCTTCGGCTCACGCGCAAAAAAAGCTTTGCATGAGATCAGGGTGAGCGCCGAAGCGCCAACGCTGATCGACAGGAGACAACACACGATGACGACCCCGCACGCGTCAAGCCACGCGCCAGGCGAAAGCGCCAGCAAGAACGTCAGTGATAGCACCGAAGACCAGCGCATCGTCGGCCTGATCGCGCGGCGGCTCGTGCCGTTCCTCGCGCTGATCTACGTGGTCGCCTACGTGGATCGCACCGTGGTCGGCTTCGCGAAGCTGCACATGAACGCGGCGATCGGTTTGTCGGATGCGGCGTACGGACTCGGCGCGGGCTTGTTCTTCGTCGGCTATTTCCTCTGCGAAGTGCCGAGCAATCTCGCGCTGTCGCGCTTCGGCGCGCGCGTGTGGTTCGCGCGCATCCTGTTCACGTGGGGCGCGATCACCATGGCGATGGCGCTCGTGAGCGGCCCGAAGAGCTTCTACGCGCTGCGCTTCCTGCTGGGCGCCGCCGAAGCCGGTTTGTATCCCGGCATTCTGTACTTCCTCACGCACTGGTTTCCCCTGCGCCATCGCGCGCGCGTGATCGGGCTGCTCGTGCTCGCGCAGCCAATCGCGGGCATTGTCACCGGTCCGATCGCGGGCGCGCTGCTCGAAACGCACGGTTTTTTCGGTCTCTCGAACTGGCAGACGCTGTTTGTGGTGAGCGGCCTGCCGGCCGTGCTGCTCTGCGTGCCCACGCTGCGCCTGCTGCCCGAAGCGCCTGCACATGCGCCTTGGCTCGGCGCCGCCGAACGCCGCTGGATCGAACGCGAACTCGCCCGCGACCAGCATGCGTATCGGCTGGATGCGCAACCCGATACGCATCGCAACCCGTTCAGCGTACTCAAGGATCGCCGCGTGCTGCTGCTGGCGCTGCTGTTCCTGCCGTTTCCGCTGTGCATCTATGGTTTGTCGCTCTGGTTGCCTACCATTATCAAGGCGTTCGGCGTGAGCGATGCCACGGCGGGCCTGCTCTCCGCGGTGCCGTATCTGTTCGCGGTGGCGGGTTTGCTGATCGTGCCGCGCCATTCGGACCGGCATCGCGAGCGTTACGGCCACATCGTCGTGGTCTCGGGCGTCGCGGCGCTGACGATGGCCGCGAGCGCGTGGGTGCACGCGCCGGCGCTGCAATTGCTGTTCATCTGCCTCACCGCATTCTCGATCTACTCGATCCAGGCCGTGGTCTGGGCGCTGCCCGGCGAATTCCTCACGGGCGCGAGCGCGGCCGTGGGCATCGCGGCGATCAACTCGCTCGCGAACCTCGGCGGCTATCTGGGCCCCTACGGTATCGGGATCATCAAGGATGCGACGGGCAGCCTCGCAGCCGGACTTTACTTTCTCGCGGCCACGCTCGTGTTCGCGGCGCTCGTGACGTTCGCGGTGCGCGCGGCCTTGCGCACGCCGCCGCGTCGCGCGGGCGATCTCGCTGGCGAAGCGCGCTGAAGCGCGCCTGACCAGACGAGCGACATGCGCGACACGAGCGACCGCCACGCGTTGAACGATGAAGGCCCGGCCTCCACTCTTTTCGAAGCAGGACTGACGACATGACGACGAGCAGCACGCCCCGCTACCGGGGCATTTTCCCCGTGGTGCCGACCACCTTTACCGAGACCGGCGAACTCGATCTGGCGAGCCAGAAGCGCGCGGTCGATTTCATGATCGACGCGGGCTCGGACGGCCTGTGCATTCTCGCGAACTTCTCCGAGCAGTTCTCGCTCACCGACGACGAACGCGAAGTCATCACGCGCACCGTGCTCGAACACGTGGCGGGCCGCGTGCCCGTGATCGTCACGACCACGCATTACGGCACCCAGGTCGCGGCCGCGCGCAGCCGTCGCGCGCAGGAGCAGGGCGCGGCCATGGTAATGCTGATGCCGCCGTATCACGGCGCGACGTTCCGCGTGCCCGAGCCGAACATCTACGACTTCTACGCGCGCGTCTCGGACGCCATCGACATTCCAATCATGATCCAGGACGCGCCCGCGAGCGGCACGGTGCTGTCCGCCGCGTTCCTCGCCCGCATGGCGCGCGAGATCGAACAGGTCGCGTACTTCAAGATCGAAACGCCGGGCGCGGCCAACAAGCTGCGCGAGCTGATCCGTCTCGCGGGCGCCGCCGCCGAAGGGCCGTGGGACGGCGAAGAAGGCATCA
Organism: Paraburkholderia acidisoli; assembly: GCF_009789675.1. NCBI lineage: Bacteria > Pseudomonadati > Pseudomonadota > Betaproteobacteria > Burkholderiales > Burkholderiaceae > Paraburkholderia > Paraburkholderia acidisoli. The sequence continues at coordinate 51,429 of NZ_CP046916.1, read as the reverse complement.
CGCTGTTCGCCGATCTCAACGCGGGCGCGACCGGCTCGATGACGGGCGGCGGTTTCCCCGACGGTATCCGCCCGATCATCGAGGCGCACCGCGAAGGCCGCATCGACGAGGCGTTCGCGCTCTACCAGAAGTGGCTGCCGCTCATCAATCACGAGAACCGTCAGGCCGGGTTGCTCGCCTGCAAGTCGCTGATGCAGGAAGGCGGCGTGATCGCGTGCGAGAAGCCGCGTCACCCGCTGCCGGCGATGCACCCCGAGACGCGCGCCGAATTGATCGACATCGCGCGCCGTCTCGATCCGCTCGTGCTGCGCTGGGGCAAGTAAACCATTCCGGGAGACATCGCATGAAAGCGTCCTATACGTTGGGCATCGTCGGCGTGGGCAAGATCGCGCGCGACCAGCATCTGCCGGCCATTGCCGCCAATCCCGGTTTCGAGCTCGTGGCGAGCGCGAGCCGCAACGCGCAAGTCGAGCACGTGCGCAATTACAAGGACATCGGCGCGCTGCTCGCGGCCGAACCGGATCTCGACGCGGTCTCGCTGTGCGCGCCGCCGCAGGTGCGTTACGCGCAGGCGCGCGCCGCGCTCGAAGCGGGCAAGCACGTGATGCTCGAAAAGCCGCCCGGCGCGAGCGTGAGCGAAGTGGAAGCGCTGCGTGAACTGGCGCAGCAACGCGGCCGCACGCTGTTCGCCACGTGGCATTCGCGCTGTGCAAGCGCCGTCGAACCCGCGCGCGCGTGGCTTGCCGATCGCACCCTGCGTGCCGTGCACGTGCGCTGGAAGGAAGACGTGCGGCGCTGGCATCCGGGCCAGGCGTGGATCTGGGAACCGGGCGGCCTGGGCGTGTTCGACCCGGGCATCAACGCGCTCTCCATCGTCACGCGCATCCTGCCGCGCGAAGTGCTGCTGCAAGGCGCGACGCTGCATGTGCCGAGCGATTGCTCGACGCCCATCGCGGCGGAACTCGATTGCGTCGATACGGACGGCGTGCCGGTGCGTGCCGAATTCGACTGGCGTCACGGCCCCGTCGAGCAATGGGAAATCGACGTGGAAACCACCGACGGTCTGCTCTCGATCGCCGAAGGCGGCAAGACGCTGAAGATCGCGGGCGAAGCCGTCACGCTCGAGGCGGAGCGCGAATACGCGGCGCTCTACGAGCGCTTCCACTGGCTTATCGCGCATGGCACCGACGACGTGGACGTGCGCCCGCTGCGCCTCGTGGCGGACGCGTTCCTGCTCGGCCGTCACGTCGAAGTCGAGGCGTTCGGACACTAGACATCGCAACACCCACGCAACACCACAAATCACACCAGAGGAGACAACAGCATGACCAGCAAGATCCGCCGCCTGACCCTTCGCGCCGCGTTCGCGGCGATGTGCGTCGCCCCGCTCGGCATGAACGTGGCGGCGCATGCCGACTCGCCCGTGAAGATCGGCTTTCTCGTGAAGATGCCGGAACAGGCATGGTTCATCAACGAGCAGAAAGCCGCGACGGCGCTCGGCCAGAAGGAGAACTTCTCGGTCGTCAACATCGGCACGCCGGACGGCGAGAAGGTGCTCGCCGCCATCGACAATCTCGGCGCCCAAGGCGCGCAGGGCTTCGTGATCTGCGCGCCCGACGTGCGTCTCGGACCGGCGATCCAGGCGCGCGCGAAACGCTACAACATGAAGTTCGTGACCGTCGACGACCAGCTCGTCGATTCGTCGGGCAAGCCGCTCGGCAACGTGCCGCATCTGGGCATGTCGGCGTTCAAGATCGGCAATCAGGTCGGTCAGGCGATCAGCGACGAAATGAAGAAGCGCGGCTGGAAGCCGGAAGAAGTGGGCGCGCTGCGTATTACGGACTACGAACTGCCTACCGCCAAACTGCGCACCGACGGCGCCACGCAGTCGCTGCTCGCGGGCGGCTTCAAGAAGGAAAACATCTTCGACGCGCCGCAAAAGACCACCGACGACGAAGGCGGCTTCAACGCGGCCTCGCCGGTGCTCGCGCAGCATCCGAACATCAAGAAATGGGTGGTGTTCGCGCTCAACGAGGAAAGCGTGCTGGGCGCCGTGCGCGCGACCGAGCAGTTGCATATTCCTTCGGCCGACGTGATCGGCGTGGGTATCAACGGCGCGGGCGAAGCGTTCGCCGAGTTCCAGAAGAAGCAGCCCACGGGCTTTTACGGCACGATCGCGGTGAGTTCGACGAATCACGGCAAGGACAGCGCCGAGAATCTCGTCGACTGGATCCGCAACGGCAAAGCGCCGCCTGCGGACACGCAGACCACGGGCAAGCTCATGACGCGCGACAACTGGACGGCCGTGCGCAGCGAACTGGGTATCTAAGGATAGCTAACCAGTTCGAAGACCGGTATGGGTAAAAGGCACGGATGCAATGACTGACACCATGACTCACGCGAGCGCGCCCACGCAGGCGAACGCGAACACGAGCGCAAATGCGCAGGCACAACAGGGGAAGCGCGCGTACCTGGAACTCGAGGGCATCACCGTGAGTTTTCCGGGCGTGCGCGCGCTCGATCGTGTCTCGCTCGACGTGCGCGCGGGAGAAGTGCATGGCCTGATGGGCGAGAACGGCGCGGGCAAGTCCACGCTGCTCAAGGTGCTCTCGGGCGTAAATCAGCCGCAGGAAGGCACGCTGCACCTGAACGGCGTGGAGCATCGCTTCACGACCACGAAGGCGGCGCTCGATGCGGGCATCGCGATCATCTATCAGGAATTGCATCTCGTGCCCGAGCTCACGGTGGCGGAAAACCTGATGCTCGGGCAACTGCCCAATCGCCTCGGCGTGCTCGACGAAACCACGCTCGTGCAGCGCGCGATGGACGAGTTGCAGCGCCTCGGCGAACGCATCGACCCGCGCACGCCCGTGAAGAATCTGTCGATCGGCCAGCGTCAGATGATCGAAATCGGCAAGGCGCTGATGCGCGACGCGCGTGTAATCGCTTTCGACGAGCCCACGAGTTCGCTTTCGGCGCGCGAGACCGAGAACCTCTTTCGCATTATCGACGCGCTGCGGGCGGACGGCCGCGCCATCGTCTACGTCACGCATCGCATGGACGAAGTCGACGCGCTGTGCGACCGCGTGACGGTGTTTCGCGACGGCAAGCGCATCGAGACATTCGAGTCGGTCGCCGATCTCGACCGCAACCGGCTCATCGCGGCGATGGTCGGGCGCTCGATCGAAGACGTGTACGGCTATCGTGCGCGTGCAGCGGGCGACGTGTTGCTCGAAGCGAAAGGCCTGCTCGGGCCGGGACTCGCCGAACCGGTGTCGTTCGCGGCGCGGCGCGGCGAGATCGTCGGCTTCTTCGGGCTCGTGGGCGCGGGGCGTTCCGAGTTGATGAAGCTGATTTACGGCGCGACGCGCGCGAGCGCCGGGCACGTGGAACTGAACGGCAAGCGCGTGCAGTTCCGGAGTCCGCGCGATGCCGTGCGCGCGGGCCTCGCGCTGTGCCCCGAAGATCGCAAGCAGGAAGGCATCGTCGCGATCGCCTCGGTGGCCGACAACCTCAATATCAGCGCACGGCGCCATTTCAGCCCCGCGCGTTTTCTGCTGGACGCGAAACGCGAGAAGGCGCTGGCGCACGACTATATCCAGAAGCTCGCGATCAAGACGCGCAATGGCGACACGGCGATCGGCACGCTTTCGGGCGGCAATCAGCAGAAGGTGATCCTGTCGCGCTGGCTGGCGGAGCGTATCGAAGTGTTTCTGATGGACGAGCCCACGCGCGGTATCGACGTGGGCGCTCGCGCCGAAATCTACAACCTGCTCTACGAACTGGCCGAAGCGGGCAAGACCGTGATCATGGTGTCGAGCGATCTCGCCGAGGTGATCGGCGTGGCCGACCGCATCATCGTCATGCGCGAAGGCCGCCTGGCGGGCAGCGTGCAGAAGGCCGACGCCACGCCCGACCAGTTGATCAAGATGGCGCTGCCGCGCTGAGCCCCTTTTATGTTGTGCGGCCGCGCGCGCATGCCGTTGCGCGGCTAACCCGTAACGACGAACCCGAGATGAGTGAAGCCATGCAGCCACAAGGCACGCCTGCCGTGAACGAAGCCACCGCGCCCGCGGGCGCCATGACGCCCCAGCGCGCCCGCGCGTGGGACATGATCAACAAGTCGGGCATCGTGGTGGTGTTCGTGGTGCTGTTCGCGGTGCTTTCTGCGACGGTGCCCGACTTCCTCACGACCCGCAACATTCAGGGCCTGCTGCTCTCGGTCACGCTGATCGGCTCGATTGCCGTGACCATGATGTTCGTGCTCGCGCTCGGCGAGGTCGATCTTTCGGTCGCCTCGATCGTGGCGTTCGCGGGCGTGGTGGCGTCGACCGTCATCACGCAATCGCATAGCGTGCTGCTCGGCATTGGCGCGGGCGTGCTCGCGGGCGGCGCGGTCGGGCTCGTCAACGGCGTGCTGATCGCGCGCTTCAGGATCAACTCGCTGATCGCCACGCTCGCGATGATGGAAGCGGTGCGCGGTCTTGCCTTCCTCACCTCGAACGGCGACGCCGTGATGATCTCGGAAGAGCGCTTCTTCGATCTGGGCGGCGGCTCGTTTCTCGGCATTTCGTTCCCGATCTGGAGCAATATCGTCGGCTTCGTGCTGTTCGGCTTTCTGCTGAAGAAAACCGTGTTCGGCAAGAACGTGCTGGCGGTGGGCGGCAACAGCGAAGCGGCGCGCCTCGCCGGGTTGCCCGTCACGCGCATCAAGATCACGGTGTTCGTGCTGCAAGGGCTGGTGACCGGCTTCGCGGGCGTGATGCTGGCCTCGCGCATGAGCCTCGGCGACCCGAAGACTTCGGTGGGGCTCGAACTGGGCGTGATTTCGGCGTGCGTGCTGGGCGGCGTGTCGCTCACGGGCGGCGTGGCGACCATCTCGGGCGTGCTGGTGGGCGTGCTCATCATGGGCGCCGTGCAGGACGCCATGAGCCTCATGAACGTGCCAACGTTTTATCAGTACCTGATTCGCGGCGGGATCCTGTTGCTGGCCGTGCTGTTCGATCAGTTCCGGCGCAGCAAGCGGGCGGTGTGAGGGTGTTCGCGCGGCCCGACGGAGCGGTGGGGCCGCGCGCTTTTTTTACGTTTCAGTGATTCCAGCGCTGCGCGCGCATGGCGGATTCGAGCGCACCCAAGGTGAGCGGGCGTCCCCCGAGACAGGCGCGCGCGTTGCGGCTGAACGACGCCTTCATCACCATGCCGAAATAGGCGGGCGTAGTGAGTTTTGCCGCGGGATAGTAGGCGTCGAAGTCGAACTCCGACATGTCGATCGAAAACCGTTCCGCCCAGAGCGCAAGGAACCGTGCGATGTCTTCGTGATCCATGTCGAGGTCGCGATAGAGGTCGGCCTGCGGCCGCACGTCGCGCTGACCGACGAGAGCGTCGATGGGCGCTTCGGCGAGGAATGCCTCGAGATGCGTCCATTCGGGCGTTACCACGGGTTCAACACTGGCCATTTCGCTTTCCCCTTCAATGAAAGATCGAAAGCTTAGGATTGCTGGGCACTCGAATCCATGATCTCGCGCAGAATAACCGACGCTCAAGTCTCCAACGCCGCCCCACCCAAAATGGAGTTCGCGTCGGCTTTGGCGTTATCGAGCTGCACCACGCTCGCTTGCCGCGCGGCCAGCGCGTCGCGATGCGCGATCGCCGTGTAAATCGCCTTATGACGCGGCAGCGAAAGCGCATGCGTGTTCGGGTGCCGGCTCGTGAGCTTGATCGACTCGGAAAGCGCGAGCGAGAGCATGTTGCCGATGTACGCGAGCATGTCGTTGTGCGTGGCGCCCATGATCGCGCGGTGGAATTCGAGGTCGGGTTCGAGCAGGGCCTGCGCCGTGGTCGCGTCTTCCATGCGCGCATACGCGGCGCCGATGCGCGCGATGTCTTCGTCGGTGGCGGAAATGGCGGCGAGCGCCGCCGCGGCCGGCTCGATGATCTGCCGCACCGTCATGAGCGAGCGAAAGAACTCACCCTCGGGAATGCTGTTGACGGTCCAGAACAGCACGTCGGGGTCGAGCATGTGCCACTCTTCGCGCGGGCGCACCACGCTGCCCACACGCGGCTTGGACACCACCAGGCCCTTGGCCACGAGCACGCGCGTGGCTTCGCGCAGCACGGGCCGGCTCACGCCATAGGTTTCGCACAGGCTGGGCTCGGGCGGCAGGCGCTGGCCCGGCGCCAGCGTGCCGCCCACGATCTGCATGCCGAGCTCCTGCACGATGCGCGCGTGCATGCTCTTGCGTTTCTCTAGATTGCGGTAATCCATGATGGCCCGGCCGGGTGTCATCCCGGGGAGGGCCTCTCCCGATGATAGGACTGGCTAGGACGCGCTCGTGGCGCGCATCGCCCGATATTCCCGCCGCACGATGTCCATCAGCTCCGCCACCGAAGTATTGGCGCTGCGCTGCTCGTACGTCACGCGGCCACGCTGCATCAACATGATGCGATCCGCGATATCGAGCGTCTGCGCATAGTTGTGCATGATCATGATAATCGATAGCCCGCCCTTTTCCTTCAGCCGCATCACGAGATCGATGATGAGGCCCGCTTCGCGTGCGCCCATCGCGGCCAGCGGCTCGTCGAGCAGAAGGATCTTCGCGTTCGAATGCACGGCGCGCGCCACGGCGATCGCCTGGCGCTGCCCGCCGGAAAGCCGCTCCACGGGCAGATCCACCGAAGGCACGTGCACGCCGATGTCTTCGAGCAACTGCGCCGCGCGCTCGCGCATCTGCTTGTGATCGACGAACAGGCGCAACGGGCCGCCGCGCACGATCTCGCGGTTCAGAAACATGTTGTGGTAGATCGACAGCGAATTCGCCAGCGCGAGATCCTGATAAACGCATTCGATGCCGAGCGCGCGCGCGTGATCGACGGATTTGAGCAGCGTTTCCTCGCCGTCGATGCTGAGCGTGCCGCCCGTCTGCTGATGAAAGCCCGTGAGGATTTTCACGAGCGTGGACTTGCCCGCGCCGTTGTCGCCGAGTATGCCGAGAATTTCGCCGCGCCCGAGCGTGAGCGAGACGCCGTCGAGCGCCGTGACCGCGCCGAAGCGCTTGACCAGCTTGTCGCCGCGCAGCGCGAGCGGCGCGTCGGCGGTGGCCGCGGCCGATACCGGTGCCGCGCCGTCGGGCGTGGAAGCTTGCGATTCGTCCATCAGCGGGCTCCCCGGCGGCGAATGCGCCCCACGTGAATGTTGAAGACCATCGCGGCGAGAATCGCGGCGCCCAGGATGATGTTGAATGTGAAGGCGTTGATGCCGATGAGCGTGAAGCCGTCGTTGAGAATGCCGAGCACGGCCGCGCCGATCAGCCCGCCCACGATCGTGCCCGAGCCGCCCGTGAGCGGGGTGCCGCCGATCACGGCCGCCGCCACCGCGAGGAACATGATCTGGTTGCCGCCCGCCTGCGGGTCGATCGAGGTGATGCGAAAGCCTTCGAGAATGCCGGTCAAACCCGCGAGCACGGCCGCGAGCACGAAATTGCCGAGCCGCAGCCGGTTCACGTGAATACCGGCTTCGCTCGCGCCCAGCGGGTTCGCGCCTGCCGCCTGGGTGTGCAGGCCCCAGCGCGTGTCGCGCAGCAGCACGTGCATGACCACGGCGAGCGCCACGGTCCAGATGATCTCGCTATAGCCCCACGCGCCCATCACGGCGGCGAACTCGGGCGAGCCCGGCGTCGCGGCCGGCGTGCCGCGCGAAAGCGTGAGCGTGATGCCGTTGATGAGAAAGAGCGTGCCGAGCGTGGTGACGAACGAGGGCAGCCGCAGCCACACGGTCACCGCGCCGTTCACGAAGCCGATCACGGCGGCGGCCACGAGTCCCGCGATCACGGCGAGCCACATCGGCGCGCCCGCGTCGTTCGCGAACACCATGATGAACGGCGCGAACGCGAACACCATGCCCGCCGAGAGGTCGATGTCGCCGCCGATCATCAGCATGATCTCGCCGAACGCGATGATCGCCACCGGCGCGATGAACTGCGAAAGATTGACGAGGCTCGCGTTGGTGAGCAGGAAGTCGTGGTTGAGGAACTCGAAGTAGGCGGCGAGCAGCACCGCCACGAGCAGGATGCGCAACTCGGGCGCCCATGCCGAAAGCCATTGCCCGCGCGGGCGCTGGGCCCGCGCGGCAACGTCTGCCTTGCTGGTTTCGTTCACTGTGTTCATGACGCCCGGTTGGTCGCGCGGTCAATCGCGCGGTTAGTCACGCTGGGGATCGCGCCCGGTTGGCGGGCGCGACGAATCGAACGGCCGGTTACGACTTGATCGCGCCTTTCATCGGCACGATCTGCGGCTTGGTGGTCTTGCCTTCGTAACGCGTGGACGTGTTCAGATACGGCTCGACCGTGTCCTTCGTCACGAACTTCAGGCCCGTGTTGATGTTGGCCGGACCCACGAGACCGCCCGAGGCGAGGAACGTGAACGCTTCCACCACCGTGTAAAAGCCCTGCACGTACGGCTGCTGGTCGATGGTGAAGTCGAGGAAGCCTTCGTGGATCAACTGGATGGTTTGCGGCAGCAGGTCGAAGCCGCCGCCGTGCACGCCCTTCGAAGGCAGGTTCGATTCCTTCATGACCTGCGCGACACCCTGCGTGCTGCCGGCATCGACGGCAAACATGCCTTTGAGGTCCTGATGGCCGAGGTAGAACGACTTGATCTTCGAAAGTTCTTCGTTGACGGTCGCGCCCGTGGCCACGGTCTGAATGTCGATTTTCTTGCCCGACTTCTTGATGGCGTCGCTCGCGCCGTCGAGGCGCGGCTGGATGTTGAGCTGTCCCGGCGTGGCGATGAAGAGCGCCACCATGCCGCTGTCGATCAGACTGACGATGCGCTCGCCCATCTGATAGCCCGAGAGATACAGATCCTGGCCGATATAGGCGAGGCGCGGGCTGGTCTTGCCGCGCGGCGCGTCGGCGTTGTAGGCGAAGACCGGAATGCCCGCGTCGAGCGCCGCCTGGATGGGTTTGTCGAACGCAGTGGGATCGACGATGGGCACGGCGATGGCGTCGGCTTTCGCGGCGATCGCGGCGTTCACGGCGCGCACCATTTCGCCCGCGTCGGAAGTGGCCGAGCCGGTCCACTGGTAGTCCATGCCGAGCAGCGAGCAGGCGTCCTGAATGCCGTATTGCGTGGGCACGAAGAACGGATTCGTGGTCACGTGATTCACGAACACGATCTTCCATTTCTTGTGCGCGGGAAATGCCGCTTCGGCGGCTTGCGCCTGCGAAATGAGTCCGCCGCCGCCCACCGCGCCCATCAGCGAGAGCGCGGCGCCGAGGCCCGCGCCCTGCATGAGGCCGCGCCGGCCCGTGTCGATCAAGCTGCCTTTGTTGTCTTTTGCGTCATCCCGATCCTGCGCCATGTCTTCCTCCGGTCTTCTCTTCGTGGTCGATGGGTACGACTTAAATGTCGAAGCGTGTGCAGATGTGCAGATAGTGGACAGTACCGGTGGATGGCGGACGTATGAAAACCTGGCGCCGGAGCGGTACCGCAAAAATCTTAGTGCAGGGCGTTCAGGGCTCCTAATCCATGTATACCCGTAACGAAAACATCGTCATCAAACCTCGATGACAACGAGCTTACTCGCGCCACTTAAGCACCTTTCGCTTCGTGCAGTCCCGGCGGCGGCGCGGCGAGTTTGACTTCGTCGCCGGGCGCCGTTTGCGCACGCGAATGCGCGCGCGGCGCGCCGCGTCCCGTGCCGGTGGACTTGCGCCGCGCGGCGTGGCGCTCGGTCGCGCGCTGCATGAGGCAGAACGCGCAGAGCAGGGCGCCGATCACGATGCGCGTCCACCACGAACTGAGCGTGCCGTCGAACGTGATGAGCGTCTGGATCGTGCCGAGTATGCCCACGCCGAACACCGAGCCGATCACGTAGCCCACGCCGCCCGTGAGCAGCGTGCCGCCGATCACGGTGGCGGCGATCGCGTCGAGTTCCATGCCTTGCGCCTGCAAGCCGTAGCCCGAGAGCACGTAGAGCGTGAACACCACGCCGCCGAGCGCCGAGCAGAACCCCGAGAGCGCATACACGCCGATCTTGGTGCGCGCGACCGGCAAGCCCATCAGCAGCGCGGAACGCTCGTTGCCGCCGATCGCATACACATTGCGGCCGAAACGCGTGAAATGCGCGATCACGATGCCCGCGATCAGCATGGCGATGGCCGTGAGCGAACCCGTGGTGAGCGAGCCGCTGCCCACGGGAATCGTGAATTCGGAGAGCGCGTGAAAGCCCGCGTCGTTGATCTGTATCGATTGCGTGGTGATGAGAAAGCAGGTGCCGCGCGCGAGGAACATGCCCGCGAGCGTGATGATGAACGGTTGCAGGCGGAAGAAGTGGATCAGCGCCCCCATGGCCGCGCCGTAGAGCGCGCCGCACAGCAGCACCAGCGGCACGACCACGAACACGGGCCAGTGCAGCTTCTCGGTGCCCACGGCGCACAGAATGGTGGTGAGCGCGACCACGGCGCCCACCGAGAGATCGATGCCGCCCGAAACGATCACGAACGTCATGCCGATGGCGACGATGAGCAAAAACGCGTTATCCACGAGCAGGCCGAACAGCACCTGCAACGAGAAGAAGCCGCGATACATGACCGAGCCGAAGCCGAACAGCGCGACGAACAGCACGACGGTCACGACGATGGGCAGCACGCGCGGATCGACGAAACGCGCGGCGGGACGCAAGGCGCGCCGCAAGGCCGCGCGTGCGCCGGAAGAGGAAGCCGCAGGATCAGTCATGCTCGATTCCCGTTCACAGGGTGTTGACCCGGAGGTTAAGCCCGCGCGCGGCGAGCGAGCGCGAGGCGTTTCAGTTGCGCGAGCGCGAACGCGCGCGCGGCCGGCGACTGGATCAGGCAGACCAGCAACACGACCACGGCCTTGACGACGAGCGTCGCTTCGGGCGGCACGCCGATCGAATACGTGGTGTAGGTGAGCGTCTGGATGATGAGCGCGCCGAGCACCGTGCCCGCGAGACTGAAGCGCCCGCCCAGCAGCGAGGTGCCGCCGAGCGTCACGGCGAGGATCGCGTCGAGTTCGAGCAGCAGACCCGCGTTGTTGCCGTCGGCGCTGCGCACGTTCGAGCTGATCAGGATGCCCGCGATCGCGGCGGTCACGCCGCAAAACACGTAGGCGCCGAACACCACCGCTTGCGACGACAAACCGGCGAGCCGCGCGGCCACCGGATTCACGCCGATCGAGCGGATGAACAAACCGAGCGCGGTGCGATTGACGATGAGCGCGGTGAGCAGCGTCACGGCCAGCGCGATCCACACGGCGCACGGCACGAGCGCCAGATAGCCGCCGCCCGCGAACAGATAGCCGGTTGCGCCGATGGGGATGATCTGCCCGCCCGTGAGCAGTTGCGCGACGCCGCGCCCGGCCACCATCAGGATGAGCGTGGCGATGATCGGCTGCATGCCCACGAAGGCCACCAGCAAGCCGTTCCACGCGCCCGCGAGCAGACCCACGGCGAGTGCCGCGCCGAACGCGAGACCCACGCGCGAGGGATCGTCGGCGAGCACCGTGGCGGCCGCCGCGCCCGCGATCGCCACCACGGCGCCCACGGAGATGTCGATGCCGCGCGTGGCGATCACGAGCGTCATGCCGAGCGAGACCACCACGAGCGGCGCGGCGCGCATCAGGATGTCGATGGGCGCGCCGAACAGGTGACCGCCGAGCAGCGTGATCGACAGAAAATTGGCGCGATGCGCGACGTCCACGGCGAACAGCACGATCAGCGTGAGCGCGGGCCACACGAGCGGATGTTTGATGACGAGCGCGAGCCACCGGGGCAAGGCCGGCAGCGCGGGACGGTTCGATCGATTCATCGGCGATCTCCGGCGATGAGGTCATAGACTTCGTGCTCGCTGCGCGCCGCGCCCGAGAGTTCGGCGACCTTGCGGCGGTCGCGCAGCACGGCGATGCGGTCGCTCACGCGTACCACCTCGCTGATCTCGGAAGAGATGAACAGGATACCGAGGCCTTTCGCGCAGAGCGCGCGCACGCGGTCCATGATCTCGAACTTCGCGGCCACGTCGATACCGCGCGTGGGTTCGTCGAGTATCAGCAGGCGCGGTTCGGTGGCGAGCCAGCGCGCGAGCAGCACCTTTTGCTGATTGCCGCCGGAGAGCAGGCCGATGGGTTGTTCGGCGTCGCGCGCCTTGATGCCGAGTTGTTCGATGTAGGCATTGGCGAGTTCGCGCTGCTTCGCGCGCCGGATCATGCGCCACCAGCCGCGTTGCGCCTGTAGCGCGAGCACGATGTTCTCGCGGATCGACAGCTCCGCGACGATGCCTTCCTTCTTGCGGTCCTCGGGACAATACGCCATGCCGTGGCGTACCGCGTCGCGCGGCGAGGCGAGCTTCACGGTTTTGCCGTTGATGCGCATGGCCCCCGCGTCGGCGCGGTCGGCGCCGAACAGGAGGCGCGCCGTTTCCGTGCGGCCCGAGCCGAGCAGACCGGCGAGGCCGAGAATCTGGCCCGGCCGCACGTCGAGATCGAGCGGGGCGAGCACGCCGCGGCGCGCGACGCCGTGTGCGCTCAAAAACGGTTCGGCGTCCGAAATGTTTGTATTCGTCTGCACGTCGTCCTGTTGCGCGAGCCGCTCGCTCGCGTTCAGGCCGACCATCTTCGCGACCAGCGTCTGCACGGGCAACTCGGCGGCGAGATATTCGCCCTCGCGTTCGCCGTTGCGCATCACGGTGATGCGGTCGGAGATCGCGTAGGTTTGCTCCAGAAAATGCGTGACGAACAGAATGGCGATACCCGACGCCTTGAGCTTGCGCAGCACCTCGAACAGGCGCGCGACCTCGCCTTCGTCGAGGCTCGAGGTGGGTTCGTCGAGAATGAGAATGCGCGCATCGACAGAAACGGCGCGCGCAATCGCCACCATTTGCTGCATTGCAATCGGGTAGGTGTCGAGCGACTGCGTGACGTCCAGCGCGAGATTGAGCTGCGCGAGCGCGGCTTCGGCGCGCCGGTGAATCGTCTTCCAGTCGATCAAACCGCGCTTGCGCGGCTGGCGGCCCGCGAAGATATTCTCGGCCACCGAGAGATTCGGGCAGAGATTGACTTCCTGATAAAGCGTCTGGATACCGGCGGCTTCGGCGTCCTGCGGCGTGGAAAAGTGCACCGCAGCGCCCGCGAGGCGAATCTCGCCGGCCTCGGGCGCATGCACGCCGGTGAGCACGTTGATGAGCGTCGACTTGCCCGCGCCGTTCTGACCCATCAGCGTGTGCACCTCGCCGGGGAACAGACGAAAATCGACCCGGTCGAGCGCGCGCACGCCGGGAAAGGTTCGGGACAGCCCGACAGTTTCGAGTAAGGGAGCAGCGCTCATGAGCAACCGTGAAAGTGGCGCGCCGCCCGCAGGCTCCTGTCGATCAGGAATGCGAAACAGCGCGCGGGCGGAAGCGAATCGAACTCAGTACTTGCGCGAGGGCAGCGTTTGCGCCGCCACGTCCATCGGGAACACGGTTTCGTTGGTCACGATGCGCTTGGGCAGCTGTTTGCCCGCGACCACGTCCTTCACGGCACTCATGAGCTGCGGCCCGAGCAGCGGGCTGCATTCCACGTCGACATTCATCTTGCCCGCGATCATCGCCTCGAAGCCGCCCTTGGTGGCGTCGAACGACACCACGCTCACGTCCTTGCCGGGCTTCATGCCTGCTTCCTCCATGGCCTGGATCGCGCCGAGCGCCATGTCGTCGTTATGCGCGTAGACCACGTTGATCTTGTTGCCATACGTCTTGGCGAACGCTTCCATCACCTGCTTGCCGCCCGCGAGCGTGAAGTCGCCGCTTTGCGACGCGATGATCTTGAACTTCGGATCGTTCTTGATCACTTCCATCAGACCGCCGTGGCGGTCGTTGGCGGGCGCGGAGCCCACGGTGCCTTGCAGCTCGACGATATTGATGGGGCCCGGATTGTTCTTGTAGTGCGCTTCGAGCCATTTGCCCGCGCGACGGCCTTCTTCCATGAAGTCGGAGCCGATCATCGTCACGTAGAGCGACTGATCTTTCACGTCGATGTTGCGGTCCGTGAGAATCACGGGAATCTTCGCGCGCTTCGCTTCTTGGAGCACCGGTTCCCAGCCCGATTCCACCACGGGCGAGAACGCGATCACGTCCACTTTTTGCGCGATATACGAGCGGATCGCCTTGATCTGGTTTTCCTGTTTCTGCTGCGCGTCCGAGAACTTGAGGTTGATGCCGGCGTCCTTGGCGGCCGCCTTCACAGACACGGTGTTGGCCGTGCGCCAGGCGCTTTCGGCGCCCACCTGCGCGAAGCCCAGCGTGATCTGTTTATCGTCGGCGTGGGCGACGCCCGCGGCCAGGGAAAAAGCGGCCGCCGCGGCGACGAATCCGCTTACCATGCGAGTTGCCAGTTTCATGCGTGTCTCCGATGTCGCTATGCGCGTTGTATTTCTGTCATTCACGGCGCTGATCTCGCGTCCATCACGGCTGGACAGTAGCACGGGAAATCGCGCCATCCATGGGTTCGCACCGCGCCTCTCAGCACGCGGCGAACCTCTGCTTGCCTGGTTCAATAGCCAAACTATATGCAAGCGAAAGCGGGGTCGCGATTAGCGTTTTCCCGATCATTCGCGTGTTAATAGTCATGCTATTTATTAATCTTTCTCACTAAGTGGGCATACGCCATGAACACCCGCAAGAGGCTTCGCTCGGCTGCGTGGTTCGGCACCGCGGACAAGAACGGCTTCATGTACCGGAGCTGGATGAAGAACCAGGGCATTCCCGATCACGAGTTCGACGGCAAACCGATCATCGGCATCTGTAATACGTGGTCGGAACTCACGCCGTGCAACGCGCATTTCCGCAAGATCGCGGAACACGTGAAGCGGGGCGTGTTCGAGGCCGGGGGCTTTCCGGTCGAATTCCCCGTGTTTTCCAATGGCGAATCGAATCTGCGGCCCACGGCGATGTTCACGCGCAATCTGGCTTCCATGGATGTTGAGGAATCCATACGAGGCAATCCCGTGGATGCGGTCGTGCTGCTCGTGGGCTGCGACAAGACCACGCCCGCCTTGCTGATGGGCGCGGCAAGCTGCGACGTGCCCGCGATCGTCGTGACGGGCGGCCCGATGCTCAACGGCAAGCACGAAGGCCGCGACATTGGCTCGGGCACGGTGGTGTGGCAACTGAGCGAACAGGTGAAGGCGGGCAAGATCTCGATACACGAATTCATGTCCGCGGAAGCGGGCATGTCGCGCTCGGCGGGCACCTGCAACACCATGGGCACCGCCTCGACCATGGCGTGCATGGCCGAGTCGCTCGGCGTTTCGTTGCCGCACAACGCGGCCATTCCCGCCGTGGATGCACGCCGCTACGTGCTCGCGCACATGTCGGGCATGCGCATCGTGCAGATGGCGCTCGAGGATCTCAAGCTCTCGAAGATCCTCACGCGCGCGGCGTTCGAAAACGCCATCCGCACCAATGCGGCCATCGGCGGTTCGACCAATGCGGCGATCCATTTGAAAGCGATCGCGGGCCGTATCGGCGTGAAGCTCGAACTCGACGACTGGACGCGCATCGGGCGCGGCACGCCCACACTAGTCGACCTGCAACCGTCGGGGCGTTTCCTCATGGAGGAGTTCTATTACGCGGGCGGTTTGCCGGCGGTGCTGCGGCGCCTGGGCGAAGCGAACCTGCTGCCGCATCCGGACGCGCTCACCGTCAACGGCAAGACGCTCTGGGAGAACGTGCGCGAGGCGCCCATTCACAACGCCGAGGTGATTCGCCCGCTCGACACGCCGCTCGTGGCCGACGGCGGCTTGTGCGTGCTGCGCGGCAATCTCGCGCCCAACGGCGCGGTGCTGAAGCCGTCCGCGGCCACGCAAACGTTGCTCAAGCATCGTGGCCGCGCCGTGGTGTTCGAAAATTTCGACGACTACAAGGCGCGCATCGGCGACCCCGATCTGGACGTGAGCGCCGACTCGGTGCTCGTGATGAAGAACTGCGGACCGAAGGGTTATCCGGGCATGGCCGAGGTCGGCAATATGGGTTTGCCGCCCAAGCTGTTGCGCGAAGGCGTGACCGACATGGTGCGCATTTCCGACGCGCGCATGAGCGGCACGGCGTACGGCACAGTGGTGCTGCACGTGGCGCCCGAAGCGCGCGCGGGCGGCCCGCTCGCGATCGTGCGTGACGGCGACTGGATCGAACTCGATTGCGAACGCGGCACGTTGCATCTGGAGATCGGCGACGACGAGATGCGCGCGCGGCTCGACGCATGGAAGGCCGCGCAACAGGCGAATCCCGCCGATCAAAGCGGTTATCGCAAGCTCTACGTCGAGCACGTGCTGCAAGCGGACGAAGGCTGCGATTTCGACTTTCTCGTGGGCTGTCGCGGTGCCGACGTACCGAGTCACTCGCACTGATTTTCGACGTATTCCTACGGGTATTCTCGCGAAGGCTGGCTCTGGGTTTCGCGCTCGGCGTGGGCGTGTGTCAAGCATTGTCAGGAAGCGAGTCAGGCGGTCAACGCGCGACTATGGTCTGCGTTAAGCGGGTTTTGCCGGCCGGAAGGCCGGCGATTCCTCTTGACTCATTCTGGATCGCGGAGATTCGCCATGACACGACGATGCCTGCCTCGGGGCCAGAGCGGCCTCGGCTTCCCGGGCTTTTTGGTTGCCGCCGCGCTCGCGGCGCTGCTCGCCAGCGGTTGCGCCACCGACAATTCCTTCAACCTGCCGACCTACCAGGCGCACGCGTGCGTGAGCGCGTCGGCCGGGTACTACTGCGTGCAACCCGGCGACTCGCTCGCCAGCGTCGCGGGTGCGTTCGGCCGGCGCGAGGCGGACCTCGCGCAGTGGAACGGCATGACGACCTCGGAGCCCTTGCTTGCTGGCCAGATGCTGCGCGTGGGGCCGCTTGCGGGCAACGGCTCGAAAGCGGCAAGCGCAGTGGCCGGTTCGAAGAATGCGACGATCGAAACGAAAACCGCGGCGAACGCAAAGGCCAACGCCGACCCATCGAAACGCTTCATCTGGCCCGTGAGCGGCACGGTGGTGCGCGAGTTCGACACGCACGGTGCGCGCGGCATCGAAATCGAAGCGCGCGCGGGCACGCCGGTCAAGGCCGTGGCGGCCGGCCGCGTGGTCTACGCGGGCGACAAGATCAAGGATTACGGCCTGATGGTGATCGTCAAGCACGACGATCATTTCGTGACGGCTTACGGCAACAACCGCCGCCTGCTGGTTGCGGAAGGCGCGACGGTCGCGCGCGGCGCGCCGCTCGCCGAAATGGGTGTGCACGGCAAAGACCCGGACGACAAGGGCGAAGGGCGGCTTCAGTTCGAGATGCGCGAAAACGGCCAGGCAGTGGACCCGCTCGCGTATCTGCCCGCCGATTCGGGACCACTTACGCCGTGGGTGAATTGATTCGATATCCGAATCAATCCCGACGCCGACGCCGATGCCGATGCCGATGCCGACTTTCTACGTGGCCCCAAGCCGGAACGTGAAGTCGATTTCCACCGCCGCGCCCTTCGGCAACTGCACGACGCCGACCGAGGTGCGCGTGTGCACGCCCACCTCGCCGAGCACGGCGAAGAGCAGGTCGGACGCGCCATCGGCAACTTCGCTTTGCTGCGTGAAATCGGCGGCGCTGCGCACGTAGACAGTGATGCGCGGCACCGCGGCGATCACGTCGAGCGTGCCGCAGCGCTGCAACACGAGCGAGAGCGCGCGCAGCGTGGAGATCGCGGCGGCGCGGCGCGCGTCGTCCACGGAAAGCTCCGCGCCAACGACGCCCGTGAAGCGCACCACGTCGCCCACGCGGGGAATCTGGCCGGAGATCCAGGCGAGGTCGCCGTCGATCACGATGGGCGCGTAGTGCCCGCCGATCTGGATCGCGGCGTCCGGGTCGTAGCCGAACTCGGCGGCGATGGCGCGCAGGGTGTGGTCACGGGTCGGGTGGGTCACGGGCGGGTCCGTAAAGAAGAAGGAAATGTGCTGGAAAGTGTAGCCGATGCAGCGACCGATGCCGCGCGAGATCTCACGCCCCAGCAATCGCAAACGCGCGCGTCACGGCCCGGTGTTGTTGCGCGCGTCGCGCGCGATGCCTTGCCGCAGCGCCTCGTCGTGGGCGCGGCCGAGTGCTTCGTCCACATCCTGTTTGGGCAGCCCCGCGCAATGACGCAAGCGTGCCTCCACGCGCAGCGCGTTTGGCATGAGCCAGCGCCGGCCCGCGCTGTCGAGCCCCGCCACCATGCGTTCATAAAGGCGCAGCAGCGCGTTCGCGCCCAGCTCGCGCACGGCGATCGCCGAGAAACGTTCCAGTACGAGCAGGTCGACGAGCGTCGCGTGCGCGTGTTCGAGATTGCGCAGCGCGCAGTCGATCAGCGTTTTCGCGGCGGCGCCCGAGCCCGATGCCTCGGAGACCGCTTGTGTCCACAGATAGAAGCTGCGGCCCAGCGCTTCCCACGCGGCGAAGCGGTTTTCCTTCGCGACGGTCATGAGCACGCGCGATTGCTGCGTGAGGCGCGCATGATTGTCTTCCACCAGCGAGAGCACGCAACCGAGTGCCGCCGCCGCGCAGCGCGCGAACGGATCGGACTGGCGTCGCGCGCTCGTCATGGCCTCGCGCAACACCGGATGCGATTGCGGCCGCGCGCCCGTGAGCCACAACGAAATCGCGAGTGCGTTGTGCGCGATCGACGTAATGTAGTGCGCGCCGTGCGAGGCGTCGCCGTAACTCAGCAGGTCGTGGCCCGGCGCGTCGCGCGAGGCGGGCGCGAGCATGGCGATGGCGTCCTTGTGACGGCCTTCGAGCGTCATGAGTGCGCCGCGCATCAGCGTGAATCCGGGGTGCGTGGACGCGCCTTCGCATTCGCGCGCGATACGTTCGCGTACGGGCGCGAGCAGGTCGGGGCGTTCGTCGCCGAAACCCGACAGCAGTGTGCGCTGCAACAGCACGGAGAGCGCGAGCAGGCGCGTGTCGTCGTCGGCGCACGCGGTCGCGAGATCGTAGACGCGCCACCAGTCCGCCGCCGCTTCCGTGGAGGTTTGCGAGGGGCGTTCGTACTGGCGCGTTTGCGCCAACGCCAGCGCGAGATGCATGTGATCGCGCACGCGCAGCACCGTACGCGCATGCGCGTGATCGAGCAGGCGCTGGATCCACCAGGCCTGCTCGCCGAACAGGCCGGCTTCGCGCCACGCGCGCGGCGAAGCTTGCAGGAGCCGTGCCGCGAGATCGAGCCGGCCGGTTTCGAACGACCAGGCGAGCGCGCGCCGCAACTGACCGACCAGCGGCGCCTCGCCATCGCGCGCGGCGAGCCGCACGCACAGCCATTCGGCGTGCAGCAGCGCGGCGCTCGCGTAATCGTCGTGCGCGGAACGCGCGGCGCACTGCGCGAGCGCGAAGTCGCGCACGGCGTCGTGCAGATCGAACGCGAGCCCGGCGCTTGCGGGTGCGGCGTGATGAGCGGCGTCATGAGCGCGCAGCGTTTCTTGCGTTTCGATGACGAGACCCGCCTGCACGGCCGCCTCGAACGCTTCGAAGTCCAAACGAATTTCCGAGGCCGTCATGCGTGCCTGAATCCACGCGGCCGCCACCGGTTGCGCATACAGGCTCAGGTAGCGCACGGCCGCCTGCGCGTTCGCGTCGAGCGCGTCGTAGGCGAACGCGATCACGGCGCGCACGGCTTCGGCCGGACGTAACGCGGCGTCGGGCGCGCCGTTGCGGCGCAACAGCATGGCGCGGAACTGCGCGGACCAGTCGGCGAGCGCGGCCGCAAGCGTCACGCCGCTGCGCACGCGCGCCACGATCTGCGCGGCGGCGAGTTGCGTGGCGAGCGGATTGCCTGACAGCGCGCGGCCGATCGCTTCCGTCTGCGCGAAAGCGGGCGCGTGGCTGTCGCCGAACGCATGGGTATCGGCATACGTGTGTCCCGACGCCTGCGGCGGTTCCGGCGCGCGCAATTGCAGTGCGAACACCTTGCCGGCATCCGATGGCGCGGACGTATCGGCGAACGCGTCGCCGTGATACGAAGCGAAGCGCAAAGGCGCGAGCGGCAGCAGGTATTCGCCGGTCGCGAACAGCGGCGCCTCCGCGCACACGATGAAGTGCGCGCGCGTGCCCGCGAGCAGGGTTTCGATCACGCCGGCCAGTTCGGGCGCGACGGCGTCGGCATTGTCGATGGCGATGAGCGCGGGCGTATGCGCGAACGTTTCCACGGCATGTGCGAGGTCGGCGCGCTGCGTGAGTTGCGCGGCGAGCGTTTGCGCGACGCGGCCGGGCAGAATCAGGCCGCCCAGATCGACGCGGTACACGTGCTCGCCGAACCGCGAGGCCGTGCGCGGCAACGCCTCGCGCGCGAGCCGCGTCTTGCCCGCGCCGCGCGCGCCGAGCAAGGTGACGATGCGGTGCTGCTGCACGCGCATGAGCAGTTCGGACAGTTCGGCGTCGCGGCCGATCAGCGGCAACAGGCGGGCTGCGGCGCTTTCGCCCCGTTCGCCGCTCGTACCGCTTCGCTCGTTTGTCTCGACGCTTCTAACGCCGCTTCTATCGCTCAGGCCGTTCGCACGCTCCGCGAAATGCGTGAGGTGCGTGATACCCGTGACATTCGCGAGCGCGGCGGGGGAAGACGGTGCGGCGGGCGGCGGTTCGGCGGGCGCGGCGAGCGCGTCCGCGACTTCGGTTTGCAGCCCGAATCCGTCGCGAATCTCGTACCACTCGGTGGCGAGCCGGTAACCGCGGCGCGGCACCGTTTCGATCAGGTCGCGGTCGTCGCCCAGCACGCGCCGCAGTTGCGAGACGAGCGCCTGCGCCGTGGTCGCTTCCATCGCGGGCAGCGCGCCGTGGTCGCGCAACAGGTCGCCGACGGGCACGATCTTGCCGTGCGCGTCGATGAGCGCGATCAGCACGCCGATCGCCCGGTCGCTCACGGCTGCAAGTTGTCCTTCGATATATAGCGCGCGTTGCGCGTGGTCGACCGCAAAGCGGGCGAATCGCGTGATCCGTTGCGCGTTCCCTGGCATCGTTGTTCGTTCTTTCATGCAGCTGTGTGGCACGTTCGCTGGCGAGAGCGCCATGACTATCGCATATTGGAAGCGAACATGTTTCGAAACCGTGCGCGCCGGGCACGGCCTCGTGGAAGGTCATCAAAATGTCATGCGCAGTGGCGCTGGCGGGCTTGCGGGCGGGGCTTACGCGCGCAGCCAGACGAACTCGCCCGCCGCGATGCCTTCGAAGCGCTCGTCGCTGGCTTCGATGATGTTTTGCCGCCAGTAGCGGCCGTGGTCCGCATAGTGGGACAGCATGTCGGCGAGCGCTTCGCCGTCGAGGTCGTCGGCGAACGACACGCGCACGATCAGCACGACGCCGCCCGTGTCGCTGTCCATGCCCAGTTGCGCCTGGTCCTGCGCGTAGATCAGCAGGTTCGCCTCGAGCATCAGGCGGAATACGGTGAGCGCGCGGCCCGCGGTGACGGCGCCGTACTGGAAGGTGACGTAGAGCGCGGTTTCGTCGGTGTCGAAGTGGTCGAGACGCACGTCGAAGCCTTCGACCTCGATCGAGCGCGTGTCCAGCACATGATCGGCGTCGGGCAGGCCGACCGCGGCGCACAGTTCGCCGACCAGCGCGGCATAGAGGTCCGAACTCATTGGCACCGCCAAAAAAATGCGCGCCAGCCGCGAAGCGGCCGGCGCATGCCAGAGGGCAATTACATGCGGTTGCGGAGCAGGTTTGCCGCCGCAACGACGCCGGTTACGACGCCTTGGCCGCGTCCTTCAGACCCGACGCGCCGCTCTTGAGCGCTTCGCCGGCGGCCTGCTTGACGCTGGCTTGCGCCTGAGCCTGTGCGATCTCCAGGCTTTGTTGTGCCTGAGCGGCGATCTGGCCCGTGATGGCGTCGGTGCTGATGCCGCTGCTTGCCGCACCGCCGCCGCTGGCTGCAACGTTGCCCGTCGTCGAGGAAATGTCACCCATGGTGTGCTCCAGTTCAGTTGAGAAAGAATGGCGGTTCGCTGCTGGCCGCTCGCCCGGCCGGCCGCTGAACCTCGCCTTGCAGACCGCGGCGGAGCGAGGCTGCCCGCGCCGTGGTTTTCCGCGCCACGAAAGCGCGAAATGGGATGAAGCCGGTCCGGCGCGCAAAGCGCGCGCTCAGTTCGGCTGCGTCGGATCCTGCTCGCGCAGTTGCGCGATCACGCGGCTCGCGGCCAGCAAGCCCTGATAAATCTTCGCGCGATTGCTGCGGTCGAGATCGGTTCCACCCTGGGCGTCGCCCACCGCCTGCGCGCTCTCCTTGAGCGCGCGCTCCAGCGCCACGAGACGCTCGAACGCGGCGGGATCGGCGAGCAGCGCCTGGAGGTTGTTGAAGTCGTCGGCGTGACGTTCGATCGCTTGGTACATGCGGTTTCTCCGGTTCAATGCGGCAGGGGCACGAAGGCGTCCTGGCTCGGCGGGGGCGGCGGCGCGGCTTGCGCGCCGGCGGCGTTCGTTGCTGCGTTCGTCGCTGCGTTCATTGCTGCGTTCGTCGCTGCGTTCGTTGCGGGTGCTGCGTCGTTCATGGCGTTCGTCGATGTCGATGTCGCTGTTTCTGCCGATGTCGATGCCACCGCCGACGCCGTGTTCTGACCGGCATTGGCCACCGGCGCGGACGCCGCTTCGGCATCGCTCGCCGCATCCGGTGCGACGTAGATATGCTTCACGCCATCGGGCGTTTGCGCGTACTGCACGTCGCCCGACGACACGAGCGCGATATACGTGCCTTTGGCCGTGGCCGGCGCGCTCGGCTTCACCTCGGTCAGCGCCACGCGGATCGTCTTCACGCGCTTGCCGAAGTCGCCGCGCACGCGGGCGAGCGCCGCCTCCACGCGCGGCCGGTCGGCCACCGCGCCCGAGAGCGTGTACACGCCATTGCCGTCGTAGCTCACCTTCACGCCGTCCATGCCGAGCGCGTCGCTGATACCGTGCGCGGTTTCGTCGGCAATGCCGTAGCGCGGCGCGACGACGCCGGGCTTCATGCGCTCGAACAGCTGGCGCGCGATGTAGTCCTCGCTCGCCGAGCGCACCATGCCGGTGGCGATCACGCGCGGCGCGCCGTCGCCGTTGGCAACACCGTCGGGCACCGCGTGCAGTTCGCTCAGGTGCGCCTGCGCCAACTCGCGATTCAGGCGCTGGCCGAGCAGGACGTCGGCGGGCGCGAGCGCGGCGCGGCTCACATTGGTCGTGAGCGCGAACGCGATACCGCCCGCCGCGACGCTCACGGCCACGCACGCGGCCGCGATGCCCGCATAGCGGCGGCGCCTCGCACGCTGCGCGCCGCGTTGCGCGTCTTCGGCTTCGCGCTGCGCTTGCACCGGCGCGTTGAGCAGCGTCGAGAGCAGCGCGAGATCGCTCGGCCATTCGGCGTCGGCCCAGCCGATGCACAACACCGTGTCGTCGAACTGCATCGGCACGAAGTCGATCATCCAGGTCTTGCACGGGTCCAGCGTGGGCGGCGCGGCGCTGGCCGTGGCCTCCGCGCCTTGCGCGTCGTCAGCCGCTGGCGCGAGCGGCTCGGCTTCGAGCCGTTCGCTGCACACCGCGCCGCTCTCGTCCATCGTGAGCCGCGCGTCGGCGCCGCGCCAGTCGGTGAGCTGGATGTCGGCATCGTCGTCGGTGCCGATCCTGTACGTGCCCGGCGTGAGGACCACTTGCGCGCCGGCGTGATGGCCCGTGAGGATGCGTAGCAGTTTCATGGCGGATCGTGTTGCGCGTGGCGCTCACTTTCGATGCTTTCACTGTAGCGAGCGTAATTGGGCCCAACTGGCGGCGACGCGAAGCGGGCAGCGGGCACGCGAAGCGTACGTTTCATCACGCATCGCGTGCGCGCGTGCGCAGATCGAGCGCGGCCAGCGTGCTGTCCGTGCGCGCGGCGGCGCTTTCGCGCAGCGGCCGCGTCATCATCAGCAGATGCAGACCCGCGAGCAAATGGAAGCGGCCGAGGCGATCGGTCGAGTCGGCGCGCGCCGGTGCGGGTGCGGTCGTTCGGGATTGCGCGGCAGCGTTTCGTTGTGCCGATAATTCGGCGAGGCGCGCGAACATCGCCTCGGCCGGCATCGCGAGTGCGCCGTGCGCGAGCCGCGTGGCGAGCGCGTCGCGCGCGAGATGCAGCAAGGCGGTGTCGAGGCTCGCTTGCGGTTGCGCGGCGAGTTGCGCGCGCAGATTCAGCAGCGCGTCGCAGCAGGCATCGGCGAAAGCATGGGCGTCGTGGCCCGCGTGCGCCGGCAGGTGCGAGCCGGGTTGCGCGGCATTCGTGGCCTGGGTGACTTGCATGGCTTGCGTGACGTGGGCGGCACGCGTTGCCGGGGAAGCGACCGTCGCTACGCCGGGCGTCGGTACGCCACGCGTCTGCTCCGCGAAGCGCGCCACGCCGTCGCGGCGGTCGCGCCCGTCGCGTTGGCCGCGGCCCTGGCCTTGCCGCTGCTGGCCGTCCTGTCCGCCATGACCGCCGCTGCCGCCTTGTCCGCCGCGCCCGCCGTCGCGCGTCACGCGCTGGCCGTGCGTGCGCGGCTGCATGCCGCGCAGCAAGGTGGCCTGCATGCGGATGGGGCGCAGCGCCTGCGCGGTGGTCTTGCGCGGCGCGGCGAACTTGCCGCGTTTCGCGGCCTGCTGCTTGCGCGCCTGCGCGAGCTTCGCGCGTAGTTTGTTCGCGCGGGCCTTGTTGGCCAGCAGTTTCGCGTGCGCCTGGTGCGCGTGCGCGAAAGTCGTTTGCCCGCGATACAGCGAAGCCTGGTGGTCGGCGTGCTTCGTGTCCTGCGCGCGGTCCTCGCGGGTGCGCTCGGTCTGCGCGAGCGCTTCGGTGCGCGCGGCGGCCGCGGCGTTGCCCACGCCGCTCACAGGCGGTTCGCAGCGAAAGCGGGAAGCCCGGCAGCCGCGAGTGCGCTCATATCGGCAGGGCGGTGCGCATCATCTGGTTCGCGAAGTGCAGCACGGCCGCCGCCGCGAACGGTCCCGCGATGATGATCGTGACCACGACCGCGATGAGCTTCACGCCGTGCGGCAGCGTCTGGTCCTGCATCGACGTGATCGCCTGGATGAAGGACACCGCGAGCCCCGCGAGCGCCGCGACGATCACGACCGGCAGCGAGCAATAGAGACACAGCAGCATGCCTTGCGCCGTGGCGCCGGTGAGCGAATCGAGATCCATGAGCGGTCCCTCACTTGTAGGTCAGCACGAGTCCGTGAATGAGCGTGGACCAGCCGTCCATCACCACGAACAGCAGCAGCTTGAACGGGATCGCGACGTTGGTGGGCTGCACCTGGTTCAGCCCCATGGCGAGCAGCACGTTCGCGATGATGAGATCCACCACGATGAACGCGATGTAGAGCAGAAAGCCGATCTTGAACGCGTCGGTCAATTCGCTGAGCGTGAACGACGGCGCGAGCACGAAGAGGTCGGTTTCCTTCAGCTGGCTCGCCTGTTCCTTGGGCCACACGAGCGAGGCCGAGCGCAGGAAGAAGCGCTTTTCGCGTTCGTTCGCGTGATTGGCGAGGAACTGGCGAAATGGCTCGCGCGCGGCGCTGAACGCATCCATGACCGCCTGCGAACTCGACTGGCCTTGCGTGTTGGTGCCCTGCAGATTATGCGTGGCCGCGATCGCCACGGGCGCCATCACGTACGCGGAGACCAGGATCGCCACGCCGTTGAGCACCATGTTCGGCGGTACCTGCTGCACGCCCAGCGCGTTGCGCAGCAGCCCGAGCACGACCACGATCTTCATGTAGGACGTCACCACCATCGCCACGAACGGGAGAATGCTGATCGCCAGAACGACGAGCAGCAGCCCCGTGAGGTCACCGAACTGAACCATCGCCGTGCGCCATGCTGACAATGCGAATGCCCAGATGCTCGGCTACGGCGATCAGTTCGCCGTAACCGATGGTCTGGCCGTGCGCGACGAGACGGATCTGCGCGTCGGTCACGGGCGTGTCCAGCTCGATCACGTAGCCGGGCCGCAGCGAAGAGAGTTGCGCGAGCGGCAGCGCCACGCTGTCCAGTTCGAACTGCACCGGCAGATCGAGCTCGCCGATCTCGATCGGTTCGCCCCGCATGTCGCTGGAAAAATCGGCGGATGGCGCCGCGTCGTAGTCGGCCTGCTGGGCTTCGTCGTTCATGGTGGGAGTTCCGGTAATGGCGAGCGTGGATTCGTGGAGTTGGGCGCGCGCGGCGAGCCGCACGAGGCCCGCCGTGCCCCAGGCGGCGCGCACGTCGAACGCGCGGCCTTCGGCGAGCGCGCGTTCGGTCGCGGCGGGCATCGTGCGCAGCAGCACGTCGCCGGGGCGCAGCTTTTCGAGCGCGGCAATGGCGACGCGGCGCGCACCGATGGCGATGCGTCCCGGCACGCGCCAACTCGCCGCGGGCGCGTGTTCGGGCGTGACTACGGCGGTTTGTTCAAGACGGCGCGCGAACAACGCGAGCATGGCCGGATGCGCATGCAGGCGCGCTTCATGCCGATGCTCCGCGAACGTGACGCTCACGCGCGCGGCGAGACAGTCTTTGTCGTCGATGCGGGGCGCGCCCGTTTCGAGGCTCTGCACGCGCCACGCGCCGCAACCGGCGGCCGTGAGCGCTTCGGCGAGCGGCGCGAGCAGGGCCGCCGCCACGGCTTGCCGGAGCGGTTGCGCGGCTTGCGCCGCCGCGGCGATGCGTAGCGCGGGGTAACGTTGCAGATCGATGTCGATGGCGAGCGTGCCCGCGACATGCGCGAGCACGATGCGGCCGGGCGCGGCGAAATCCGCCGGCGTGGCGGCCGCGGGTTCCGCGTGCCACGTTTGTACGCCGCCGATGCGTGCCGCGAGCGCGTCGAGCCGCGCGTCGAACAGCACGCGCGCGCCTTGCGCCTGCGCCGCGCTGACCTGCGCGAGGCCGCGCGCCAGCGCGCCGCCCTTCGGCTCGCGCGGCCGCTGCGGCGCGGCGCGGGGCGATTCGGGCGAGACGGTGTCGGTGAACGCAAGGGCCATGAGCGATGTGAATGCGGGTGAGGAAGCGGAGTCAGTGAATGCCGATATCGAGTTCGCGCGGCTCGCCCCACGCGTCGAGCAGCGTCGTGAGTTCGCGCTCGAGCAGGCGAGTGTGCTGCAAGAGTAACTGCCGGCTCGACGTGTCCTGGGTCTCGAAACGAAGCTGCAAACAGCGGGGCGAAAGCGCGAGATGCAGCGTGGTGGCGGGCAGAATGCGCGGGTCGAGCGCGAGACTCATCTCCCAGTTGCCCGCGCCGCTGATCGCACGATTAGCGCAGAACGCGGCCACTTCGCGCGCGATACGACCGGTCAGGTCGATGAAGCGCGCCTGCTGCCGATACACCGCATCGACGATAGGCGAACACACGGACCCGATGCGTTCCGCCATGGCGGCTTCGCGCGGCTTGCCGCCGCGCTCGCTCGCGGTGTCGTGGCGCGCGTCGTCGTCTTCGGGGGCGCCGAAGGCCTCGTCGTCCGGGTCGTGCCGGTCGTGCGTGGGCGCGTCGTCGTGAGCGGGGTCCGGCACGCGCGCGCGCCGCAGCAGCGCGGCGTAGTCCACGCGACGCGCGCGCGGCGGCGGCGCGCCTTCCTGCTCGCCGGGCAGCGGCGCGATGATGCGCGCGGGGCGGTGCAGCTTCGTCATCGCCCGGCGCTCACATCGTCACGCGGCCGAGCGGCTGCAACTCCAGATGCGCGCCCAGCTCCTGGTACGAATACACCGCGAGCCAGCCGAGCTGCGCCTCGATCATGCGGCGCACGTAGCGGCGAATGTCCATCGACGTGACCAGCGCGATGCCCGCGCGCGGCGCCGCGCCCGCATACGACGCAATGCTCTCCACGAGGAACTTCGCCTGGTCGGGCGGCAGCGCGAGATAGTTGCCGGTGGGCGTCTGCTTGATCGCCTGGCGAATGTGCTGCTCCACGGGCACGTCGAGCAGCACCACGGGCAACTGCTTCGCGCCGTTGGCCGCGCGATGCGCGAGAAAGCGCGAGAGGTCGCCGCGCACGTACTCCGTGAGCATCAGCATGTCCTTTTCCTTCGGGCCCCACGCGATCAGGCTTTCCATGATGTTGCGCGCGTTGCGGATCGACACCTGTTCTTCGAGCAGACGGCGCAGGACGTCGGCGATCCGCTGCGGCGGCAGCACCTTCTGCACTTCCGCCACGAGCCCCGGATAATCCGCGCCGAGTTGTTCGAGGATGTACTGCACCTCCTGCACGCCGACGAACTGCATCGCGTTCTGCCGCAGCAGCGCGACGGACGCATGCGCGATCAGTTGTTCCGCGCGCCACACGCGCGCATTCGCGGGCGCGGCTTTTTCGTCGATCCAGTAAGTGGCCGCGCCGTTCGCGACGAGCGGCACACCCACGTCGCATTGCTCGATGAGCGCGGTGGAATTCGCGCTCGCTTCGCCATCCACGGAAGCCGCCGGCGGCGCCGCATTTCCCGCCGCAGCCGCCGCAGCCGCCGCTTGTGCGCCCACGTCGGGCAGCACGACCTTGCCCGCTTCGAGCCGCAGCGTGAGTTGCGGCACGTCGTGCATGAGGAATTCGCAGGTGGCCGCTTCGAGCCGGTCGGACACCCACATCGTCACGCCGGGGAACGGCACGCCCAGCTCTTCCTGCAAGTGCGCGCGCTCGCTTTCGAACGCGCGGTCGAGCGCCGCGGGATTGATGCGCGCGACCAGATCGGGCGCGAGCCGCACGCCCAGCGGCGCGGCGAAGGCGGGCGCGTGCGGCAGGATCGCGGGCGCCCCCGTTTTCGCGCCCGCGCGCTGCATCGACTGGAGGCTTTCGCTCACGGGCGCGCCGCTATTGGGCTTGCGTTTGCTCAGGCGATACGCGGTGAAGCCGAGCGCGCCCGAGAGCAGCAGAAACAGCGGCCACGGAAAGCCCGGCACGGCGGCGAACGCGAGCAGCATGAGCGAGGCGAACACCAGCGCGCGCGGGTTGCCGGTGAGCTGGCGGCCGATCTCCGCACCGAGCGAGAGATGTTTGTCGTCGCGTTCGTCGGCCACGCGCGTGATCATCACGCCCGCCGCGACCGAGAGCAGCAGCGAGGGAATCTGCGAGACCATGGCGTCGCCGATCGAGAGGATCGAGAAGCGGTTCGCGGCCTCGCCCGCCGTCATGCCGTGATACGCCACGCCCACCGCGAGCCCGGCCACGATGTTGACCACGGTGATGATGAGCCCGGCAATGGCGTCGCCTTTCACGAACTTCATCGCGCCGTCCATGCCGCCGTGCAGCGCGCTTTCGAGCGCGAGCGTCGCGCGGCGGCGGCGCGCCTCCTCGGGCGTGAGATTGTTGGCGCGCAGGTCGGCGTCGATGCTCATCTGCTTGCCGGGCAGCGCGTCCAGCGTGAAACGCGCGCCCACTTCGGCCACGCGCTCCGAGCCCTTGGCGATCACGATGAACTGCACCACGGTGATGATCGTGAACACCACGATGCCCACCACGAGGTTGCCGCCCACCACGAGCTGACCGAAGCTGTCGATGATGTCGCCCGCCTCGGCGTGCAGCAGAATGGATTTCGTCGAGGCGATGTTGAGCGAGAGCCGGTACAGCGTGGTGAACAGCAGCAGCGTGGGAAACGTGGAGAGCGAGACGATGCTCGGCACGTAGAGCGTGATCATCAACAGCGTCACGCTGATGGCGAGATTGAAGCTCAGCAGGATGTCGATGAGCAGCGTGGGCAGCGGCAGGATCATCAGCGAGATCATCGCGACAATCAAGGCGAGCAGCGCGATTTCGCCGCCTGCGGGCAGTTTGAGCGTCTTGAGCATCGTCGGACCTCGGTTAGGACGTGACAGCGTTGGCGGCGGTGTTCGCCTTCCCGCCGAGCGATTCGACCCAGCGCAGAATGGCCGCGACCGTTTCGAACAGCTCCTCGGGAATGGGCGCGCCCAGCTCGACTTTGTAGAGCGCGCGCGCCACGGGCGGATTGCCGACGATGGGCACGTCGGCGAGTTGCGCTTCGCGGCGCAGCGCGGCGGCTTCAAGGTCGTAACCCTTGGCGATCACCACGGGCAGCGGGTTTTCGGCGGGCGCGTAGCGAATCGCCACGGCGTAATGCGTGGGATTCACCACCATCACGCTCGCCGCGCCCACGCGCGCACGCGGCGCGCTCGCGGCCAGTTCGCGCGCGAGCCGGCGGCGCTCGCCCTTGATCATCGGGTCGCCTTCGTCCTGCTTGTGCTCGCGCTTGACTTCGTCCTTGCTCATTTTCTTGCTGCGGATGAAGAGCCACTTTTGCAGCTTGATGTCGGCGGCGGCGAGGATCACGAACACCACGGCGGCCACGCCGAACAGCTTGAGCACCATCTGCGAAAAGAGCCGCGCGAGTTCGGGCAAGGGCTGATAGAGCGAGCCGACCACCATCGGCATCAAGCCTTTCACGGTCTGCCACATGACGAGCGCGACGGTCGCGCCCTTGATGAGCATCTTCGCGAGGTCGATCAGCGCGCGCACCGAGAAGATCTTCTTGAAGCCCGCCATCGGGCTCACGGCCTGCAGGTTGAACGAGACCGGCTTCATCGAAATCTGAAAGCCCACCTGCGGCATGAGCGCGAGCAGGATGGCGAGCATGCCCACGCCCACCGGCACGGCCACGGCGCCGATCACGCGCGAGCCGATCTGCTGCAAGGCCACGGCGAGCGTGACCATGTCGTGATCGCCGCCCACGAAGCGCAGCGCGATTTGCAGCGAGGAGCGCGCGGCATCCACGAGCGCGCCGCCGCCCGCCGCGAGCGCGATCACGCCGGCTGCGAGCAGCACGCCGTCGACGAGGTCGGTGCTCTTCGACACTTCGCCGTCGCGCCGCGCGTCGCGCAGCTTTTTGTCGGTTGGCTGCTCGGTCTTTTCGTCGCTCATCGCGGGCGCTGGCGGTCTCGGTTGCGGTGATGGAAGGCGCCGCGCGGGCGCCGTGCGGCGTGACGCCCGCGCGGTATTGCCGTGACAGGCTCGCTCGATGTTAGGCGCGCGGTACGACGGGGCGCCGCGGCGAGGCGAAGCGCCGAGCGCGCAGGCGAAGCCGTGTTGGGCCGCGCCGCGGGCGGCATCGACATCGGCTTGCCACAAATGCGCCGCGAATGCGCCACAAATTTGCCGCAAGCGCGACGCCAAGCCGCCGCTTCGTTTGCGCGCGTTCCGCTTCGCATGGCGGCAAAGCGCGCACGGTTGGCGTTGCTAAGGTTCACGAGTGCCGCGCGGCGCCCGATTCGCGGCCTTCCTGCACGATCGAGCCGGCGAACGCCGCTCGAACGTGGCTCGACGACGATGCGAAGCGACGATGTGAAGCGCCGCGGCCATCCCAACCCGGAGGTCTTACGCCATGCTCCCAGGCCAGTCCGCGCGGTCCAGCGCGAGCCCGCTCACCCGTTCCGACCAGGGCGCCGATGCCGGCGCGCTTCCCGCCTATCTCCAGTGCAGCCACGAGGTCGTGTGCGGTCTGATCGAGACGGCCTCCGCCGCGCTGTTCTCCCATTTCCCGAAGGCGGTTGGCGACACGCTCGACGTCGAACTCGTGCTCGACGCGCTGCGCGTGTTCCGCCCGAAGGTCACCGAGATCGGCATGCTCGACGGCGTGCTGCATATCGTCCATGGCCGTTGGGACGACGCGGCGCACGCGCTGCGCGCCGTGATCGACCAGGCGCCCGACTTCGCCTACGCGAAGGCGATGATGGCCTACTGCCTCGCCTCGCGCGGCGAGCCCGGCTGGCGCCAGTGGGCGCATAGCGCGCTCGAGGCGAACCCGAATGCGCAGACGCTGGCGCTCGTGCGCGCCCTCGAAGCGCGCGAGGATTTGCAGCACGCCATGCGCGACTATCGCGGCGGCGAGTTCGTGATTCCCGAGTCGTGCCAGTCGCTCGCCGAGGAAGCGCGCGAAGCCGAAGCGCGCAAGCAGGACGCCATCGGCTGTACGCAAACTGCCCCGCAAACCCCGAAAGCCGATGTCGCGTTCGACGCGCAATTCGCCTTTCTGCGCGCCTGAGGAGACCACCGCGATGAACGACGCGATCAGCAATCACATGATTGGCGAAGCGCTGTCCGGCATGAACGAAACGGGCAACGACGCCGCGCACGAAGCGGCCGCGCAAAAGTTCCAGGCGATGATGGACGCGCCCCAACTCGCGCCGCCCAGCGCGAACGCGAACGGCAGCGAGGGGAGCGTGTTCACGCAGATGGTGGCCACGCACGACGTGGCGGCGCAACAGGCCATGGCGCACATCACCGAGTTCTCGCAGCAGGCCGGCACCATGGACGTGAAGCAGGTGATCGCCGAGTCGGCGCGGGCCGCGATGGAGATGTACCAGGTCCAGTTCGACTTCCAGGCGAAGATGAGCGTGGTGTCGTCGTCGAAATCGTCGGCGGAAACGCTGATGAAGAACCAGTAACGCGCGCCATGACAGTGACGATGCCGCGCTTGCGTCTGCGCCATGTGCTGCTGTGTGCGATCTGCGCGCTGCTTTGCTCGTGCAAGAAGGAGCTGTACGCGAAGCTCAGCGAGCAGGACGTCAACGAGATGACGGTCGCGCTGATCGAGCATGGCGTGCGTGCCGACAAGACCACGCCCGACGGCGGCAAGACCTTCACGCTCGAAGTGGAGGACGCCGACATGGTGCGCGCCATGCAGATCCTCACGCAGCGCGGCCTGCCGCACAGCCGCTTCGACGATCTCGGCAATCTGTTCAAGAAGGACGGTCTCGTTTCCACGCCCACCGAGGAGCGCGTGCGCTTCATCTACGGGCTCTCGCAGGAACTCTCGGGCACGCTTTCGAACATCGACGGCGTGCTCTACGCGCGCGTGCAGATCGTGCTGCCGAACAACGATCCGCTGGCCGAGCACGTGAAGCCTTCTTCGGCGGCGGTGTTCATCAAATACCGGCCGGAATCCGACATTGGCGCGCTCACGCCGCAGATCAAGAACCTCGTGGTGCATAGCGTGGAGGGGCTGTCGTACGATCAGGTGAGCGTGACGGCCATTCCGGCGGAGCCCGTCGACGTGGCGAGCATCGCGCCCACGCACAACGCACGCGGCCTCGTGCCGTGGCTCGCGGGCGGCGGCATGGCGCTGGCTCTCGCGCTCGCCGCGGGCGTGGGTCTGCTGGTGCGCCGCCATACGCTCAAGCAACGCCTGTCCGATGGCTTGCGGCCCGCCGTGGAAGTGCTGGGCGGCCGTTTCGCCGATCTCACGTCGCTGCGCAAGAAGCGCGGCGAGCAAGCGTGAGTTAGCCGATGTCGTACGCCGCGTCCGCATCGGCATTCGCGCAGTCCGCGCCGCTTTCCACGCAGATGACGCCCGCTAGGCGGCTCGCGCAAGCGTTGCGCGCGTGGGAGCGAAACGCGCGCGACGCGCTCGCGTGGATGCATCCCGCGTGGCTCGCGCACGGTCTCGGGCTCGCCGAAGCCGAGGCCGTGGCGCTGGCGCGAGCGATTCCGCGCGAACGCGCTGGCGCGTGCGGACTCGCGCTGATCGACAACGCGGGCTATGCGCTGCCCGATCTCGACGCGCTCGGCCGCGCGCAGCATGCCGCGTGCTTCGACGCGCTGCCCGCGTCGGCGGGGCTGAACGTGCTGCGCTTGCGGGCGCTGCGGTTTCGCCGCGCGGAGCTGCGCCGGATCGTCGATAAACGGGCGCGCGCGAGCGTGCAGGAATGGACCGGCGTGGCGCTCGAACGTCTCGCGCGCGAGACGCCGCAAGAACGCGCGAGCGCGCCCGACATCGCGCGTCTCGCGATGGCGCCGCTCGCCACGCTGGACGCCGATGCGCTCGCGTTCGAAGGCCTCGCGCTGATCGAGCGCGATGGGCGTGGTGCGGGCGGCACGGGTGATGTGGCCGGCGACACGCGTGCACCCGCGTGCCCGCTATTGCGCCTCGCCTTGCCGCGCACGCCCGCCATTGCGCCGCGCTGGGTCGCGCAGGTGCCGCGCGAGATCGATGCGAACGGCACGCGCGCGCTCATTGCGCAGCTTCCCGAACTGTTGCCGGAGTGGGCATGGTTATTTGGCTGAGCCGTCATGACGAAGCATCCGTCGATACCGCGGCGCCGCGCTTCGGCGTGCACGGCGACATCGTGCCGCGCGAGACCTTCGGCGCGCTGGTGGAATTGAGCGACGCCTATGCGCAGGCGGAACACGACGCGCAGCAGCGGCTCGAAGCGGCGCACGCGGAAGCCGCGCGCATTGTCGAAGCGGGGCGCGCGCAAGCCGAGGCGCTGATCGAAGCGGCACGCGACGACTACGAACGGGCCGCGCAACGCGGCTACGAAGAAGGCGTGGCGCAGGGCGCGGCCGAATGGCTCGCGGGCATCGCGCACGCGGCCGGCGAGGCGCGCGCGGCGCAGGAACCCATGCGCGCGCGCATGGCCGAGATCGTGGCGATGGCGGTCGAGCAGATCGTGCGCAGCGAACGCGCGGGCGCGTTGTTCGAGCGCGCGCTGGCGGCCGTGGACGGTATCGTGGAAGGTTCGACGTATCTGCATGTGGCCGTGCATCCCGACGATCTGGACGACGCGCGCGCCGCGTTCGAGGCGTTCGGCAGCCGCTGGCGCGAACTCGGCCGGCCGCTGCCGCTGCGCGTGGTCGCCGACGCGAAACTCGCACCTGGCAGTTGCCTGTGCGAGTCCGATCTCGGTCTCGTGGACGCGGGCGTGACCA
Source organism: Paraburkholderia acidisoli (assembly GCF_009789675.1). NCBI lineage: Bacteria > Pseudomonadati > Pseudomonadota > Betaproteobacteria > Burkholderiales > Burkholderiaceae > Paraburkholderia > Paraburkholderia acidisoli. The sequence continues at coordinate 16,804 of NZ_CP046916.1, read as the reverse complement.
CGCAGTTGCGCACCATGCGCGCGGCCATCGCGCGGGCGTTGAAGGCCTCCGTGCGCGACGAGGCGCACGCGCCGCAAGATCCGAACGCGGCGCACGAAGCCGCCGCGGCACGTGACGCCGCCGGGCCCGCTTCTGAACCCGCTTCTGAATCCGCGGTTGACCCCGCGTTTGAACCCGAACCCGCCGCATGAACGCGCCCGATCGTTTCCCACCGCGCGAGCCGGACCCGGCGCCCGATCGCGCCCAGGCCGACCTCACGCGCCTCACCGACGCCATCGACCGCGAATTGCGCGCGAGCACGCGCGTGCGCCAGAGCGGCAAGATCCTCGAAGTGATCGGCACGCTCATCAAGGTGGGCGGCCTCGATCTGCAACTCGGCGAACTCTGCGAGCTGCGCGCGCCCGACGGCACGCTGCTCCAGCACGGCGAAGTGATCGGCTTCACGCGCGACTACGCGCTGGTTTCGCCGTTCGCGCGGCTCGAACAGGTTTCGCGCGCCACGCGCGTGGTCGGGCTCGGCCGTCCGATGAGCGTGAAAGTGGGCGACGCGCTGCTCGGGCGCGTGATCGACAGTCTGGGCGAGCCCATCGACGGACTCGGCGAACTCGACATCGACGAGGCCTGCCGCCGCCCGATTCTCGCCGATCCGCCCAGCCCCATGACGCGCCGCATGATCGAACACCCGATGCCCACGGGCGTGCGCGTGATCGACGCGCTCACCACCTTCGCTGAGGGCCAGCGCATCGGCATTTTCGCGCCCGCGGGCGTGGGCAAGAGCACCTTGCTCGGCATGCTCGCGCGCGGCGCGCAATGCGACGTCAACGTGATCGCGCTGATTGGCGAGCGCGGGCGCGAAGTGCGCGAATTCGTCGAACTGATCATGGGCCCGGAAGGCATGGCGCGCACCGTGATCGTATGCGCGACCTCGGACCGGTCGTCGATCGAGCGCGCCAAGGCGGCCTACGTGGCCACGGCGATCGCCGAGCACTTTCGCGACGAAGGCAAGCGCGTGCTGCTGATGATGGATTCGCTCACGCGCTTTGCGCGCGCCGGGCGCGAGATCGGGCTGGCGGCGGGCGAGCCGCCCGCGCGGCGCGGGTTTCCGCCGTCGATTTTCGCGGAGTTGCCGCGCCTGCTCGAACGCGCGGGCATGGGCGAAACCGGTTCGATCACGGCGCTCTACACCGTGCTTGCCGAAGACGAGAGCGGCAGCGACCCGATCGCCGAGGAAGTGCGCGGCGTGCTCGACGGCCATTTGATTCTCTCGCGCGAGATTGCCGCGAAGAACCGCTATCCTGCCATCGACGTGCTCGGCAGCCTCTCGCGCGTGATGCCGCAAGTGGTGACGCGCGACTACCTCGCGGCGTCCACGCGGCTGCGCTCGCTGCTCGCGCAGCATCGCGACGTGGAAATGCTGTTGCAGGTGGGCGAATATCAGGCGGGCTCGAATCCGCTCGCCGACGAGGCCATCGCGAAGATCGACGCGATCATCGCGTTCCTGTGCCAGCCCACCGATGCCTACGCCGATCCGCAGGAAACCGCCGACCGGCTGGCGGAACTCGCGCAACCTTCGTGACGCGCGCATGAACACGACGAAACGCCGCATCGTCGCGCTCGAACGCGCGAGCCAGCGCCGCGAGCGCAAGGAGCCGGACCTGCGCGCGGCGCTGGAGGCGCGCCGCCGCGAGCGCGGGGAAGCGCAGGCGCAGGCCGACGAGACCGCCGCGCGCGTGGCGCAACTCGAAGCCGTGGCCGCCGATCACCGTATGCGCATCGCGCGCATGATGACGGGCGAGACGCGCTTTTCGCTCGACGACTTCGAGGCGTGCCGCCGCTATCTGGAAAGCCTCGACGCGCAGACCGCGCAGGCGCTCGCCGACCTCGAAGCGCAACGCGCCGCCGTGGCCGCGAAAGACGCCGAAGCCGACGCGGCGCGGCGCGCCATCGCGCTCAATCGCGGCCGGATCGACGTGTGCCGCGAGCGCGCGAAGACGCTCGCCGGCGTGCTCGAAGCCGCCGCGCTCGACGCCGAGGACGAAGCCGCCGAAGAACAGATGCTCGCGAGGCGCCGCCACGCATGAACGACGCGTTTCTGCTCTACGGCCCGATGCTGGTCCAGGACCTGATGGTGCTGGGCGTGTGCTCGATTCGCCTGTTCGTCATCATGACGCTCTTTCCGCCCACGGCAGACGGCACGCTGCAAGGGCCGGTGCGCAACGGCGTCGCGCTCATTTTCAGCTTCTATATCGCGCTCGCGCAGCCCGCGGATTTCGCGAGCACGCTCACGGGCACGACGCTGCTCATCACGGGCTTGCGCGAGGCGCTGATCGGCACGGTGATGGGCTTTGCGGCTTCCACGGTGTTCTGGGTGGCGGAAAGCGCGGGCATGTATCTCGACAGCCTCACGGGCTACAACAACGCGCAGATCACCAACCCGCTGCGCTCGGAGAAGTCCACGCCCTCGGGCACCTTGATGAGCCAGCTCGCGATCGTCGCGTTCTGGACGCTCGGCGGCATGAACTTCATGCTGCAGGCGCTCTACGAGTCGTACCAGTGGTGGCCCGTGGCCTCGCCGGGACCGCTCGACACCGACTTCCTCGAAGTGTTCGTGCTGCGCCAGACCGACACGCTAATGGAAATGATCGCCAAGCTCGCCGCGCCGCTGCTGTTCGTGATGGTGCTGATCGACCTGGGCGTGAATATCGCGGCGAAATCGGCGCAAAAACTCGAACTCGGCGCGCTGAGCCAGCCGATCAAGGGCGCGGTGGCCGTGGTGCTGCTCGCGCTGTTCGCGGGCATCTTCGTGAACGAGGTGCGCGATCATCTCGACCTGCGCATGTTCGCCGCGCAGATGCGCGAGGCGTCCGGCATCCAGGGCACGCACAAGGCGCCACCGCGACCCGGCGCGCATGAGGATGCGGCTTCTTCAACATTGCTCAAATGAAGCGTGACTGTGCGCTTTGTTGAGAATCTCAACGCAGTTCTCCGGCTACATTGACTCCGTCGCGATGCAATCGTTTGCGTTCGTTCAGGCACGAGCCCGGGCGTTCGCGATTGCGCGCATCCGCATGCGGTCAACACGGAGTCCTGAATGTTTTCCAGCCTGTATTTCCCGCTTGTTTCCGCGTTGTCGTCCACGAGCGCGCCGCGCGGCCAGCTCGACATGCTGCACGAAGGACGCATTGCCGAAGCCGTCGCGCATGCGCACCATTGCGCCGCGCCCTGCCTGCAGCTTCAGGCCGACTTGCAGACCCTGCTCGGCATCGAAGTGGACGCCGAAGATTCCTACCGCGAAGCGCAAAAGCTCATGCGCGGCTCGCGCCGCGACATGCGCGCCGCCTCGTGCCGCAACGCGGGCTGGCAGGCGTTTTTCCGCCAGCGTTTCGGCACGGCGATGTCGTGCTTCATGCGTCTCGTGGACGACGAACGGCTCACGCCCGCCCAGGCGCTGGAAGGGCGCTTCGGCGCGCTCTGCGTGCTGCTGGAAACGGGCCAGCACGGCGAAGCCGTGCAGTGGCTCGACGAACTCGACACGCTGATCCAGGCGGCGGCCGACGATGCCGACGATCGCGACCATCGCGACGAGGCGGATCGCGCCGAAGTCTGGCGCGACATCATCGACACGTTGCGCTACGACCTCGCGAGCCAGCACGACCTGCGCACGGCCGCGCAACTCTCCGACCACGTGTACTGGCAGTCCGGCGCGACCGGCGCGTTCGCGCTACGCGCCGTGCGCGAATCCGGCTTCGTGGGCACGGACGCATTGGCGCGCCGCGCACAGCGCACGCGTTCGCCGCTGCTGCGCGCGCGTATTACGTATCTCGACGCGCTGCGCCGCCTCGCGCTCGGGCAACCCGGCGCGGAAGCCGCCGCGCTCGCGCATCTGAACTGGAGCGCCGCGAACGGCCTGCACGCGTATCAGTACGCGGTGCGCCTCGAAATCGCGCTCGCGAGTCTCGCGAGCGGCACGCCGCAACTCGCCGAAACCATGCTCGCGCCCATCGCCGCCGACCTGCGCGCGGCGCAGGATCACCGGCATCTGGAGTATCTGTATTGCCTCGCGAAGGCGCGCGGCGCGCAAGGCCGCGACGAGGAAGCGGCGCAACTGTACCGGCGCTACGCGCTCGCGGCCATGCAATGCCTGCGCGAGTCGGCCACGATGCTCGCCTCGCTCGCGCATCGCGCGCAACGCCAGACGCCGCAACTCGACGACGTGGGCGCGCGTTTGCCCGCGAAATACCGGCGCGCGTATCGCTATCTGATGGACAACCTCGATCGCAGCGATCTCTCCGTGCGCGAAGTGGCCGCCGAGATCGGCGTGACGGAGCGCGCGTTGCAGAGCGCGTTTCGCAACAGCCTTGGCTCGACGCCCACGGAAATCATCCGCGAAAAGCGCATGGAGCGCATTCGCCGCGACTTGCAGCGCAACGCCGCGCACGGCGAGCACGACGTGCTCGCGGCGGCCAACCGCTGGGGCGTGCAGAACCGTTCGACGCTCGTGAACGGGTATCGGCGCCAGTTCAACGAAGCGCCTTCCGACACGCTCAAGCGCTGAAGCCGGCGCGTTCCTTTCTCAACCGCATCGACGACGAACCCATGATAGACACCGCGCTTCGAAAGCGGCGGGGAGTGCATCTCCTCGCCTGTTTCAGACTGTGCCTCTGCCTCGCGCTCGCCACTTGCGGCGCGAACGCGTGGGCCATGCGAGTGCCGTTCCGCACCGCGACCGTGCACATTGCCGTGGACGGCAAGGAACTCAAGGACGTGCTGCGCGACTTCGCCGCGAGCCAGGGCATCGCGGCGGCGGTCGCGCCCGACGTGACGGGCGCCGTGTCGGGCAACTTCGACATGTCGCCGCAACGCTTTCTCGACACGCTCGCGGCCACCTTCGGCTTTGTCTGGTTCTACGACGGCAGCGTGCTGACGATCAGCAGCGCCAACGACATGACGCGCCAGATGATCCATCTCGACTTCGCGGGCACGCGCGAGTTGCGCGCGACGCTCACGCAGATGGGCCTCGACAATCCGCGCTTCCCGGTGATCTACGATCCCTCCTCGGGCGCGGCGCTCATCACCGGGCCGAAGCAGTACGTGGCGCTGGTGGCCGATCTCGCCTCGCGGCTCGACCAGAACGCGAACCGCCGCACCGGCACCGAGGTGCGCGTGTTCCAGCTCAAGCATGGCTGGGCCGACGACCACAACGTGGTGATCGACGGCAAGACCGTGACGGTGCCGGGCGTGGCGCGCGTGCTCGCGGGCATGTACCACCCCGGCAAGGACAGCGGCGACGGCGGCGCGGACGGCCCCAACAACGTCACGCCGGGCATGGAGCGCCAGACGCCCATGACCGACGCCTCGGGCGGCAATGGCGGCGGCTCGCCGTTCGCCGATGCGGGCAGCGGCGGCGGTGGCGGCGACGTGATCCAGCCGCCCTTGCCGCCCGCCATGATGGGCGCGGGCGGCCAGGCGGCGGCGCAAGGGCGCGGGCGCGGCGGCGGTTACGGCGGTGGTTATGGCGGTGCTTACGGTTACGGCGGCATGAGCAACGCGAGCTACGGCACCGGCGCGATGCCCACGGGCGCGAGCGTGCTGCCCGTGATCAAGGCGGACCCGCGCACGAACTCCGTGCTGATTCGCGACCTGCCGCAGCGCATTGGCCAGTATCGAACGCTGATCGACCAACTCGACGTGCGCCGCAAGCTCGTGGAGATCGAAGCGCACATCATCGAGATCGACGATTCCGCGCTCAAGCAGCTCGGCGTGGACTGGCGCGCGCATAACAGTCACGTGGACCTGCAAACCGGCACCGGCAGCACCACGGCCAACAGCTACGCGAACGGCCAGTTGAACCCCACGTTCAGCAGCACGGATTCGAGCGGCAACACGATCGTCAACACCACGCCCGCGGGCATCTCGCTCACGGCGGTGCTCGGCGACGCGGGGCGCTATCTGATGGCGCGCGTGAACGCGCTCGAAGACAACAACCTCGCGCGCATCGACGCCAGCCCGAAAGTCGCGACGCTCGACAACGTCGAAGCGATCATGGACAACAAGAAGAAGTTCTACGTGCGCGTGCAGGGCTACACGTCGGGCGATCTCTATGCGATCTCGACGGGCACGTCGCTGCGTGTGCTGCCGATGGTCGTCGACGAAAACGGCCAGACGCAGATCAAGCTCCAGGTGCATGTGGAAGACGGTCAGACCACCGATCAGCAGGTGGACAACATTCCCGTCATCACCACGAGCACGATCAACACGGAAGCGGTCATCAACGAAGGGCAGAGCCTGCTGATCGCCGGTTATCGCGTGGACAGTTCGTCGAACGGCCAGAGCGGCGTGCCGGTGCTCTCGAAGATTCCGCTGGTGGGCGGGCTGTTTCGCTATCGCGAGAACCAGAACAGCCATATGGAGCGGCTCGTTCTGCTGTCGCCGCACGTGATCGAGTACTGATGTCGAGGCGGAGGCGAATCCGCTGAACGTCGCTGGCTGTCGATGTGCCGATAACGCCGGCGCAGTGCCCGAATCAGGCGCTGCGCCGGCGCGGCGTATGGGCGACGAGCGCGGGCCACGCGTCGCAGGCTTCGTTTTGCGGCGGCCACGGCTGAGCGTTGCGCGCGGTTTCGCTGCTGCTCGCGTGCAGCTTGATCGTGCCCGCGGCGTTGAGGCACGACGCGCGCGTGAGTTCGCGCTCCACACGCGGCGGCGTGCTCGCGTGGCCCGTGGCGGGTGTGGGGGTGCGGGGCGTCGGTGCGCCGGGCGTCGCTACGCCGGGCGTCGCTACGCACGCGGGCTCTTTGCCGCGCTCCTCTGCGCGCGCCGTCACAGGCGAGGGCGCCGGGACGCTCGCGGGCACGTTCGGAGACAAGTTCGGCGACAAGTTCGCCGGCACCCTCGCCGACAGCTTCACCGGCTCCTGCAACACGCGTTCGATGCGATACCCGTGCGCGTACATCGTGCGCAACACCACGCCGTGCGCGCCGTCGAGCGCGAGCTTCTTGCGCAGCTTGTAGATGTGCTGCTCGAGCGTGCGTCCCGCGATTTCCTCCGAACTGCCCCACACGGCGGCGGCCAGCGCGCGCCGCGTGACATAGCTGCCCTGCTGCGAAAACAGCACCCAGGCGATGGCGAATTCGCGCGCGGTCAGATGCACGGCACGGCCGTCGATATGCACGCGGCCGTCGCGGCGGCTGAAGCGGTACACGCCGGTTTCGAGTTCGTCGTCCTCGTCGCGGGCCAGGTCGGCGGCAACGCCGCGCGTGCTGAAGCGACGCGCCGCGAGCAGCACGCGCAGCCGCAACTCGCGCGGATCGACGGGCATCAGCACGAAGTCGTCGGCGCCCGCGCTGAGCGCCGCGTGCATGTCGTCGCGCGCGCAGAAGTCGCCGATCGCCACCAGCGGCGCGCGCCGGTCGCCGTAGCACGCGCGGCGCGCCAGCACCGGATGCGACGGATCGAGGCCGGCGCTGGCGTCGAACACGATCGCGCCGAATTCTTCGCGGTGGAGCGCGCGGGCGAGATCGACTTCCTCGCCGTAACGCGCGCACTCGACGCCCTCGGCGGCAAGCGACGACTCCACGAGTTGAACCATGCGCGGGTCATGAGTGAATAGTGCGACTTTCAATAGTGTCCTCGGCAAGCTGAACCTTCCGTTGCTCATGGTCTTGTCTCACGGTCGCTGTGAGGCCGGAGCGAAATGCGCCCCGGCAGACGAAAGGTATGAGGACTCCCCGGTCAGGTACGTAACATTTTGTTAAATACGCATTGAAGAGTGTTTTGCACGGCGCGTTTGCTGCGCTGCAATCGTGTGAAGAAACCGGGATAGCGCGGAAATTGGCGGAAGTTGCCGGGAGTTTCACCGTTTCGACCCCGTCCCACATACGGGCAAATGTTCATACGACGAGCCAACGTGTGGCGCTCGTAGGCCGCCGCCCCATGCTGGGCTTGGCTTTCCTACAAAGTCTTACACGATGTAATCCAACCGCTTACACAATTTGAGGATCGTGGAGGTGGCTGTTACCGTTGTGCGGGCAGAACGTCAGGAACCGTCGAGGGACGGATCGGGCGGGAATGCTGCGAGGAACGAGGGCGAAGTGGCGGGGCAAAGTGCGGCGCGGAACGCGGCACGTAGGCGGGGCTGTAGACGAGGTAATCGGCGGAATAGGGCACGAGCAGCGTGCCGCCTTCGCGGTCGCAGAGCGGGTCGGGCGGCAGGCCGCCGGTGGTGTGCAGGCGCGCGACCACGTCGGTGCGCGCGAAGCGGCCGTGCGCGGCGGCGTTGAAGCGGCGCCGCGCGTTGTCCTGGGCGATCAGGCGCGCCCACGGCAGCGTGCCCGCCGTGACCTGCGTATGCGCGTCGCGGCGCACGCGCACCTGGCTGCCGTCGTAGGCGAGGAAATAGCCGCCCGGCGCGACGGTGCCCACGCTGCGGCGTCCCGTATCCACGAGCGTTGCCAGATCGCCTTCGCGGATCCAGTAACGCTCGGTGCCGGAGCCGCGGCACTCGTACACGGTCTGGCCGTGCGCGGTGAGCACGTCGTCGAGATGCTGCTCGGGGCCGGCGCGCAGCATGTCCGGCAGGCTGTAGTCGGTCACGGGGCGCGGCGCGCTCGCACAGGCGGCGAGGCTCGCGCAAACGAACGCGAGCGCGGCGGCGTGCAGGCGGGTCAGGCCGTGCGAAAAAGCGGCGGCGGGCGAAGCCGCGTGAGTCGCCGTATCGGGGAGCGCATGCGCGGCGCGATACGAAGTCTTGCTGGAAACCGGGTGCCACGCGCTCTGCGATCCCCGTTTCGAGCCAACGACCTTCGCTCCCACGCCGGACGCGCTCAAAGCGCGCCCACGCTCAGCGCCTCGTTGATGCGTGCGCGCGCATCGTCATGCCGATAACCCTCGTGCGCGTCGTCCTGCGCATGCGGCAGGAAGCGGTCGACGATGGCCATCGCGGTGGCGTCGCCGCTGTCGAGCACGGCATGCGCGAGACGCTGCCATTCGACGTCGCCGAGCGCATGCAGGCACCAGCTGTGCAGCGCCCATACGATCGGGCCGCCGTCGCCGCGCGCGTCGGCTTCGCGCAGGATGCGCGAGGCGGCGAGCCAGTTGCGCGCGCCGATCTCCATGCGCGCCTCGCACACGTCGCCAATCGCGCCGCGCGGTTGCAGCACGCGCACCGCTTGCAGCATCTCTTCGAGTTCGGCGCGCGCGCCGCAACGCACGCCCCAGGAAAACACCGCGAGTAGAGCGTTCGACACGAGCAGTTGATTCGACATGATGGCTCCGAAAGCGCAATGCGCGAAAGGCGCGGGATGGCACGACATTCTGGTGGCGCGCGGCGGGCTACGCGCCTCGGGCTACGCGCCCCGGCCGCAAGCCCGAACGCCGTCGATTGTCGATGAAGCCCGGCGCGCGCCGCCTGCGCCGCGCGAAGCCACGGCCAGGCCCGCGAACCTCGCGAGCGCGTGCCATGCCCGTGCCGCGCCCGCGCCATCGCGTGCCGCGCCCTGAAACTGGCATTGCGGTCATGCGGATTCGGCTCGCGCGACTTCGCTTCGCGTCGGCGGCACTGTTCGTCGCGACGCGCTTCTACGCTGTGCGTTGAACTGACGCGCGCTCGACCCGTGTCGACGGTTCGTTTCGATTCAGCATTCGATCCAACACTCTTCAGCGGGAGCAATCAGCATGAGCAACTCGATTTCATCGGCCTACCTGGATTCGTCGAGCGGCGTCTCGGGCTTTACGCAAGGCAGCGGCAACGTCGGCGGCGACGACGGCAGCTCGATCGCCAAGATCCTGCAGGACATCGAGCAGCTGCTGACCGGCGGCCAGAACTCGGGCAGCGGCGGCCAGGGTAGCGGCGGCACGGGCGGCGCGGGCCAGGGCTCGGCCGACGCCGGTCAACTCGGCGGCGTCCAGCAATTGCTGCAAGACATCCAGTCGCTCGAACAAGGCGGCGGCTCGCAAGGCGGCGGTCAGACGGCCGGCAACTACGGCGGCGGCGCGGGCGGCGGCACGGGCGGTGTCGGTGGCGGCACGGGTGGCGCGGGCGGTGTCGGCGGCGGCGTGGGCGGCACGGGTCAAGGTCAGGGCCTGCACGACGTCAAGCTCAACACGGGCGCGGGCGGCGAGGCGCTGCATCTGCAAGCCGACTCGAACGGCACGCTCTACAACGGCAGCGGCGACTCCGTCGGCCAGATCAACAAGGACGGCTCGGTGTCGTTCAACTCGGGCGCGACCAAGGAAATCCAGCGCCTCGAAGACGGCGGCAAGGGCGCGCTCGGCGCGATGATGAGCGGCGTGAAGCCCGAAACCGGCGACGGCGGCAACGTCACGTTCTCGTCGGCGCAAGTCACGGTGAGCGCGGGCGACCTGAATCAGCAGAACGACTTCTGACGATGGCGTGACGCACGAGCGCGCCGCGCCACTCGCCTGGATGGCGTCGCGCTCGCGGTATCGCCCTGTTTTCATGACGACTTCATAAGGAATCCAGATGAATCCGATCGGCAGTCTGTTTCACGACATCGGCAATGCCGCCAAGGACGTGGTGGGCGGCGCGCTGCACGCGGTGGAAGGCGCGGGCAAGCTCGGCGAGTCGCTGCTCACGCTGAACCCGCAGAAAGCGCTGGAAAGCGTCGAGCAGATCGCGGGCAGCGCGGCGCAGGCGGCGGGTGGCGCGGCCACGCTCACGCCCGAAGGTCTCGCGGCCACGACGATGATGAACGGCGGCGTCGCGGCCGTGCAGGCGTTGTCCACGGTGGCGTAAGGAGCGGCGCGCGATGAGCCTGGCGACGATGGATGCGAACGCGCTCGCTCGAACAAGCGAAGCCGCGGGCGCGAACGTGAACCCGGCCGTGGCCGAACCCGATGCCACGGCGCTCGCGCGCGAGGTCGTCGCGCATATCTGCGGGGGCCGCCTCGACGAAGCCGAAGGCGTGCTCGCGCAACTGCACGAGCGCTGCCCCGCGAGCCGCGACGTGCTCGCGTTCCCCGTGATGATCGCGTTGCAGCGCGGCCGCGCGCACGAGGCGTGGCAGCTCGTGAACGGCTTGCCCGACGAGCAATGCCCCGACCTCAAGGCGCTGTGCCTGCGCATGCTCGGCGATCCGCTCTGGCACGCCTACGCGAGCGCGCATGTGGATAGCGCCGATCCGTGGGTGCGCAAGGCCATGCGCCAACTGCTGGGCCACGAAAGCGACGAGCCGGCCGACGATAGCCGCGAAGCCGCATCGCACGAGCCCCATTCCGTCTGAGCGCGCGGTTCACGCGACGGCGCGTGATTCGGGCTGCAACCCCAGGCTGCAAAGGAGCACACCATGTTCAAACTCGGCAGCGGCCACACGCAGGTGCAGACCGCGACGACCTCCGTCAAGACCGACGACACCGCGAAGTCTTCGCCGCAAAAAACCCCGCAGCAGAAGACGGCGCCCACGGCGATGCCGGCTTCGGGGTTGCAGATCGGCTCGTTCGCGAAGGCGCGCCACAAGCTCGCGAGTCATCTGCCCGGTGGCCACAAGGCGAGCGCGGGCACGCCGCGCACGGCGTCTTCGGAAGCCTTCGCGAAGCTCGGTTTCGAGGGCGCGCCTACGTCGCCGCGCGCGAGCCTCGCGCGTACGTCGAGCACGGCCTCCACGCACAGCCATGCGTCCGGGACCAGCCTCGGCGTGACGAAACCGCCGGTCAAAATCCTTGTCGACGATGAAACGGGCGAGGCGATCGGCAAGAAAAGCAGCAAAGAAACTGGCGAGGACGCCGGGAAGGACTCCGCGGCGAAAACCACGAAGTCCGACGACGTGGTCGTTCCCGACGTGACGCCCGAGCAGCGCGACGCACAGTATCGCGCCACGGCCTCGCTGAACCAGAAGTTCGAGTCGCATCTGCAAGGGCTCGGGCTCGAAGTCGTGCACAACTCGGGCCGCAGCAACAATTGCGCGATCTATTCGCTGCTCGACATTGCCGCGCCGAAGCTCGATCAAGGTGAGCGCCATCAGGCCGCGCGCGAGATTCGCGCCGCCTTCGACAGCAAGCGTCCCGACGAAGCGGGCAAGATGCTGCTGCTCGACATGGGCAACGGCGGCCACGGCCGCGACCTGGTCTCGCTCGTCAACAAGAAGTACGGCGTGGATCTGCAGGTGGGCGTGGTGCAGGCCGGTATCGACGACCAACACCCCGTTACGCAGATCGCCACGCTGCGCGCCGACGACGCCGCCGCCAAACCGCCGACACATCGCGGCGTGGTGTGGGATCAGCACGGGCATTTCGAGTCGGTGCGCGCGGCCGCGCCGAAAGCCCCATCGACGGAAACCGCCGCGCCCAAAACGTCAGCGGTGGAAACGAAAACCGCCACCGGCACTCGCGCCAGCACGCAGCCCCCCGCGAGCCCCCCGCCCACGAACCACAAAACCGCCGGGACCGCGACCCCGAGCGCCGAGAAAACCGGCTCCGCGCCGTTCGCGAAGCTCGCTTCCATCGGCAAATGGCGGCCGGGCGCGAGCACGAAGCCCGCGGCCAAGGCCACCGAGTCGTATCAGCTCGCCGAATTCGACTTCAAGACCGACACCAAAGACTGGGCCAAGGACACCGATAAAGCCGTCAAGGACGCGTCCAAACTCAAGGACCCGGCCGATCCGAAATTCGTCGTGCCGCCGCGCAAGCGCGATATCGGTCAGGCGTACGACCGCAGCAAGCCGGGCTTCACCGCGATCGAAGCGGTCGGTATCCGGCCGTTCGGCAATCTGTTCAACGCCACGGCGGCGGGCATTCACGGCGAGGCCAATGCGGCGCTGCTCGGCACGGGCGCGGGCGTGGGCGGCATTCACGACGCCATGCTCGGCGCGATGAACGGCCACGCGCTGGCGGCTTCGGTGCAAAAGGGCAAGCGCTATGAAAAGCAGCTCGACAGCATGCTCGCGAAAGACGTCGAGCGTTTCCAGAAAGACCCGCAGCTCGACACGCTGATCCTCACGAAGGACAAGAAGGGCAAGTTCGTGTACGACATGGACAAGGTCGCGAAGCTCGCGGCGAGCGACAAGCCCGAGCACAAGGAAGCGGCCGCGCACGCGAAGAACGTGTTCCTCACCGCCTATATCAAGGACGAAGTGGCGGGCAAGCGGCGCAACCGCGCGACCTACGAACTCACGCGCAACACCGTGGGCTTCGCCTCGGCGGGCGCGGTGCTCGGCGGCACGCTCGGCATCGCGGCGGCGCCCGGCGCGGCGGCGGCTATCGGCGCGAAAAGCGCGGGTCTCTCGCTCGGCTTCGCGAATGCGCTCGACCTGGCGAAGGGCGTGCGCGGCCTCAAGCAGCGCATGCGCGACGACAAGGAACGCGACATCAACGATCGCTTCTTGACGAAGCGCATGGACATGAAGGACGTGGCCTATTCGTCTTCGACGCCGCAGGAAGCCATCGACGGCGCGCAGGCCGCGCTCAAGGCCAACGCGAAGAGCGAGGCCGACGAAGTGCTGTTCCGCAGCCTGCTCACGGGCAAGCACATCGACGAAACCAAATCGACGGAAGCGAAAAAGGGCCGCGCCGATATTGCCGCGAAGCACGCCTACGAGGTGGTCGACTATCACGTGAACGAGTTCGCCACGGAGAAGGAGGGCAACCTCGAAGCGTTCCATCGCAATCTGACCGAGCCGGGGCTTTCGCAGCGCGACAAGACCAAACGGCTCGCGAGTTCGGTCAAGGAAGATCCTTCGCTGCGCAGCGCCTACGACCTGATGCGCGACGTGGGCATGCGCCGCAGCGAGGCGAACGTGGCGATCCACGCGCTGATCCGCCGCAAGATCGATACGGAGATCGCGCAAGATCCCAATCGCACGGGCGCGGCCACCGTGGCGGCGCAGAAGTACGACGGCAAGCCCGAGGCGGGCGACATCCGCGACATGCGCGCGGTGCTGCGCCGGCACTGAGAAATGCAAGATGGCCGCCGTTATGCAGCGGCGGCCATCGCGGCTGGCGGTGCGACGCGCTCCGCCTAGAACTGCTCGATCCAGGTGGCGAGGCGATCCACGGGGAATTCGGTCTTGTGCTGCGCGGGCAGCAACGCAATGGCTTCGCCCTTGCGCACCGGCTCCAGCGCGAAGTCGAGACCGTCGAGCCAGAGCAGGCTCGCGAGCCACACCGCGTGCTGCACCGAGACCGCCTTGCTGGCCGGCTCGCCCAGGAACTCCGCGAACGCGGTGCGTTCCTCGAGCACGATGCCGTCGCCTTCGCGGCGCACCTTGAGGCCCGCGGCTTCGAGCGTGTCGGCCACGGCCGCGACCGCGTTGCCGACCGTCGATCCCACGTGACGGTTGCGCAGCGCCGCCAGATTTTCGGCGATCAGATGGCCGAACGAACCGTTGCGCGCGCTTTCGGCGGCGACCAGATCGGAATAGTCGAGCACCAGCCAGTCGGGCTCGCTGCCCTGCACGTCGGCGAGCACGGCGGCGGCGAGGTACGTCTCCACCGGCTGAAAGCGTTCCGGGCCGATCAGCGCGGCGGCGAGCGTGCGCACGAGGCCGATGCGCGTGGCGAGCGTCTGCTTTTGCAGCACGCCGAGCTTTTCGCGCAGCAACTGGTCGCGTTCCTTGCGCAGGTCGGCGAGTTCGAGCGCCTGCTTCAGCTCCATGCGCAGCGCCGTGATGTCCCACGGCTTCTTGATGTAGCGATGGATGTGGCCGAGGTTGACGGCCGCGACGGTCTGATCGATTTCCGAATAGGCGGTGGTCAGAATCCGCACGACATGCGGATAACGCTCGCTCGCGTAACGCAGCAATTCGTTGCCGAATTCGCCCGGCATGCGCTGGTCGGAGACAAGGACCCCCACCTTGTCGCCGTGCGCGTCCAGCAGCGCCTTGCCTTCTTCCACCGAGCTGCCGGTCAGTACCGGCGCCAGGCTTCCGATCGCACGCTGGAAATACTTCACGGCCGTGGCCTCGTCATCGACGAAGATGATCGCCGGTGCCGACTCCTGGGTGGCTTTCGCTTCGTTCATCAACAACTCCTGTGCGTTTGACCCTGGATAGGGGGGGATTCGTGGTAGCGCTCGAACGCCAGTTGCAGCGTATCGCGCACGGAGGCGGGCCTGAGCGGCTTTTCGAGGATGCGGAACACCGCACCGGATTTGAGTTTTTCTTGCAGCACGTCGATGTCGGTATAGGCGGTGACGAGAATGCGCACGATGCGCGGGTAGTCGTGCGCGACCGCTTCCAGCAGCTCGCCGCCGTCGCGGCCGGGCATGCGGAAGTCGGTGAGCAGCACGGCGACCTGCGCGTTGTCGTGCAGAACGGCAATGGCTTCGTCGCAGCTCGTGGCGAGCAGGACGTCGTACTCGGCGCCGACCGCGCGCGCGAAATACTTGCCCGCGAGCGCTTCGTCGTCGACGTAGAGCACGGTGGGCCGGGCGGTTGGGGTGGCGTCGCTGGACGGGTTCATGAGGGATCTCGATTCGCGCGTCGGTTCATCGGCGCAGTCATGGGCGCATACGGTGGCATCAGGTTGCGCGCGAGAGGTCGAAGCTGAACGCGGCCCAGCTTCCCAGCTCGCTCTCGGCGAACAGCAGGCCGCCGTGACGCTCGATCACGGCATAGCTGATCGACAGCCCGAGGCCCAGGCCCTGGCCCACGTCGCGCGTCGTGAAGAACGGCTCGAACACGCGCGCGAGATGCTCGTCGGCGATGCCGGGGCCGTTGTCGCGCACGTTCACGTGCAGACGCTCGTCGACCCACTTCACGGACACGTGGATGGCCGGCTTCGGCGTGCCCGCCTTGCGCATGGCGAGCACGGCGTTGGAGAGCAGATTGATCAGCACGCCGATGATGGCGGCTTCGTCGCCGAGCACCAGCGTGTCGTCGGGCAGCTCGCGCGTGACCGCGACGCCGCGCAGCTCGTGGCCGACCAGCCGCACCGCCGAATCGAGCGCCTTCTCGAACAGGAACGGCGTGCCCACTTCGGCGTCGGCGCCGGGCTTGCGGTAGGCGAAGGTCTTCAGGTCCGAAACGATGTGCTGGATGCGCTGCATGCCCTGGCGCGCATCGACGAGACATTCCTGAATGCCGGCCTCGGTCTTGGCGACGGGTTCTTCCATGGCCACTTCGATCGCCATCAGGCAGAAGTTGACCGGGTTATTGACCTCGTGCAGCAGGCCCGCGGCGAGCGTACCGATCGCCGCCATCTTTTCCTGCTGCAACAGCTGGCCCTTGATGTCGAGCAGCCGCTGGTTGATGACTTCGAGTTCGGTGTTTTTCGCCGAGACTTCCGCCTTCAGGCGAAACAGCATGAAGCGCACCCGCTCGTTGAAGAACGTGTACACGGCGCTGGCGGCGGCGGCGAACAGCAGGAGCAGAAGATTGACGGTCATCGTGCCGATCGAAGCGATGCCGCCTGGATGGAACACGCAGGCGAGCAGGTAGAAGAAGCAGGACAGCACGCCGAACACGAGGTTCTGCCACAAGCCGAATGGCAACGCGATGCCCGAAGCGAAAATGGCGAGCGTGAGGCCCATGTAATAGGGCGACAGCACGCCGTCGGTTTGCCAGATCATCCACGAGATCATGATCTGCGGCAGCAGCAGCCACGAGAGCGTGAGCCAGGGCGCGAGCCGCCGCCCCGAGTCGCCGTTGAGCATGAGCACGATCCCGCCGATCAGCAGCGACACCACGAAGCGCGCGGCCGCGAACGGCGTGAGCCACTCCGGATACTGCGCGTAGTCGAGCCCCACGCCGAGCAGCACGAGCACGATGGCGGTATAGGCGCCGCCACGGCTGAACGTGACGCGAAAATCCGCCAGCTCGGTTTGATAGCCAGACTGCAGTTGACTCGTACTCAT